>DATFXR010000903.1:0-2538 GCA_035315685.1 Vicinamibacterales bacterium | reverse complement strand
GCCGCGCGTGCTCATCGCCGACGATCAGCCCGATGTCCTCGAGGCGCTGCGGCTGCTGCTCAAGGGCGAAGGCTACAAGATCGACTCGGCCGGATCCCCGGCGGCGATTCTCGAGGCGATCGACACCGACGAGTACGACGCCGTGCTGATGGATCTGAACTACGCGCGCGATACCACGTCAGGTCAGGAGGGGCTCGATCTGCTGTCGCAGCTGCGCGCACACGATCAGACGCTGCCGGTCGTGGTGATGACGGCGTGGGGCAGCGTCGAAGTGGCGGTCGAAGCGATGCGCCGCGGCGCGCGCGACTTCGTCCAGAAGCCGTGGGAGAACGCCCGGCTGCTGACGATTCTGCGCACGCAGGTCGAACTGGCCCGCGCATTGCGCCGGCAGCAGCGACTCGAGGCGGAGAATCGATCGCTCAGGCCGGATGTCCGGCCGCTGCTGATCGCTGAGGCGGTGTCGATGCGGCCGGTGCTCGAGCTGATCTCACGGGTCGGGCCGTCGGAAGCAAACGTGCTCGTCACCGGTGAGAACGGCAGCGGCAAGGGCACCGTCGCACAGGCGATTCACGCCGTGTCGGCACGCGCCGGCAAGGGACTGGTCACCGTCAACGCCGGCGGGCTCTCCGAAGGCGTCTTCGAAAGCGAGCTCTTCGGCCACGTGAAGGGGGCGTTCACCGACGCCAAAACCGATCGTGTCGGACGGTTCGAGCTCGCCGACGGCGGCACGCTGTTCCTCGACGAAATCGCCAACGTACCGTTGAACCTGCAGCCGAAGCTGCTGCGCGTCCTCGAGACCGGCGACTTCGAACGCGTCGGCTCCTCGCGCACGCGCCACGTCAACGTCCGCATCATCTCGGCGACGAATTCGAACCTCGCCGAGGAGGTCGCCGCCGGGCGCTTCCGGCAGGATCTGCTCTTCCGGCTGAACACGATCGAGATTCAGCTGCCGCCGCTGCGCGAGCGCCGCGAAGACATTCCGGCGCTGGCCACGCATTTTCTGAAGCAGCACGCGCAGCGCTATCGCAAGAACCTGATCGGCTTCGAACCCGCTGCGCTGCAGGCGCTGCTCGATCATCCGTGGCCCGGGAACATCCGCGAGCTCGATCACGCGGTCGAACGCGGCGTGCTGATGGCGCAGGGCAACTCGATCCGCGCCGGCGAGCTCGGACTGCGCATCGACCGCGACGCGACCTCACGCATCGAGGACATGAGCCTCGAAGACGTCGAGGGATTCCTGATCAAGAAGGCCATGGCGCGCTTCGACGGCAACGTCAGCCAGGCGGCCAAGGCGCTGGGACTGAGCCGCAGCGCTCTCTACCGACGCCTGCAGCGCTACGGCCTGTAATTAAGAATCAAGAATTGAGCATTAAGAATTCGTGTCACGCTGCGAACGTGGGTGCGAATTCTTACTTCTTAATTTGCTAATTCTTAATTGTAGGATGGCCGTGTGAGGCCGCCATCCGAACTCTCGGCGGAGGCGATGCTCGAGGCCTCTGCCCTCGATGCCGCCTCCAGCCGCCCCGACGCGCGGCTCCGTTTCGACCAGCGGATCCTGCTGCTGGCACTCGTCGCCGGACTGCCCGCGGCGCTGGTCGCGCTGATCCTGCTCTGGACCGGCCCCTATACGCCGAAGGTGCAATGGACGCTGACCGTGTTGATCGTCGGCGTCTGGACCGGTTGTTCGTTCAGCGTGCGCCAGCGCGTCGTACTGCCGCTGCAGACGCTGTCGAACCTGCTCGCCGCCCTGCGCGAAAGCGACTTCTCGATTCGCGCGCGCGGCGCCAGCGGCGACGACCCGCTCGGCGCCGTCATGCTCGAGGTCAACGTGCTGGCCTCGACGCTCCACGATCAGCGGCTCGGCGCGCTCGAGGCCGGCGCCCTCCTGCGCACGGTCATGGTAGAGATCGACGTCGCGGTGTTCACCTTCGACGGCGCGCACACGCTGCGTCTCGTCAACCGTGCCGGCGAGCGGCTGCTCGCGCAGGCTGCCGAGCAGCTGCTCGGTCGCACCGCCGACGAGCTCGGACTGCGACCGTGCCTGATTGGCCATTCGCCGCGGATCGAGGATGTGACGTTCCCCGGCGGCGCCGGCCGCTACGAGGTCCGGCGGACGACCTTCCGCCAGGGCGGACGGCCGCACCAGCTGCTGGTGCTCGCCGATGTCAGCCGTCCGCTGCGCGACGAAGAGCGCCAGGCATGGCAGCGCCTGATCCGCGTCATCGGCCACGAGATCAACAACTCGCTCGCGCCGATCAAGTCGATCGCCGGCAGCCTCGAATCGCTGCTCACCCGCGCCTCGGAATCGGATCGCCCGTTCGCGTCCGACCCGGAAACCATCGGCGACATGCGGCGCGGGCTGGCGGTGATCGCCGCGCGATCGGATTCGTTGAGCCGGTTCACGACCGCGTATGCGCGTCTGGCGAAGCTGCCGGCGCCGCGACTGGACGCCGTGAACGTCAGCGCGCTCGTCAAGCGCATCGCGGGCGTCGAGACGAAGCTGCCGATTCGCATCGTCGACTCGCCCGACTTCACGAT
>DATFXR010000902.1:0-12706 GCA_035315685.1 Vicinamibacterales bacterium | reverse complement strand
GATCGCGCCGAACCGGACGACCAACACGCTGACCGTGCGCGGCACGAGCTCGGTGGTGCAGATTCTCGAAAAGATCATCGAGCAGAACGACAAGCCGCGCGCCGAGATCGTGGTCGATGTCGAGATCCTCGAAGTGGACCGGTCCCGCACGAAGAACTACGGCCTCGAACTCTCGAACTACGCCATCGGCACGATTTTTTCGCCCGAAACCAACCCGTTCGCCGGGTCGGCCAGCGGCGGCACCAACACGGGTACCACCCCTGGAACAGGTGCGAGTCCTCCCGCCGCCGCTGCCGGGACGGCGGCCGCGGCGGTGCAGCCGGCGTTCAATCTCAACACGATCTCGCGCGGCATCAGCACGACCGACTTCTACCTGACGGTGCCGCAGGCGGTCGTCCGCTTCCTCGAGTCGGACAACCATACCCGCATCATTGCGAAGCCGCAGTTGCGCGGCGCCGAAGGCGGCAAGCTCAGTCTGCGTCTCGGTCAGCGCATTCCGGTGATCTCGACCAGCTACACGCCGATTGCGACCGGCGGCGCCGGCGTCAATCCGCTCAGTTCGTATCAGTATCAGGACGTCGGTGTGAACATCGACATGACGCCCACGGTGACGCTCGAAGGCGACATCCGCCTCGACGTCACGCTCGACAACAGCCAGGTCGGGCAGGACCGATCGGTGGCCGGCGTGTCGGTGCCGACCTTCGTGCAGCGCACGGTCACCACGAGGCTGCGACTGCGCGACGGCGAGTCGAACCTGCTGGCAGGCTTGTTCCAGGAGACCGAGCAGAACGGCGTCAAGGGATTCCCGGGCGCCATTCATGTGCCGGTGTTGAAGCAGCTGTTTTCCAGCAACACGTCGACCGTGGATCAGACCGATATCGTGATGCTGCTGACGCCGCACATCGTGCGGACGCATGAGATCATGGAGAGCGACCTGAAGCCGATCTACATCGGGTCGCAGCAGAATCTCGGCGTTGGCGGGCCGCCGCCGCTCATCGCGGTACCCGAACCGCCGCGACAGGAGCCGCCGCCCGCTGCCGGCGCTGCAGGCGCGGCCCCGGCCGCTGCTGCGCCAGGCGCGGCGCCGCCCGGACCAGGCAACGCCACGGTCATCCAGCGCACGCCCGGCAGCGTCGTCATCCTGCCGCCGGGCAGTTCGCCGGTGCCGGCCGCCGGTACGCCGCCGCCTGGCAGCACGCCGATACCGGGCACAGTTGCCGTGCCGACAACACCCGGACAACCGCCGCAGCCGCCGACGCCTCCCGCGACTCCGGAGGCAATTCCGGGAATCGCGCAGCCCGCGCCAGGCGCCGCAACGACTCCGCCTGGTGCGGCGCCCGCCGCGGGCGCGACGCCACCGGCTGCCACGCCGCCTGGCGCAGCGCCGACTCCCGAGGCCGCGAATCCGCCAGCGGCGACGCCTCCGGCTGGTGCGGGCGCAACGCCCGCGACGCCTCCGGCGCCGTCACAGACATCGGGCATTGGATCGGCGCAGGTGTTGATCTCGGGTCCGACGACGTTCCGCGTGGGCGGCGGACCGTACACGGTACCGCTGCTCGTCGCCGACGCGTCGCGGCTCTCGACGGTCACGCTCACGCTGATCTTCGATCCGACGAAGCTGCGTGTCCGCAGCGTGCAGGAGGGCAGCTTCCTGCGCGCGGGCGGTGTGTCAGTCACGTTCTCGCAGCAGGTGAACGGCAACCGGATCGACATCACGCTGGCTCGCGGAGCCGACGCAACCGGCGCCTCGGGTACGGGCGTGCTCGCCGCGATCCTGTTCGATGCGATTGCGGCCGGCCCGGCGACGCTGACGTTGAGCGGGACGGCGACCGGTCCGGGCGGCGCGGCGATGGGACTGCGGTTTACGCCCGTCACCATCACTGTACAGTGAGGGGGATTCGGGAATAGGGATTCGGGATTCGGGAATTCGGGATTCGGGAGTAGGGATTCGGGATTCGAGGCTGGAGATTCGGGATTGGCGTGATCGGTGATCCGCCTTGGCGGATCGGGAACGCGGGAACCTGAACGGGGATAGAGCCGTGGCAATTGGGGATTGGCGGCGCAGGTTGTGGGGCTCCGGGGGGCGTGCGTCAGCCGGCTACACGTTCGTCGAACTCCTCGTCGTGACGTCGATCGTCGTCGTGCTCGCATCGGCGATCATGCCGCTCGCGAAGGTGACCTCGCGCCGCACGCGCGAGGCCGAGCTGCGCCGCTCGCTGCGCGAGATGCGGACGGCGATCGACAAGTACAAGGACGCGGCCGATCTGGGACAGATTGGCTCGCTCGACCTCAAGGTCGGCAGCGAGAACTATCCGCCGGATCTCCAGACGCTGGTCGACGGCGTGACGGCGGCCAACGACGCCACCGGCCGCAAGCTCAAATTCCTGCGGCGCATTCCGGTCGATCCGATGACGCACAAGACCGAGTGGGGCATGCGCTCGTACCAGGACAAGCCGGACGCGACGCGCTGGGGCGGACAGAACGTCTTCGACGTCTACACGACGTTCGAAGGGACGGCGCTGGACGGAACGAAATATCGGGACTGGTAGGGGAAGATCGTGAACGCTCAACACCTGCGCGACGTCGAATCCGGCTTCACGATGATCGAGCTCGTCGTCGTGATGATGTTGATCGTCATCCTCGCGACGATGGGCATGACCCAGTACAAGACGTCGCAGACCTACGCCAAGGAAGCGGTGCTCAAAGAGGATCTGTTCCGGCTGCGCGACGCGATCGATCAGTACTACGCGGACAAGGGACAGTATCCGAGCACCCTCGACACGCTGGTCAGCGACGGCTACCTGCGCAAGCTGCCCGAGGATCCGTTCACCAAGAACACCAGCAGCTGGCAGACCGTGCCCGCCGAACCCGATCCCGCCAATCCGACCGCGGAACCGGGCGTGTACGACGTCAAGAGCGGCTCCGACGCGACCGCTCTCGACGGCACCAAGTACGGCGAGTGGGACTGATAGGACCTCGGTCGCAGCGGGAAAGCAACCGCGGAGAACGCTGAGAACGCAGAGAACGTCTCTCGTGTTTTTGCACAAATAGATCTCGGCGGTCTCTGCGAATTCCGCGGTTGCTTCCTGCCGATCTCTCCGCGTCCGTCGTGTCCACGCGTTTCGCATGGACCTGGCGCGACGGCTTTCGCCGAGCGACCGTTGCGATCGCGACGCGCTGACGCTCTCCCGAAGCCTTCGCCTACAACGTCAGAAAAAAGGCCTTGCCGGACCGGGTTGTGTGTCCGGCTTTAGCCGGACCTGCAGAAGTCTGCTCGAAAGAACATCAGCCGATCCGCGCGAGCGTGACGCCGACGCGAACCGGCTGTGATTGACGGACGCGACGCTTACGTGATCGTCACCTGCTTGGTTGTCGTCGCCTTCTGACCCGCCGAATCGGTGATGGTCAGCGTGACCGTGTAGGTTCCCGCAGCCGCGTACACGTTCGACTGCCTCGGGCTCGGCCCCGACGCGTTGTGGCCGTCGCCGAAGTCGTAGGTGTAGTCGACGATCGTGGCGCCACGCGTCGGAGCGCTCGAGCTCGATGCGTCGAAGAACGTCGACTGACCGTGAATCGTGCCGGTGAACGTGAACGACGCCGGCGACCCGGTGCCGACGACGACCGGCAGCGACGAGGTCCCGGTCGCCCCGGTTGAATCGGTGACCGTCGCCGTCACGATGAAAATCCCCGAGTTGTTGTAGATGTGCGACGCGCTCAGCGAGTTGCCCGGCAGCGTGAACGGCGGCGAGCCGTCACCGAAGTCCCAGGAGACCGATTGCGTCGTCGCACCGGTGGTTCCCTGCGTGACGGCCGCCGTGAGGGTGACCGCCTGGCCTGGCTGCGGATTCGCCGGCGTCGCCGTGATCGAGACCGTCGGTTGCGGTCGCGGGCTGACCGTGATCGACGTCGTCGTCGTTGTGGTGTCGCCGAGCGCGTCGGTGCCGGTGACGACGACGAGGTACGAGCCCGCGCGGCCAAAGGCATGTGACACGGCCGCAGGCTGTCCGGTGATCGTCGCAACGGCGCCGTCACCCCAGTCGACCCTGACGCTCGTCACCGGACTGGCCGTGGTACTGGTGCCGTACGTAATCGGCAGCGTGACCGTCTGGTTGACGATCGGCGTCGCAGGTGTCGGCGTCCCCACCGTGATCGACGCGGTCGTGTTGACGTTGACGATCACCTTGGCCGTCTGCGCGGACGTCGTGGTCGGCGGCGGCGTTCCGGTTCCGCCGCCGCCACCGGTCGAGGTTGCAACGCCGGCGGTCGCAGTCACTGTCGTCGTTCGGTTCGTGGTGAACTGCGTCGTCGCCCGGCCATTTCCATCAGTGTTGGCGACGGTGGCGCTGAACGATCCGGTGCCGCCGGCTACCGTCGTGTCGATCGCGAACGTGACCGGCACGCCAGGCAGCGCGTTGCCGCTCGCGTCGTTGACGCTGGCGGTCAGCAACGTCGTGCCGCCCGTCGCAGGGAGTGTCGCTGGACTCGCGGCCAGGCCCACACTGCCGACGGCCGCAGCGCCGATCCGAATGGTGACGGCGTTCGCCGGAGTGACCGCGGTGCCGCCGGAGATGGCGGTAATCGAGGCCACGCCCGAGGTGGTCCCCGCAATGAACGTCGTCACCGCACGTCCGGTTACGTCCGTATCGACGTCCGGCGGGTCAAAACGTCCGAGGGTCGTTGTAAAGGTGACGCGTGTGCCTTCATGCGGCGGCGTTCCCGCCTGCTCGACGAGCTGAGCGATGATTTGGGCCGTTCCGTTGAGTGGCAGTACGCTCGCGGCGGAAGTCAACGTAATCGTCGATCCCGACGGCGCAAGCAGCGGCACACTCTGACACGCAACGGACAGAGCGGCCGCAGTCGCCACGACAACGGCGAGGAAAGCAGTGCGCGAAGCACGTGATACCATGAAGGAGGTAAATATCTTAGTTGCCATGAAGTTAGCGGGTCAAGAAGAGAAGCCGGCTGAACACGGTTGCACCAATCAGCACGGTTACGCGATGGCGGCCCTGATCGTCGCGATGGGCATCATGGCGCTCATGATGACCGTCGTGATGCCGGTCTGGAAGCAGACGGCGCAGCGCGAGAAGGAAGATGAGCTCGTGTTCCGCGGCCTGCAATACGTCCACGCGATAGGCATGTATCAGCGCAAGTTCGCCAACGCCTATCCGCCCAACGTCGACCTGCTCGTCGAGCAGCGCTACCTGCGGAAGAAGTACAAGGATCCGATCACGAACGACGACTTCGTCGTGCTCCCGCCAGGACAGAATCTGCCCGGCGCGCCCGCCGCACCCGGACAGCGGGGCACCGCACCTGGCCGCGGCGCCGGCAGCGGGAGTGGCACTGGAACTGGGACGGGAATCGGCGGGAGTGGCACCGGAACAGGGACGGGAATCGGATCTGCTCCGACGCGCGGGAGCCAGTCGACGACGGCACCGCAGCCGTCCACCTCGCAGCCGAGCAGCCGCGGCGGCCTGCAGCCGGTCGGATCGCAGCCGGGCGGCGTCGGAGGTTCGCTGGCCGGCGTTGCCGGCGTGACGAGCAAGAGCAAGGAACAATCAATTCGCCTTTACAACGGTCGCAATCACTACAACGAATGGGCGTTCATCTACACGCCGCAGTTGCAGCCGGGCCAGACCGGGACGACTCCGCCTGGCGTGATCAGCGGGCCGCAGCGCGGTCAGCAGCCTGGTGGTCCTGGCGGCCGCGGTCAACAACCTGGCAACGATCCGTTTGGCCGTGGACGCGGCAACGAGCCGGGGCAGCGCGGGCCGAGTCCCTTCGGTCCGCCCCAGAATCCGAACAACCCGCCCGGCGGCGGCCGCGGCTTCGGTCCGGGTCCGGCACAGCCGATCTTTCCGCCGACTCCGCGGGGACGCTGACTATCCGCCTGCGGATACGCACTTAAGACGAGAGGTTGCGCGCGATGGCCGCCGCGGCGAGGCCGGAGAGCGCGAGCAGTGCGAAACCGAGCGTCGCGCTGCGCAACAGGAGCTCACCCACGCCGAAGAGTGCGCCGTAGATCATCACGCACCCCAGCAGCGCGCTCAGGAGATCGCGTCTGAGTGAGCCGCGGGCGGTGGCAGTCGCCCCCGCGCGCGCCGCGATCGGCTTCCAGCCCGGCCCGTACGGCTGGACGCGGACATAAAAGCCTCGCAGCGTGTCGTCCGGCTCGGGCCGCGTGAGCCACGTGACCGCGAGCCACGCGATGGTCGTGATCGTCACGGTCACGATCATCAGGTAGGCGAAGTCGCGCGGCTGATCGCTGTCCCACTTCATCACGATCTGGAGGTAGAGCGAGACCGCGGCGGCGACCGCCATCGCCGACACTTCGGACCAGGCGTTGATCCGCCACCAGAACCAGCGCAGGAGCAGCACCGTTCCAGTACCGGCGCCGGTGACGATCAGCAGCTTCCACGCCTGTTCGATCGACGCCAGGTGCAGCGTCACGTAGATCGACACGAGCATCAACCCGACCGTCACCAGCTGCGAGACGACGACGTACTCCGCTTCGCTCGCGACGGGCCGGAGGAAGCGGCGGTAGAAATCGTTGACCACGTACGACGCGCCCCAATTGAGCTGTGTGCCGATGGTCGACATGTACGCGGCGGCGAATGCAGCCAGCATCACGCCACGCAACGCCGGCGGAAACACAGCCGGATCCATCAGCGTGCGGACATAGCCCGACTCCTTGTCGGCAAGCGCAGGGTAGAGGACGAGTGACGCGAGCGCTGTCAGGATCCACGGCCACGGCCGCACCGCGTAGTGCGCGATGTTGAACCAGAGCGTCGCGAAGACACCGTCGCGCTCGGTCCGCGCCGAGAAGATTCGCTGGGCGACGTAGCCGCCACCGCCCGGTTCGGCGCCCGGATACCAGCTGGCCCACCAGCTCACGCCGAGGTAGACGAAGAGCGTGATGGCCGGCATCCACGCCGAGTCGGTCGACGGAAAGAACGCGAGCCGCGAGCCGCCGGACGGCGCATCCAGCGCGCGGATCTGCTGTTCGAGCGCGGTGAGGCCGCCGGTTGCGCGCACCGCGAAATAGGCGAGCGCAATCACCATCCCCATCTTCAGGACGAACTGTACGAGATCGGTGACCAGCACGCCCCACAGGCCGGCGAGCGTCGTGTAGAAGGCGGTGAACACCAGCATCGCGAGCAGCGCCCAGAGCGCGCCCGAGCTGTCGAGGCCGAGCGTGACCTGCAGGATCTTCATCATCGCGAGGTTCACCCAGCCGATGATGATGCAGTTGATCGGGATGCCCAGATAGAGCGCGCGAAAGCCGCGGAGGAACGCGGCCGGCGCGCCAGCGTAGCGCAGCTCGGCGAACTCGACGTCGGTCATCACTCCCGCGCGACGCCACAGCCGCGCGTAGACGAACACGGTGAGCATGCCGCTCGCGGCCATGTTCCACCACAACCAGTTCCCGGCGATGCCGTACCGCGCCACCATGCCGGTGACAACGAGAGGAGTGTCGGCGGCAAAGGTGGTCGCCACCATCGACGTGCCCGCGAGCCACCAGGGTACGTCACGGCCGGAGAGGAAGAACTCGGTCGTGCTGCCGCGGGCGCGGCGAGCGTAATAGAGGCCGATGGCGAGGTTCAGCGCGAAGTACGCGGCAATCACGAGCCAGTCGACGAACGATAACGTCATGTCAGTCGCTCGGCTGAAGCCTTCCCGCCTCCGCTCGTCGGATCTGTCCGCGAGCTCCGGCCGAGGCTCGCCGAAGCGCCTTCGGCGCGAAGGCGGCGCGCTACGTCGCGCCGCGCGACGGTGGCTGACTCACACATCGCCGAGCGCGTCATGCAACGCGCGACGCACCTCGCGCATCTCGGCGAGCGTGCCGCCGCCACACACGCGGTTGGTCAGCAGTACGACGTAGCGATCGCGCGCCGGATCGATCCACAGCGAGGTGCCGGTGAACCCGACGTGGCCGAATGCCGTGGCCGACATGCGCGTCCCGCACGACGAAGTCGGCAGCATCGTATCCCAGCCGAGCGCGCGCGAACTGTCGGGGACGCTGCTCTTCGTCGTGAACAGCCGGATCATGTCGTCGGTGCGCAGCATCAGGCGCGCGAATGCGCCGACCGCGGAAGCCGTGCCAAACAGGCCCGCATGTCCGGCGACGCCGCCGAGCGCCGCGGCGTAGTCGTCGTGAACCTCGCCCACGAGACGGCGGCCCCGGCGAGGATCGCCGTCCATCGGCTCGGTCGGTGCGGTCAGATGCCGATGCGTGGACGGTACGTCGAACGTCAGACCGGGATCACGGTCCGGCTGAAGCCGGACACTACCGGGATCACGGTCCGCCCGAAGCCGGACACTACCGGGATCGCGGTCCGCCTGAAGGCGGACACCACCGCCATCACGGACAGGATCACCGCCCGCCCGATCGCCCTCGCGGCCCGTAGCGGTAGTGTCCGGCTTCAGCCGGACCGTGATCCGATCGAACAAGACGTCCAGCGGCGCCTCACCGACGTCCGCAGCGAGAAAGCCCAGAAGGATGAACCCGAGATCGCTGTAAACCGATCGCGTGCGCGGCACGTATTCGAGTGGAATCGTGCCGATGCCGTGCTCGAACTCGCGCCGCGTGGCGGGTGGCCGATCGACCAGGCGCGCCGGCAGCCCCGACGCATGTTCGAGCAGATCGCGGACCGTCACCTGTTCGCGATCGACGCCGCGCCAGTCCTCGAAGATTGCCGCCACGGATGCATCGAGCGTCATGGCGCCAGATCGCACCTGCTCCATGATCACGGTCGTCGTCGCGATCGGCTTGGTCAGCGACGCGAGATCGAAGATCGTGGCGGACGTCGCCGCGCTCGAACCGGCATCGAAGGTCAGAGAGCCGAATGCCCCGGCCCAGACGATGTCGCGCGCCGTTCCCACTTCGACTGCCGCGGCTGGAAAGACGCGCGCGGCGATGGCCCGATCAATCACGGCATGCGCGTCAGCGAGCGACACGGCTCACCACGGCGCCAACCGTTACGCAAATCACCGTACCGACGAGCACGTACCAGGTCCAGGCCAGTCCGGCGAATTCGTTGACACCAACCATCGCCGCGAGCGACACACCGATCCCGGCCATGACGCCCGTCTCCGTCGCGGAGCGCGTGAGGACGCCGAGCAGGAACGCGCCGAGCATCGGACCGTAGACGATCGAGGCGATCGTCAAGCCGACCGTGAACACCGAGCCCCAGCCGCGCGCGAGGATCGCGATTGCGATCAGCACGATTCCCCATGCGGCGGTCAGCCGCCGCGAGAGCGCGAGCAGTTGTGCGTCGCTCACCCGGCTACCCGCGAGCGGCTGATAGAAATCGAGAACCGTCGTCGACGCCAGCGAATTCAGCGATCCGCTCAGGTTGGACATCGCCGCGGCAAAGATCGCGGCGATCACCAGGCCGGCGATCCCGTGGGGCAGCGAACGCACGATGAAGGCCGGGAAAATCTCGTCGTTGCTCGCCATCGCCGGCAGCGGATGCGTCGCGTAGTAGGCGTGCAGCATCAGCCCGATGGTGAGGAACAGCACGAACTGCGCGAATACCACGAACCCGGACACAATCAGCGCCAGTTGGCTGTCGCGCTGGTTACGGCAGGTGAGGAGGCGCTGGACGAGCAGTTGATCGGTGCCATGCGACGCCATGGTCAGGAAGCAACCACCGATGAGCCCGGCCCAGAACGTGAACGGCACGCTTCGATCGAGGGCCAGCGAGATCACGTGCAGCTTGCCCGCCGCGCGCGCATCGGCCACGATGGCGCTCCATCCGCCGGGCACCAGCGTGACGAGCATGTAGGCGGCGAGCAGCGAGCCACCAATGTAGATCACCAGTTGCACCAGGTCGGTCCAGATCACCGCCGCGATGCCGCCCTCGAAGGTGTAGACGATCGTCAGCAGCCCGACGATCACGATCGACCAGAGCCACAGCTGCGGCAGACCCGGAACGCTCGCGCCGAGAACTGCGGCGAGCACCAGCGATGCGGCGAAGACACGCACGCCCTCGGCGAGCGCGCGCATCAGCAGGAACAGCGACGCCGCAAAGTGCTTGGCGCGCGAACCGAAGCGCCGATTCAGCAGCTCGTAGGCCGTGAGCATCTCGCCGTGGAAATAGGCGGGGATGAACAGCGCGCTGATGACGAATCGGGCCACGATGTACCCAGCCACGACCTGCAGGTAGGTGAAGCTCCCGCCCTGTTCCGGACGCGCGTACACCGTGTAGGCCAGGGCGGGAACCCCGATCAACGTCAGCGTGCTGGTTTCGGTCGCGACGATCGACAGGCTGATCACGATCCACGACGTCTGCCGGTTGCCGACGAAATAGTCCTTGACCGAGCGCTGCGATTTTCTGAAGCGGCTGCCGAACCAGGTGATCCCGATCAAGTAACCGGCGAGGACGGCGTAATCGATTGCGGAAAAACCCAAGGAGGTCAGCCGGCAGCGGCGCTGCGCATGAAAAGCAGCGGAGCGTAACATAGAATCGTCGGAGCATGCACGTTCTCGGCATCGATGCAGGCGGCACCAAGACGGTGTGCCTCCTCGCGGACGATCGCGGCGCGATTCTGTCCGAGGCGCGCGGCGGCGGTGCGAACCTGCACGCGGCCGGCGAGCTCGCCGTCGAGAAGGTGCTGCACGACGTGATGGAGCGCGCGATCGGCGATCGCGTGGTCGTGCCCGCGGCGATCTGCCTCGGCATCGCCGGCGTCGATCGCGAGGACGAAGCGCAGGTGGTGCGGGCGATCATGCGCCGCATCGGCTACAAGTCGCGCGTCCTGGTCGTCAACGACGCGTTGATCGCGATGGTCGCGGGCGCTCGCGACGATCCGGCGATCGTTCTCATCGCGGGCACCGGATCGATCGCCTACGGCCGCAACGGATCCGGCGAAGCCGCCCGCGCGGGGGGCTGGGGACACATGATCGGCGACGAGGGCAGCGGCTACTGGATCGGCCGCGAGGCGCTCGCCGCGGTGATGCGCGGCGCCGACGGCCGCGGCCCGGAGACCGGATTGTCGAGCGAGATCCTCGAGTATTTCAACGTCAAGGACGTCTCGCGGCTGCCGCGGATCGTGTACGACCGCGAGCAGCCCCGCATGAGCGTCGCCGCGCTCGGCCCCATCGTCCAGCGCGTCGCAGAACAGGGGGATGCCGTCGCGATGCGCATCCTCGAGCGCGCCACCGACGAGCTCGTGCTCGCCGCACGATCGGTCGCGACCCGGCTGGAAATGCGGGGCGACCCGTTCACGTTTTTCCTCGCCGGCGGCGCATTCCGCGTGGTGTCGTGGCTCACCGAGGAGCTGCCGCGCCGGCTCGTCGAGGTCGCGCCGAGAAGCCAGACCGAGATCCTCACCGCGGAGCCGGCGCTCGGCGCCGTCTGGCTCGCGCTCGCGGAGGCGCACGGCAAGGCGCAGGTGCCGCGGTACAAGCCCGTCATGGCTGAGGGCTAATGGCTGCTGGCTATGGCGATGGTTCATCGATCACGCACCGTATGCCATTAGCCATTAGCCATCAGCCATGACACGCGTCCGCGTCTTTGGCGGCGCGGACGCACTCGCACGAGCGCTTGCGCGCGACGTTGCGACCGGTCTGAGCCGCGATCCGCAACTGGTGCTCGGCCTTCCCACCGGCAGAACCCCGATTCCGTTCTATGCAGAGCTCGTCCGGCTGTATCGCGCACAGCGCGTGGACTTTCGTCACGCGACGACGTTCAACCTCGACGAGTTCCTGGGAATCGAGCCGGACGACCCGCGAAGCTACCGGGCGTTCATGCGCCACCACCTGTTCGACCACGTGAACCTGACGGCGCGGCGGATTCATTTTCTGAACGGCGCAACCGACGACGTGCGGCGCGAGTGCGTCCGCTACGAGCGCGCGATCGCGCGCGCGGGCGGCATCGACGTGCAGATCCTCGGGCTCGGCCTGAACGGCCACATCGGATTCAACGAGCCCGGACGCGCTCTCGCCGCGCGGACCCACGTCGCGCGGCTGCGGCCGCCGTCCCGTCACGCGAACGCGGCGCTGTTCGGCAACCGTGTCAGGGCCGTGCCGCGCGAGGCGCTGTCGATGGGGATGGCGACCATTCTTCAGGCGCGCCGCATCGTGCTGATTGCCACCGGCGCGTCGAAAGCGCGGTGCGTGGAGCGGATGATCGAGGGTCCGGTCACGCCGCGGTTGCCGGCGTCGTTCCTGCAGCTGCATCCGAACGCGGAGGTGTGGCTGGATCGCGCTGCTGCCGCCGCGAAATTGAGAATTACGAAGTAAGAATTAAGAATTCGTGTTCACGGTTGCGACGCTACCATTGCAGCGTGACAGCGTGACACGCATTCTTAATTCTTAATTCCAAATTCTTAATTCCTCTATCCGACCTTCAACAGCTCCTTCAACCGTGCTTCCACGTCTTCACCGATGGCGTCGCGGACGAAATCGTGGGCGCGGCGGAGGCGCGACAGCGCCTGGGCGTGGGTGAGCTGCCCCTTCTGCATCACGATCGCCGCCTTCACGTTCCAGTGGGCCTTGCGGAGCAGCGCGTCGGCTGCGTCGTAGTCGAGGCCGGTGACGATGCTGATGATGCGGCGGGCGCGGTCCTTCAGCTTCTCCGATCCCATCTGGACGTCGACCATCAGGTTGCCGTAGGTCTTGCCGATGCGGATCATCGCCGCGGTGGTGAGCATGTTGAGCACGATCTTGGTCGCGGTGCCGGCCTTGAGCCGGGTCGAGCCGGCG
>DATFXR010000901.1:0-26820 GCA_035315685.1 Vicinamibacterales bacterium | reverse complement strand
ACGCACGCCCGGCGCGATCTCCTTGATGACCAGCGTCGGATCGTTGGTGTGCGCGAAGTCGGGATTCTTGTCTCTGAACTCCGCCGACGTCATCAGATGCCGCCGGAGTTCGCTCGTGTCCCGTGAGCCGGCCAGCTTCGGCCCGATCACGTCTTCGTTCTCGGGATCGCGGTCGAGCAGGAGGCGGTACGCCCACACCACGTGCTCGCGGGTCAGCCCGCCCGGGTGGTCCGCCGCCATCGCTCGTGAGTATAATCCGCGGGTTATGCCCAACATCAAAGTGATGCACTTCGGGCTCGGACCAATCGGTGCGGCGATTGTCAAACAGGTTGCCGTGCGTCCCGGCTTCAAGATCGTGGGCGCGATCGACATCGATCCAGCGAAAGTCGGCCGCGACATCGGCGATGTCGTCGGTCTGCCCAAGCGAATCGGAGCGAAAGTATCTGGTGACGCGGAAAAAGCGTTGAAGGCGGCGAAGCCGGATGTCGTCGTGCTCTGCACCAGCTCGTCGATCAAGAGCATTCTGCCGGAGATCGAGACGATCCTGAAATACAAGAAGCCGATCGTGTCGACGACCGAGGAGCTGTCGTATCCCGGCTACACCCACATCCGTCAGGCGCGGCAGATTCATGCCGCCGCGAAGAAGGCCAAGGTGGCGGTGCTCGGCACCGGCGTGAACCCTGGCTTCGCCATGGACGCGCTGCCGATTGCGCTCACCGCGGTCTGCGAACGCGTCGACCGCGTCGTCGTCAATCGCGTGCAGGACGCCCGGATTCGGCGGCTGCCGTTCCAGCAGAAGATCGGCGCTGGCCTCACGACGGAGCAGTTTCAGAAGAAGGTCGATGACGGCAGCGTACGCCACGTCGGTTTGACGGAGTCGATCGCGATGATTGCCGATGCGCTCGGCTGGACGCTCGATCGCATCACCGACGAGATCCAGCCGAAGCTTGCCACGGTGACGATCTCGAGCGAATACCTCGCCGTCGATCCCGGATATGTCGCCGGCATCGTGCAGGACGGCGTCGGCTACCGTAAAAGTGAGCCGGTCATCAAGCTCCACATGGAGGCGTATCTCGGATCGCCGGACACGTTCGATTCAGTCGAGATCGAGGGATCGCCGAATCTGTCGATGCGGATCGCCGGCGGCATTCATGGCGACGTCGCCACCGCGTCGATCGTCGTCAACTCGATCGCCCGGGTGATCAACGCCTCGCCCGGGCTTCACACGATGCGCGACCTGCCGCTGCCTTCGTTCTTTTCCGGCCGATCCTGAGGGCGAGCCAGCCGCACCTGCATGCGCGCGCGCACATCTAGGTCCGGCCTCGCAGGCCGGACGAGGTCGCCACCCTGCCGCCTTCGCGCCTCGGACGCGTCGAGCCTCGCCGAAGCTCGCTCGGAGTCCAGCAAACTTTTTCTCCGCGCTTCCGTCCAACTACTCCGGTAGATGATCGAGTGGAGTATGATGCCTGGACCATGCCGAAGCGAGGAAATGCGCCTATTCAAGGCGAAATGCTCCAGGGGACACTCGACCTGTTGATCCTGAAAACCCTGGCGGTCGGCGCCGCACATGGCCACAGCATCGCGTACGCGATCGAACGCCAGTCGGACGATGTGCTGCAGGTGGAGCATGGATCGCTGTATCCAGCGCTGCATCGGCTCGAGGACCGCGGCTGGATCGCCTCGTTCTGGGGTACATCGGAAAACAACCGTCGTGCTCGCTATTACCGGCTGACCACGACCGGCCGACAACAGCTTGCCGCGCAGACCAGCCGGTGGGACGAGATCGTCCGCGCGGTCAATCGGATTCTGAAGCCCGCGTGAGCCTGACGCGCTTTTTCCGGCGAAGCCGGTGGGACGACGAGCGTGCCCGTGAGCTCGAGTCGTACCTCGCGATCGAAACCGAGGAGAACATCGCCCGCGGCATGGCACCGGCCGCGGCGCGCGACGCCGCGCGCCGCAAGCTCGGCAACGCGACGCTCGTACGCGAGGAGATCTATCAGATGAACACGCTGACGCTCGTCGACAGCGTCTGGCGGGATTTGAAGTACGGAGCACGGCTGCTGCGCCTCAACCCGGCGTTCGCCGTCGTGGCGATTCTGTCGCTCGCGCTCGGCATCGGCGCCAATACGGCGATCTTTCAGTTGCTCGACGCCGTGAGGATTCGCACGTTGCCAGTGAAGAGTCCGGAGGAACTGCTCGAGATACGCATCGCCGACCCGGTCGGCGGACGCACCGGCCAGTTCTCGGGACGCCGACCGAGCCTGACGAACCCGCTGTGGGAACAGATTCGCGATCGCCAGCAGGTGCTCTCCTCGGTGTTCGCATGGAGCGGCGTCGGGTTCGATCTGACGACGAGCGGCGAAGCGCGGACGGCGCAGGGCCTGTGGGTGAGCGGCGACTTCTTCAGCGGCCTCGGCGTCCCGGCACTAATCGGGCGGACGCTGACGTCGGCAGACGACCGGCGCGCCTGCGACGCGCCGCCGGCCGTGCTCGGCTATGGCTTCTGGCAACGCGACTACGGCGGCGACCCGTCGGTCATCGGCCGCTCGATCACGCTCGACGGTCACCCGTTCGGCATTGTCGGCGTGACGCCAGCCAGCTTCTTTGGCGTCGAAGTCGGGCGCGCGTTCGACGTGGCCGTCCCGCTCTGTGCGGAGCCGATCTCGCGCGGGGCGCAGACGGTGCTCGACAGGAAAGCCGTCTGGTTTCTCGGCGCGATGGGCCGGCTGAAGCCGGGTGTCACGCTCGAGCAGGCGCGCGCGCAGCTCACCTCGATCTCCGCGCCGGTTTTCCAGGCGACGTTGCCGGAATACCGCGCGGAAGACGCGAAGCACTACCTCGACTTCAAGATCGGCGCCTATCAAGCGGGCACCGGCATCTCCCAGCTGCGCCGCCAGTACGAGTCGCCGCTCTGGCTGCTGCTCGCGACGACCGGTCTCGTGCTGTTGATCGCTTGCGCGAACCTCGCCAACCTGATGCTTGCCCGTGCGACCGCACGCGAGCGCGAGATCGCCGTGCGTCTCGCGATCGGCGCTTCGCGCGGCCGCATCGTGCGTCAACTGCTTGCGGAGAGCCTGCTGATTGCCGCCGCGGGCGCAGCGGCCGGCGCGATCCTCGCGCAGTGGCTCAGCCAGTTCCTCGTCGATTTTCTGCGAACGGAGAACAACCGGATCTTCGTCGCGCTCTCGCTCGACTGGCGGATCTTCGCGTTCACCGCGGCGCTCGCGGTGCTCACCTGCCTGGTCGTCGGATTGGCCCCTGCGCTTCGCGCGACCGGCACGGCGCCGGCGAGCGCGATGAAGTCCGCCAGCCGCGGATCGACCGATCCGCACGAACGCTTCGGCGTGCGCCGCGTGCTGGTCGTCGCGCAGGTCGCGCTGTCGCTGGTGCTGGTCGTCGGAGCGGGGCTGTTCGTTCGCAGCCTGCGCAATCTCCTCACGCTCGACGCCGGCTTTCGACAGGACGGCATTCTCATCCTCAACATGGACCTGCGCCGCGCCGGGATTCCGGACGAGCGGCGGCCGGCGTCGTTCGCCGAGATCACGTCCAGGCTCGCGGCGCTGCCGGGTGTCTCCTCGGCGGCGCAGGCGTTCATCATCCCGGTGAGCGGCAGCGGCTGGAACAACAACATCGTCATCGACGGAAAGAAGTACCCTGACAACGTCAACATCAACGAGGTCAGCGCCGGCTATTTCCGCACCATGGGCACGCCGCTGCTCGCCGGGCGCGACTTCGCCGAGCGCGACATGCCTGGCGCGGAAAAGGTGGTGATCGTCACGCAGTTGTTCGCGCAGAAGTTCTTCCCGGGACAGAATCCGATCGGACGCGCGTTTCAGATCGACGAACCGCCGGGGCAACCACGGCCGCTCTGCCGGATCATCGGCGTCGTCAAGGACACGAAGTACACCGATCTGCGCGAAGCCTTCATCCCGCTGGCCTACTTCGCATCGTCTCAGGCGTTGAAGCCCGATCCGTTCCTGCAGGTCGTGTTGCGATCGAAGGCGCCGTTGACGACGATCACGCCCGCGGCGACGGCGGCACTCGGTCAGATCAACAGCGGCATCATCGTGCAGTTCCAGACGCTGCCGTCGCTGGTGCGCGATTCGCTGGTGCGTGAGCGGTTGATGGCGACGCTGTCGGGTTTCTTCGGCGCGCTCGCCGCAGTGATTGCGACGATCGGCCTCTACGGCGTCATGTCGTACATGGTTGCGCGACGGAGAAACGAAATCGGAATCAGGATCGCGCTCGGCGCCGACCGGCGCACCGTGGTCCGGATGGTGATGCGCGAAGCGAGCATGCTGCTCATCGCCGGGGTTGCGCTCGGCACGGCGCTCGCGATTGCTGCAGCGCGCACGGCGGCGACGCTGCTCTTCGGGCTCCATCCCGCGGATCCTGCGACGATTGCGACGGCCGTCGCCGGTCTCGGCATCGTCGCCTTGCTGGCGAGCTATCTGCCCGCGCTGCGCGCCGCGCGCCTCGAACCGATCGAAGCACTGCGGGAGGAGTGACGCGACGGAGCGCGAAGCGGTCAGCCGTCGCTACAGCGTGCGCGGACCACCACTGTGGCGTTGGCGAAGGTGGTTGACCGAGCGTACGATACCGCATGCGATGTGCTCTCGCATGCGCGGTCGCGGCGGCCGCCCTCTCCGTTGAGCCGCGCGCGACGGTGGCCGAGCGTGTGATGAAGCTCACGCGTGAGTCCGCGTGGAGGCCCACCGGCTCGGTGCGCGTGCAGTTCCGCGCCTGGCACCCACAGGGTCTGGTCAAGATTGGCGACACGTTCTTCCTGTCGTCGGTCGAGGTGCGATCGCGCGAACGCGGCGAGGGGATCGGCCATCTCTTCAAGTTCGACAGGGCGGGCGCGCTCGTCACCGATCTCACGCTCGGCGAAGGCGCGATCTATCATCCCGGCGGCATCGACTACGACGGGACTCACATCTGGGTGCCGGTTGCCGAGTATCGGCCCGACAGCCGCTCGATCGTCTATCGCGTCGATCCGGTGTCGATGAAAGCAACGGAGATCTTGCGCTTCGCCGATCACATCGGCGCAATCGTCCGCAATACCGACGACAACACGCTCCATGGCGTCAGCTGGGACTCGCGTCGCCTCTATCGATGGACCCCGGGCGGCGAGCGGACGCCTCCGCTGCGAACGATCAACCCGTCGCACTATCTCGATTATCAGGACTGCAAGTATGCCGGCGGGCGGCGGATGCTGTGCACCGGGGTGACTGAGATCAAGCAGGGATCCGGGGCTGCGCCGTTCCGGCTCGGTGGCATCGAGCTCGTCGACCTTGTCGACGGCCGGCCGGTGTTTCAGGTGCCGCTGCTGCTCTGGACAACGGCCGGCCTGGCAATGACGCAGAATCCAGCATGGTTCGAAGAGACGCGGACCGGGTTGCGCGGCTACTTCATGCCGGAAGACGACGTGTCCACGCTCTATATCTACGAGGTGGAGACCACCTGAGTGGAGGTACTCGCAAAGTGTCCGAAGTGCGATGCAGGTTTGCCGTTTGCCGCCGCCGACGCCCCGTCGGCGATCAAATGCGGGCGCTGCGGCCGCGACATCGCGGTGCATGTGACCGACGCGGTGCGCGCCGATCGTGCGGTCGATGGTTGTCCCGTGTGCGAAGGCGCGGACTTCTACATCCGCAAGGACTTCGATCCGAAGCTCGGCCTGACGGTCGTGATCGGCGGTGCCCTGATCAGCGGCGGTTTCTACTGGTTCGGCCGCGATCTGATTGCCTACGGCATCCTCGCATCAGCGGCGCTCATCGACCTCGTCGTGTACGGACGTCTGAAGGACGTCACCGTCTGCTACCGCTGCCACTCCGAGTTCCGCGGCCGCTACCAGCGCACGGCCGCTGCCTTCGATCTCCACACCGCCGACGTGCTCGAAGTCGAGTACGAACGCCGCATCGGCCGCCGCTGAGGAATCAAGAACGTGCAATCTGGAATGCGTGGACAGGAACTCCGAACGACGAACTCTGATCTCTCTAAAAGAACGTCACCATGACGAGCGCGCCTTCCTCGACCACGCTCTGGTCGGCGGGAATCTCGATGTAGCCGTCGGCGCGTGACAGGCTGGTGATGTCGCCCGATCCTTTGAACGCCGGCTGTGCGACGCCGTCGCGGACCGTCACCGTGTAGAACTGGTGCCGGTTTACCGCTGACGCGATGCGGCGGCCGAGCGGCATGCGCAGCGTGCGCGGTGTGTAGGGCGGCAGGTGCGCGAGCGCACGCAGGAACGGCACCAGCAGGATGTAGGCGTTGGACAGGCACGACGTCGGGTTGCCGGGCATCCCGAAGAACGGCGTGCCGCCGATGATCGCGAACGCCGTTGGTTTTCCCGGCCGCACGGCGATGCCGTGAAACACCATCTGGCCGCGCGCCGCGATCGCATCGACGAGGAGGTCGCGTTCACCGACGGAGCTGCCGCCGGAAAACACGATCAGATCGGCGCCGGCGCAGCCGTCGAGCGAACCGATCAGCGCGTCGACGGTGTCTTCGACAGGGCGTCGTGCCTCGGCGATGCCGCCGTGTGCTTCGACGATCGCCTCGAGCGTGAATCGGTTCACGTCGTAGATCTGTCCGGGCGCGAGCGGCCGTCCTGGCTCGACGATTTCGTTGCCGGTCGACAGGATGGCGACGCGGGGCCTCTCAAAGACGTCGACCGCCGTGCCGCCGATGGCGGCGACGGCACCGACGCGGCTCGGCGTGAACAGGTCGCCTGCCGCGACCACGCTGTCGCCCGCGGCGATGTCACCAGCGCGCCGGCCGACGTTCTGCCCCGGGTGCGCGACGGCAAAGACATCGACGTTGCCGTCGCCGTTTTTTGCCGTCTCCTCGACCATCACGACCGCGTCGGCGCCGGCGGGCAGCGGCGCGCCGGTCGCGATCTCGGCGCACGATCCCGGAGCGATCGCCACCGACGAGACCTGCGCAGTGTAGATGCGGTCGACCAGGCGAAGCCGCGCGGGGGCGGTTTTCGACGCACCGCTCGTGTCGGCAGCGACGACGGCGTACCCGTCCATCGCCGATCGTGCAAACGGTGGCACGTCGATCGGTGACACGACGTCGGCCGCGGCCACTCGGCCGGCCGCGGCCTCGAGCGGCACGCGCTCGACACGCGTGATCGGCCGCACGGAGGCGTCGAGCCGCCGCCGCGCTTCGTCGAGCGTGATCGTGGACGCGAATGGTCTCATCGGCATTTGATCACCGGTTCGCCTGTTGCACCATGTGTCCAAGCTCCGGGATGACGAGCCGTTCCATGGCCAAGCGGACCGCCGCCTCGGAGCCAGGCAACGAGATGACGATGCGGCCCGCCGCAAGGCCGGCGCATGCACGGCTCATCATCGCCGCGGCGCCAATCTGCTCGAAGCTCAGCATCCTGAAGAGTTCCCCGAAGCCGTCGAGGCGTTTGTGCAGGAGGCCGCTGATCGCTTCATACGTGCTGTCGCGGGAAGTGATGCCGGTTCCACCGGTCGTGATAATCGCCTGCACGTCCGGCGCGGCGAGATGGCGCTCGACCGTGCTGCGCACCTGATCCGGATCGTCCTTCACGATCGTGCGGCCTGCGATTTGATGACCGGCGGCCGTCAGCATGTCTGCGATGGCGCGACCGCCGGTGTCGGTCGCGTCGGTCCGCGTGTCGCTCACCGTGACGATGAAGCACCGCACCGATCGCGGCGCCGCCTCGCGGTGATCGACGTGGCTCATCGCGCTGATTGTAATAGGATTCTCGTGATGCTCGCTTCGTGCCGGCTCGTCGTGTCCATGGTCCTGCTCGTCTCCGCCGGAGTCGTCTCCGCGATGCGCGATCCGTTCACGCTCGATCGTGACGCCGAGCAATGGGTCGATCGCACGGCTCGGACGTTGTCGACCGACGAAAAGATCGGTCAGCTGATCATCCCGGCGTTCGACTCGAGTTTCGTCAGTACCGACAGCGATATCTACGACTCGCTGTCGACGCTCGTCCGCGAGTATCACGTCGGCGGCTTCCACGTGTTCGGCGCAACGATACCGACGCCGCCGGTGCTGCTCGACGCCGCGTACGGAACCGTCATCCTCGGTCAGCCGTTGTCCGCCGCGTCGCTGATCAATCGGCTGCAAGCGCTGTCGAGAGTGCCGCTGCTGAACACCGCCGACTTCGAGACCGGCGTTGGCTTCCGCATTGCGGGCGCGACGTCGTTCCCGCGTCAGATGGGGATGGGCGCAATCGCCGGTGCAGACGGCGAGCGGCTCGTGCGCGAGGAAGCGCGGATCACCGGCATCGAGGCGCGCGCGCTCGGCATTCAGGTGAACTTCGCGCCGCTGGCCGACGTGAACAACAACCCGCGCAATCCGGTGATCAATATCCGCTCCTACGGCGAGGATCCCGCGCGGGTCGCCGCGCTGGTCGGCGCGTACGTCGCAGGCGCGAAAGACGGCGCGATGATTGCGACCGTCAAGCACTTTCCCGGACACGGTGATACCGACGTCGACAGCCATCTGGGACTGCCGGTGGTGAGCTTCGATCGGCGACGGCTGCAGGACGTCGAACTCGTGCCGTTCCGCCGCGGTGTTGACGCGGGTGCCGAGGCGGTGATGGCGGCGCACATCGAGCTGCCGTCGCTCGATCCTGCGCCGCAGACGCCGGCGACGTTCAGCCGTCCGATCCTTCACGATCTGCTGCGGCAGGATCTCGGGTTTGCCGGGCTCGTCTACACCGACTCGATGTCGATGGACGCAGTCGCGAAGATGGTGCCGCCGGACGAGGGCGCGGTGCGAGCGCTGGCGGCGGGCGCCGATCAGGTGCTGCACTCGCCGGATCCAATCGCGGCGTTCAATGGCATCAAGCAGGCGCTGGCGGGCGGGCGTCTGGCGCAGGCCCAGGTGGACGCGTCGGTACGGCGGGTCCTGCGCGCGAAGGCAGCCGTCGGCCTGCACCGCCGTAAAAGCATCGATCTCGAGGCGGTGCCGGCGATCGTCGGCGGCCGTGCGCACGAGGCGATCGCGCAGGACGCGTTCATGCGGTCGATGACGCTGGTCAAGGACGATCGCCGCCAGGTGCCGCTCACCGTGCCGCGCGAGGCGCCGATCCTCTACCTGTCCGTGCTCGACTATCCGGCCGGGTGGCAGATCGGCGCACCGAGCCGCACGTTCATTCCTGAGCTGAAAAAACGTTGGCCGCAGGTCACGGCGATCGAGGTGTCGGATCACACCTCGATGGCCGATCTCGATCTCGTCCGCGCGCTCGTGCCGCGTTACCGCGCCATCGTCGCGTCGGTGTTCGTGCGATCGACGTCTGGCAGCGGGCGGATCGATCTCGCCGGCGAGCTCGTGCGGCTGCTCAAGGATCTCGCGCGGCAGAGCGATCGGGCAGGCGTGCCGCTGGTGACCGTGTTCTTTGGCAATCCGTACACCGCGTCGTTCGTGCCGGAGCTTCCGGCGATGCTCCTGACCTACGACTTCTACGATCAGGCCGAGCGCGCGGCGGTTCGCGCGATTGCCGGTGAAGCGCCGGTGACCGGACGGCTGCCGGTTACGCTGTCGCCGCAGCTTCGCGCCGGATTCGGTCTCGATCGCGCCGTGTCGCGCCCGTCCCCGTAGATGGTGGACGTAGCGCGAAGGCCTTAGCCGAGCGACAGCCCATGCCTCTGCTCCGTGACAAACTCGTCGCGCGACTCTCCGAAATGGGCGCCGCGCCCGATCACCAGCGGCTCGCGTCCGAAGTGCTCGGCATTCGTGGTGCCTCACCGGAGCTCGCCCGGCGGCTCGTGGCGCAGGCGCTCGTGCTCGAGGATCGTCGGGACGCGTGGCGTCGCGCAGGCGAACGCATCTGCCGCGACGCTCCGGCGGCGCCCGGCGTCTACATCCTGCGGGATGCGGACGGCCGCGCGCTGTACGTCGGAAAGGCGGTGAACCTGCGGCGCCGTCTGCGCGCGCATTTCGCGGAGCGCCGCTGGCGCGCGCTGAAGCCGGACATGGCACGAGCCGCCGATGCCGAGTGGCGGGAGGTGGGCTCGGACCTCGAGGCGCTGCTTCGTGAGGCGTCGCTCATCGAGGAGTTGCGGCCGTCGGTGAATGTGCACACTGGCGCGCCTGATCTCGACGCCCGCGCCATCCCGCGCGCGCTCGTTCGCGACGTCATCGTCGTGATGCCGTCGATCGAGGCCGATTCGGTCGAGCTGATCACCGCCGCGGCCGACGGCCGCACGATGATGCAGCGGACGCGGCGGAGCGGCGGCGATCTTGCTGTCCACGCGCAACGCATCATGCGCTTCTTCCACAGTGCGCTCGCACGGAGTCGGCACGGTGACACCGGGTCACACGTTTCGTCGGCGCCAATCGTGTTCTCATGGCTCGCGCAGCACGGCGATCGCGTCACGCGGCTCGATCCGCACGACGTGCGTTCGCCCCGCGAACTGCGGACACGCCTCGCCGCGCTTTTCAGAGACGGCCGGCTCTTCCATGAGCGGTTACATCAATGCTAGGATCGGAGTTTCCGACCCTGGGGCCCATAGCTCAGTTGGATAGAGCGTCTGGCTACGAACCAGGAGGTCGCAGGTTCGAGTCCTGCTGGGCCCGCCAACATTAGCCCTGTCAACAACTTACAAAGTGTAGCGAATCTGAATGAGCGTCCGGCGCAAGCTGGAACCGCGGGCGTGTTCGCGGTTTCTCACGCAATTTGTTGGGTCCATCTCCGCCGGACTGTTGTTGGCTTCGATACGTCCACATGACCACGACCGTCGGCACCGCAGCGAGCGGACCCACGCGCCGTCGAGCGTCAGATACCGAGATCAGTGGCGTTGGTCAAGTTCCGCGAGGAGCCGATGGGTCATAGCGTCGCTGCGGGCGAAACGTCGTCGTCATGCGAACCATCATCGGCCAAACCGCCCAGCCTCCGATGGAAATGCGGGTGTTCCTGAACCGGAGACGACAACTCGTACACGAAAGTCCACGATGTCAGTGACCACAGCATGGCTGTTCCCAACGCATTAAGGAAATATCGGAAAAGGGATAGGTAGCGAATAAACGATGTTCGCTCGAATCCCTGCCGGTTCAACCCATTGCGCAACATAATTGAGCCCATTCCAATAGAAGAATCCCCCGTCGAGGTAGTCTCCGCCGACGTTGGATCCAGGCCACGTCCGTAGCTGCCCATTTGTGACCGACAGCGGGTTGGTAGGTGAGATCTCGTGGTTCCCATAGCATATGGAATAGCGAGCAGACATCTCGTTCTCCGTAGTCGGCACAGCGTGCGTGACGGCCGGCCAATCTAACCAGTAAAACAGTGATGTATTGGAATGGACACCCGACGGCATGCTGATGTAGTCAGGATCGACAAACGTACCGTGAACGATTGAATGGGTAGCAGTATGGTCAGACTCAATCCTGCCCACCCGTCTGATGTCTTTGAACCCGGTTTCCGGACCAGCAAGGTCACTCTCGCCTGTGAGTTCGACGACTTCGATCTCAAGGATGACAACGGTCATGCGACCGTATTCGTTCAGGAGTGGATACGTCACGCGAACTATGCTGGTGGCCGACGTGTCCGTGCTTACGCGGGAGATCGCGGGGTGGCGAATCGCGTTAACCTTGGTGCTGAGCTCTGGATCGGCATCAGAGATAGTGAGAGTCTTTCCGTTTACGCGTTCGGTATATCGAATGACCCCATTATTGTATTCAAGGGTATAACCATTAGCAGAATCACCAACTTCCTTGTGAGCCCAGCCGTTGAGCTGAGGACCGATAAGCGGCCGCTCCTTAACAATGGCATCAAAGCGGTTCGAACACCATAGCACTGCGCCGTTCACTTCTTTGTTGTACGTCCATTGGTAGAGGAACAGACGGCCGTTTGGTGTTGAGGTCATCACGATCGGACGTCGATCCTTGACTTCGAATAGGACATTCCACGATTTGGCGTTGTCAGCTGAGTACAGCACCAGATCGTCGGACCGCGCGTCAGGCCATTGATCCTTCGGCAAATCCGAGCCGTTGTAAGCGCCACTTTCAAAGTACGCCGCGAGATACAGATAACCGGTAAATGGACAGGCGTAGAGTTCGGGACGATCGCTGCCTGCGTTCTTCCAGCTCGCGAAATCATTCCAGTGTCCAGACTCGTTAAGGGTCGCAAGCGTTAATCTGTTTCCACTCGAGTCAATGGCCTGCGGATACCCGTACTTGCCGCCTTCAAAGACAAACGGGTCGGCGACTCCAGCCATGCTCCAGTCGAAGCTAGCACCAAGCCTAGCGCCTGGATACCAGAATACCTGCGTGCCATGGTTGTATGGAACGGGTGAACCGACAGCCTGCCAGGGCATCGGATTCTCAGGCGTCTTCCAGTACTCGCATGTCTTCATCGCCAGGAGCGTTCCATTCTTCAGGCGGACGAGATGATTGTCGGTGTGGCCCTTAACGTAACCGGGATTCTGAAAACTCTCTTGCGAGGACGCGGAGGCGTCCAGGACAACATGGCCGCTGTCATCGTAAATAGGTCTCCGTAATACACCCTCGCCCGGACGTGGCTGTCCACGCAACACGACGATCGCCCCATGCGGATTCGCCGACGTTGGAGGAAGTGCCCGACAGGAACACTCCCATGAGTGTGCAGCGTCCCAGGACGGGTTGGCATCGTTCCAGACAGCGATATTGTTAGGTAGAACTTGCATCTTCAGCCCTCGCGCACCATTCGCCGACCGCTGCGAGACGGACGAGACGGTGTTTCACGCTCGCCTCCGATGCCTCCCCCACGCGTGTTGTGGCGCCCACAACTAATCACCCGACGTCCGTTTGCGCTCGTCAGTCCCGCCACGATACCAACGCCTGGTCGATGCAGTCCAGCTGTCGCGGCTCTAACAGAAAACGTGTCTCTTGACACCGCCGACTTGACCCCCAGCGTGTTCTCCAGCTGCGCCTCGATCAGCGGTCGAATCTGCTCCAGGCGGAGGTAGCCCAGGAACGACACGGCGCAGAGATGGATCCACCACGGGGCGCGTGTGCGTCTGTGGAAACAACTCGGAGCCAGGCGTGCGCTTCACTGACGACTAGCGGCGTCGGCTCGCCGCGGAAGGCCGCACACTGGGCCGACGGCTGTTGCGCGAGTTCGCCACGATCGTGACGCCCGACACGTTGCTCGCATGGCACCGGACCCTCATCCCCAAGCAATACGATGGGCGTGCTCTGGGACGGCCACCGGTCAAGGGCGAGATCCGAGCGTTGATTGTGCGGATGGCCACCGAGAACCGTGGCTGGGGCTACACGCGGATCCGAGGCGCTCTGGCGAACCTCAATCACGCGGTCTCCCGAGGCACGATCGCCACCGTTCTCCGCGACCACGGGCTGGAGCCCGCGCCGAATCGGCGCCGGGATCCACGATCGGACTCCGGGGTTCACCCTGGCATTTCCGCGAGACGCTGGCCGCCGCCGCCGTGCTGGATCGACCCGCCGAGCGCGATACCCTAACGGTGGCGATCGGATCGATGTCGGGGTTGAGGCTGGTTGCGCCGCTCACTGGAGTCGGAGTCCTTGCGCGCCAGCAATCACGAAGGTACGCGGGTAGTAACTGCAGCCGATAATGTGCCCCTGTTGGTTGAAGGCATCGACACGCCAGGTGTATTGACCGGGAGCCAGGTCAACATCGACTTGCGCAGTCGTGGTCGTCAGGCGAGCGTCCTGATCGCCGCGACTGAAGGCGAACGTGTTTTGGCCGGTGCGAAGCACTCGAACGGCATAATCGCTCGCACCCGGATAAGGGTTCCATCTCAGTACCGGACGGCTGACGACGAGCGTCTCGTCCTTTTCCGGTGCGGTGGGATCGAACCCCCGGCACAGGTAGGTGTCGGCTGCAGCCGTGCCCGTGCCAGCCGGCATCAGGAACGGCGTGACTGCGGCAACCCAGTATTCCGGTCCGTTGCCGAACGTGTACAAGTATCGCTGGCCGGCTGGTACTCTGGGAATCGAGAAATGCCCGTTGGCGTCAGTCGTCGCTTCTCCATAATGCGTCGATGAAAAGTCGTACTGATCGGTCGCAAAGACGCGGGCGCCCGCAACCGGCTGTTCGTTCCAGAGCACTCGACCCTCAACGATTCCAGCCGTTGGCGCTCCTTGCGCCGTCGGCAACACCGCTGGGCGTCGGTGCGCGTGGGCGCTGAGGGTCATCACCATCGCAAAACATGCTGGACACACTGTCGCGACTACGGATGCTATTAGCGTGCGTGACCGGTTGTTCGCCTCGTGGCCCATTGGTCTTCGCGAATTACTCTGCACTACACGTTGCGCATGGCGATTGGAAAACGCGGTGAACGACAGCCGACCAGATGCGTGGCAGCCGCGGACTTGGCGGCGACAACCGAGCGCCCATGGCGCTTGCAGCGAGCGCGGCGGCCGACGCCGTTCTATCGCCAGCGTTATCGCTCAATTCTTGTCTTGAGCGACGGGAAAGTCTCAACGGACCCTCAGGAATTCTTCAGGATGTTGTGCAAGCTCCGTCTGCGGGTACTCTCGCTCATGCCAACCTCTTCATTAAGCACGCCGGACATCACAGCTGCCGTTCCTTCCATCACCGCACGGGTCACAGCGGGCTCGATGGACGAAACGGCAGCTTCTGTGCGTACCCACGGATCGCCGTCAAAATACCGTTGAAAGAGATCCGTTCGCCGGTTCGCGTGGCGAGCGCTTGCGTCGTCAACGTGGGATTCGGCCCGCCGAGGCTGCTGGCGAGCGCCGAGTTGTCGGCCACGAACAGGCGCTTGAGCCACCGCGCTTCTCAGGTCGCGTCAAGCACCGAGTCCTCCTCGCTCACGCCCATACGCATCGTGCTGTGGCTGTGGATGACGAACGGCGGTTTGTTGATACGACAGACTTTGTTTGCGCCGAGCGCACGCAGCAGGCGCACCGCTTGCCCGACCTGGAACTGACGGTTCGCGATCGTGCGCCCCGAGCGGTTCCTGTGGTGAGAGCCTCTGACAATACCCCGGCCGGCGCGACCTGTCACGATGCGTCGCGTCGCACAAACGGTGACGCTCACTGGCTCGCAAACGCCGCGAGCGCGGTCTTGGCAACCGACACGCAGTCGAGCGCGGGGCGCCGGGGATGGGCCTCCCAGAAGTCGCGGCGCAGAAACGCCGCGCGATCCATGCGATCGTACGGCGCGTTGCGGACGAAGACGTACTCGCGTTGAAAGCGCGGCGACGAGAGCATCTCGAGAATCATTTTGCGGCGGCGCGCACCGAGGATCTCATCCGGGCTGGCTCCGCGGAGAAGCGCCCGGCCCGACAGATACCCCTCGATGATGTCCGGGCGCTGCTCGGTCACCCAGCGCATGTCAGTCTTGGAGTCCTGGGGCCCGTTGGGATCGAATGTGCCGTGCCGTGCGATGTAGGGCGTGTTCAATCCAAGAGCGTCGATATGGACAGCGTCCACGACGAACGGAAGTGCGCCTGCGTAGCTGCTGGAGATCGTCGTGGTGGGCGTTGCCAATGACGCGAGCCAGGTGAAATAGTCGGCGTTGCCCGGTCGCGGACCGCCGCGCTCCTGCACGAGAGCGATGCCGGCGTTGGCGGCGAGCGCCAGTCCGACAGCGGCAGCGACCTGCAACCATCGTCGATTGCGCACGACGCTGGTGAGACCGGTCATGGCGATGAGCACCCAGGCCGGGGCCACGTGGACGAACTGGCGCCAGAAGGGGAATGCAGTCGGTGGATCTCCACCCGCGCCCGCCAGATAGATGACGTAGATGACGAAGAGCGCGAGGCACATCAATCCACGGCGATTACCTGCGCGCCACATCGCGACGACACCAATTGCCAGAAAGGCGACCACTACCGCGTGCGCCAGCATCCAGCCGCCGACGTACAAGAGGCCGAGCTTCACGTGTCCAACGCCGCCGCCCGCCACCTTGGCGTAGTAGGTGTTGGGTGCGAGCGCGTGATACGCCGCCCAGCGGTGAATCGCGATTGCCGCAAACGTCAGGGCGGCGGCAATCGCCGTCGCGACGATCCATCGCCGCTGCTCGCGGCGCCAGGTGACCGCCAGCACGTCGACACCCGCGACGAGCATGCCCTCCGGCCGCATCGCGACGAGGAGCGGCGCGACGATCGGTTGCGACGCGGCTGGGCCGACCAGCGCAAGCGTGACGAGGCTGGTAAACGCCACGGCCTCCATCCCCGACGCGGCGTACAGCACGAACGGCGCGTAGAGCGCGAGGAAGAGACCCGTAAGGAAGGCGGGGCGATCGTCGCGGAGCCGGGCGAGCGTGGCAATTACGACAAGCGCCGCCGCAGCGCCCAATACCTTCGACGCTAGTTGGATATCGATACCGAGCCGAGCGGCGCCGGCGAGCAGCAGGGTCCACAGAAGCGACGAGTAGCCTTCGACGTGCTCGCCGGTGCGATTCCATGCGCCGAGTCCGTATCCTTCAGCCAGGTGGCGCGCGTATCGAAAGGTGATATAGGCGTCATCGATCGTCAACCGCGACAAGAACACGATCAACGTTAACGGGATGGTCATGGCCGCTGCCGCAATCAGGATCGCTTCGCGTTTCGAGAAGACGGCGCCCGCGACCGAGCGTCCGTCTTCAGACCGCTTGGCCTGCTCTCTTACGGGCGCCTCCCAGCGATTGGAGGATGTGTAACCCGCTCTTGCTTCCTGTATCACAAACGAGCCTTCGTGTCTGAGACTGTGCCGTAGCGGATCTTGAAAAGTCTCAGGGAAGATTCAGCGTTTCCTCAGACTTCGCGAAACAGCCGCGCCACGCGAGTCATCGTCGATCTTCGCGACGCTCCAAGCACGAGAGATCAGTTCGCGACGTGCGCTGCATGGACGCGGGTGCCGCGCATCGGCGGGGCTCAAGAAAGCGTAAAAAAATTCGTCAGGTTTCTGTCGGTCACCTGATTGCTGAGCTCTTGCACGTCGTTTGAGGATGACTATCGGCGCGGCCGCCTCGTTCGGGGCGTGGGATCTATAATGCGCGGACTCCCCAAAAACGACTCGGGCCATGGTGTTTTCCCCTGGCGCTCGCATCGGCCCGTTCGAGATTCTGGCGCAACTCGGCGTCGGTGGAATGGGCGAAGTGTATCGTGCCCGCGACACGCGACTCGGTCGGATCGTGGCGCTGAAGGTCCTGTCCGATCCCGAAAAGTCGTCGTCTGAGAGGGTCGAGCGGTTCAAGCGCGAGGCACGTGCCATCTCGCGTGTGTCTCATCAGCATATCTGCCAGCTCTACGACATCGGCCAGCACGGAGCGACGACGTTTCTGGTGATGGAGTACGTGCAGGGTGAGACGCTCGCCGATCGGCTGAAGCGTGGTCCGCTGAAATTCGAGGACGCCCTGCGTTACGGCATTCAGATGGCGGAGGCGCTCAATGAGGCGCATCGCGCCGAGATCGTCCACCGGGATCTGAAACCCAGTAACGTCATGCTTGCCCGGGACGGCCCGAAGCTGCTCGATTTCGGGCTGGCCAAGCTGCGCGCCGGCAATCTGGCCGAAGAAGTCAGCGAGGCCACGGCAAGCATGCCGCCGTCGACGTCGTCGGGTCTCATTGTCGGCACGGTCGCCTACATGGCGCCGGAGCAGCTCGAGGGAAAAGCTGTCGACGCACGCGCCGATCTCTTCGCCCTCGGCGGCATCCTCTACGAGATGACCACGGGTGAACGGCCCTTTCGTGGCGACAGCACGGCCAGCCTGATCGCGGCGATTCTGACCTATGACCCCGCGCCGCTGCGAGTGCGGCAGCCATTGACGCCGGCGTCGTTCGATTGGGCAGTGCGACGCTGTCTTGCCAAGAACGCGGATGAACGGTGGCAAACGGCGCGCGATTTTTCGGCGGGGCTGTCCTGGATTCTCACGACGCTTCAGCAGGACGTCGCGCCCGCGCGATCCCTGAAGCGACGCCGCGTCGCGATTGTCGGTGCATCGGCCGCGGCGCTCGCGATACTGATGATGGCGATGATTCCGGCGCTGAGACGCGCGCCGTCCGCGCTTCCCGCATTTCGTCAGATCACCTACCGTCGCGGCGTGATTACGTCCGCCCGTTTCGCGCCAGACGGCCAGACGATCGTGTACAGCGCTTCGTGGGAAGGAGGACCACACGAGCTCTTTCTGACGCGGCAGGGTAGCAACGAATCACGGCCGCTCGGGATCCCACAAGCCCGCCTGTTCGGCATCTCCGCATCTGGAGAGATGGTTTTCATGCGCGGCCGTCAGACCGTGTTCCGTTCGCTCGGAACGCTGGCGCGGGTTCCGCTGGCGGGCGGCGCTCCGCGCGATGTTCTCGAGAATGTCATCACGGCCGACTGGAGTCCCGACGAGTCGGAAATCGCGGTCGTTCGCGCGATCGACGGCGGAAGAGTGCAGGTGGAGTTTCCCATCGGAACGAAAATCTACGAGTCGCCATCTCACCTGGGCTCGATTCGCGTTTCGCCGCGCGGCGATCGGGTCGCGTTTATCGAAGGGCAGGGAGAAGGCGGTGCCAACATCGTGGTCGTCGATCGCAGCCTCAGGAAGACGGTGCTGTCGAGGGGGTGGAGTCCTGCGCTGGCGCTGGCCTGGTCCCGTGACGCCAGCGAGATTTGGTTTACCGGCTCGCGGGGCGACGTCCCGGCGGCCATTCGCCCAGTCTCCCTGGACGGCCGCGAGCGGATCCTCGCGCCAGCCCCGGATATCTTGCAACTGCAGGATGTCTTTCAGGACGGCAGAGTGCTGGCCGTCCGCCATCACGGGCGTGAAGGCTTCGCGTGTCGCGCGACCGGTGAGACCGTAGATCGCGATCTGAGTTGGTACGATGGCTCGGCAATCGAGGCGTTATCGCCTGACGGACGCACGGCGCTGTTCGGCGAGGTTCGCGGCGGCGGAGCGCGCAATCAAGGAATCTATCTTCGTCGCACGGATGGCTCTGCCGCGGTTCGACTTGCGAATGGCTATCCCGAGGATCTGTCTCCAGATGGCCGGTGGGTGCTCGCACGACCGGAGGCTGCGCCGCCGAACTCGCGTGAAAAGGGTTGGGTGCTGGTTCCAGTCGGGCCGGGCGCCTCGAGAGCATTGGTTCTTGGAAGTCTCATCGGACTGCACGAGGCGAATTTCACGCCAGATGGACGCCGCGTGGTGTTCGGCGGCCGTGAGCGCGGCCGCGGTGCTCGAATCTACGTCCAAAACCTCAGCGGAGGCGACCCGCGCCCGATTTCCCCAGAGGGCTGGCGGACGCAAGCGTTGGTGACTCCGGACGGGCGGTTCGTCGAGGGCGCCTCCGGCGAGAAGCACGTGTTGTTTGCGATCGACGGCGGCGACGCCCGGCCGTTGCCCTTCCTCTCCTCCGAGGATTCGGCGGTGCAATGGAGTCGGGACGGGCACTACCTCTACGTCGTGCGCGCGCCGCAATGGTCGGATACCCCCGCGACGATCTACCAGACGATGGAGGCCGCCATCGACAAAATCGATGTCGTCGCAGGCGTGCGCCGATCCTGGAGAACGCTGAAAGCGGCAGACCCGGTCGGCCTCGAGGCGATCAACAACCTGTTCATCACACCGGATGGCACGGCGTACTGCTACTGGTACATACGGACGCTGTCCGATCTATTCATCATCGAAGGAATCAAGTGATGCGGCTTCGCTTCGGGGAATGGGTCTTCGACGGGGATTCTCGTGAGCTGCTGCACGGGAATCGGTCGGTGGCGCTTTCGCCCAAAGCGTTTCAGTTGCTGCAGATCCTGATCGAGAACCAACCGAAAGCGCTCTCGAAATCCGACCTTCACGATCGCCTCTGGCCCGACACGTTCGTTGTCGAAGCCAATCTGTCGAACCTGGTGGGCGAGGTTCGCCGCGCGATCGGCGACGATCCGCGAGATCCGCGATTCATTCGAACCGTCCACCGGTTCGGCTACGCGTTTCGAACGGAATCGCGGCCGTCGGACGCGGAGCGTCGAACGGTGTTCCGTTTGGAGTGGCCAGGAGGTCGCGTCCTGCTGTCGGAAGGAGAGCACATCGTCGGACGCGATCCGAACGCCACCGTCGTTCTCGACGCACCGAGCGTCTCTCGTCACCACGCGCGGATCTGCGTTCACGACCGCGACGTCAAGTTCGAGGATCTCGGCAGCAAGAACGGATCAAGAGTTAACGGATCTCGCGTCGAATCGCCCGTCGCGCTCGCAGACGGCGATACCATCGGAGTCGGCGTGATCGACCTCACCTTCGTCGAGTTCGAACCCCTGGCTTCGACGAAGACCGTCGCGGAAACGGCTGCTGGACGTCATCGGCAACAACATGAGGAAACCCTGAAAGAACCCTGAGACTGGTGTGAGGGTCGCGCGTACGCTGGGTGTGTCCGGATCGAGGTAAATCATGTGCGTCAGCTGCGGAATCCAGGCCTTCAATCGCGCTGATGTGCGCAGCATTTGCCTCCGCTACGACGACCACGCTTCACGATTCCCCTCAGCCGGCGCGTGCTTCGCCGGCGGAAATGTCGGCGCCGCTCGCTGAGGCGGTCTGGCGAGGCGACGCTGCGGAGGGAAAGAGGCTTCTCGCTGCGGGTGAGGATGCGAACAAGCCCGACGTGGAAGACTTCGCGCCGTGGATGTGGGCGCTCATCGCGAGAACCTCATGTTGGCACTTATGGCATGAACAGCGACGCTTATACAACAGGCCTGGTCCTGAGTGCGCTGCGAGAAGCGATCCGAGCGATGCCGACCGAACCGCTCTACCGCCGCCGCGCACAGTATAAGGGTGCAGGATGAAAACGCCGCAATGGACCGCCGTGATCTCCTTGCTGATTTGCGCGCCTACGCCACTTCACGCGCAGTGGCTGAAACATCAGACGCCAGGAGTCCCGCGGACCTCGGACGGCGCGCCCGACCTCGCTGGCCCCGCTCCATGGACGGCTGAGGGCAAGCCTGATTTCTCCGGTGTCTGGGGCTTCGACGCTGGCGCGTCTCTGTTCTACATCGTCGGTGACCTGAAGCCAGATGAAATCCAGCCGTGGGCGCGTGATGCTGCCAAGCAGCAGAGCGAAAATCTCAGTCGCGATGACCCGCCGGCGTGCTTCCCGGAAGGCCCGCGCTTCAATCACTTCCTTGCGTTTCCGAATAAGATTGTCCAGACGCCGGCGCTGATGATCGTCATGTCTGAAAACCTCACGTTCCGCCAGATCTTCCTGGACGGTCGGACTCTCCCCGGAGTCGTCAACCCCAGTTTCATGGGGTATTCCGTGGGCCATTGGGAAGGCGACACGTTGGTCGTGGAAACGATTGGGTACAACGACAAGACCAAGTTGGATGTGAGTGGGTTCCCGCACAGTGAAAATCTCCAGCTCACCGAGCGGTATCGACGCCGCGATTTTGGACATTTGGAGATTCAAGAGACGTTTTTGGATCCGACCGTCTATAGCCGGCCCCTAACGGTCAACGTCAGGGGCACGCTGGTCCCGGATACGGAGTTGCTGGAGTACGTGTGTTCCGAAAACGAAAAGGATCGCAAAGATCAGCATCTGGTGGGGACGCGCAGCGAGGCCGTCAAAGCGGTCAAACCCGTTCAGGTCGCGCCGGAGATTCTTGCTCAGTACGTGGGGACGTACGACTTCCGATGGCCTGAGAATCCAACGATCCCTTCACTCTGGACCGTAACGATGACCAACGGCTCGCTTTTCCTCCAAAGTGCGCCTTTGACTCCGCTCTCGGAGACGCAGTTTCTATGGGGAGGGAGCGGTCAACTTGAATTCATGAAGGACGCGCGGGGCGGCGTCACGCATTTCGTGGCCACTTACGTGGAAGGCGATTTGATCGTCAAAAGAGTACCAGACAAACAATAGGCATAATGTTGTCCCTTGGCGCCGGAAGCCGGTCCACCGCAGCTGTGTCAAGCATGTTTGTGTCTACGAGCTTGTCGCCGATCCCGATCCTGATCTGGCAGATTTACGAGGAGGCACCCGCGGTTCCGCGCCGGCCGCACTGCGAGCGCGTGGGGTGCGCTTATTCCATCTAGAGGTAAATAAATCGCGCTCTTTCCGAATGAGAGAAGCCCTGCTCTTGTCGGTCGTTTCCGTTCTTGTCGCCTGAGCCGCCACTTCGAGAACCTGGAACTCGCAAGGGTTGGGGGTGGTAGATGGCCGACATCTTCATTAGCTACGCGAGAGAGGACCGAGCGCGCGTTCGGTCCCTTGCGGCTGCCCTGTCAGCCCACGGGTGGTCCGTCTGGTGGGATCGCCAGATCCAGGCGGGAAAGATGTTCGACCAGGTCATCACAGACGCGCTAGCCAGCGCGCGCTGTGTCGTGGTGGTGTGGTCCCACCAGTCGATCGCCTCGAATTGGGTTCGAGAAGAAGCCGAAGACGGCCGTCGACGAGGGATTCTCATCCCGGTGCTGATCGACGAGGCGCGCCCACCCCTTGGCTTTGGTCGGATACAGGCAGTGGAGTTGGGCGACTGGACCGGCGCTGAGAGCTCAGATGCGTTCCAAAAGCTGGTCGCGGACGTTACCGCCATCCTTGGTCCGCCGCACCTCCAAGGCACAGTGACGGGATCGCCATCGATCGAACCTCAGGCCGGCGCGCCCGCGTCGGTGACAAGCAGTTCCGCCGGAAGGTTGGATGAGGCGTCATCATCCATCGTCGGAGAGCGTCGGGGCAAAGTTGCTGCCGATGCGCTTTTGGTGGGCAGGTCGAAGAGTGACGATGCGGAAGCACCAGCGGGTCGAACTCGTGACGCACCTCGGACGCCCGGCAATTTTGATCTAAGCGACAACCGAGTGAGATGGTCACTCGCAGCGGCGTTTGCACTCGCCATTCTCGCAGTTGGCCTGTATAGACTGGGTACCGGTGGTAACGGTACCTCCCAACCGCGCCCAACAACCGAGCCGTCGACTGGGTCGGCGCTCCAATTGAACGCCGTTACGACCGAGGGCGGCAAGCCGCTTCGAAGCGGAGTGCGGTACGAGGTCTCGGAGATGGTCAAAGACGCGGACGGCAACCGCAAGCGTGTCACTGACAGCGACACGCATGATGGGCCGCCGCGATTCCCGTTGCCGCCGGGCCGCTACCACGTCACCGCTACGTACGGCAGCGCATCTGCCGGTACCGATGTCGAGGTCGAAGCGGCAAAAATCACCCGGCAGACGTTGATTCTTCGGGCGGGCATTCTCAGCCTGACCACCGTCCTGGCTGCCGGGGGCACGCCGCTTCAACGCGAAGTGCGATACGAAGTCGACGAGCCTGTGAAAGACGCGGACGGCAATCGGAAGCGCGTCGCTTTCAGCGACACGCATGAAGGGCCGCCGCGATTCCCGTTGGCGGCGGGCCGTTACTACGTCACGGCGGCGTACCAGAGCGCATCTGCCGCTTCGGAGGTCGAGGTCGCCGCGGGTGACGAACCCACGCGACAACTCTTGGACCTTCGGGCGGGCATTCTCAGCCTGACCACTGTCCTGGCTGCCGGGGGCACGCCGCTTCAACGCGGAGTGCGATACGAGGTCGACGATTCCGCGAAAGACGCGGACGGCAACCGGAAGCGCGTCGCTTTCAGCGACACGTATGAAGGGCCGCCGCGATTCCCGTTGCCGGCGGGCCGCTACTATGTCACGGCGACGTACCAGAGCGCATCAGCCGCTTCGGAGGTCGAGGTCGCCGCGGGTGACGAACCCACGCGACAAATCTTGGACCTTCGGGCGGGCATTCTCAGTCTGACCACCGTCCCGGCTGCCGGGGGCACTCCCCTTCAACGCGGAGTGCGATACGAAGTGGACGAGCCCGTGAAAGACGCGGACGGCAACCGGAAGCGCGTCGTTTTCAGCGACACGCATGAAGGGCCGCCGCGATTCCCGTTGCCTGCGGGCCGCTACTACGTCACCGCCAGCTCTGATGAGGGGAAAGGCGGTTCTGAAGTCACCATTTCGCCGGGGGAGGTGCGCCAAGTGCAGCTGCGACTCAGCCGAAAGAACGGCCGTAATTAAGAGGCCATTTCTAATAGCTCAGCCATGATTGAAGGTAACTGGTTAGCGGGGGCCTCTTGTACCGGAGCGCCGATTCTGGCATAACAGGCGCGTGGCCGACGCTGGCGAACCCAAGCCACAGCCCCCATCGCTCAACGACCTCTATCGAGAGATCGAGCGTCTGCGTCGTGAGCTCGAGAAATCGGAGCAGGCGCGTGAGCGGTTGAAGCGCGAGAACGAGCGGCTGAAGAAAGAACTCGCCGCCGCGCAGCGGGCGGGCAAGCGGCAGGCGGCGCCGTTCTCGAAGGGCGCACCGAAACCGAATCCTCGGCGAGCCGGCCGTCGGGCCGGTCGCCGCCACGGTCGCCACGGTCATCGTCGGCCGCCAGTGACCATCGATGAGATCGTTGATGTGCCGCTTCCGCACGAATGCCCGCATTGTGGGGGTGGCGTCACCGAAACGCGCGTGGCGACCCAGATCCATGAAGACCTGCCGGTCGTGCGGCCGCATGTGCGCCGTTTCGACGTGCATGTCGGCAGCTGTCGGCGGTGTGGCCGTCGCGTCCAAGGCCGGCATCGGCTGCAGACAACCGATGCGCTCGGTGCGGCGAGCACGCATGTGGGGCCGCACGCTGTCGCGTTGATCGTCCTGCTCAATAAGCAGTTCGGGCTGTCGCACGCCAAGATTGCGGCGCTGTTGCGCGACTGGTTCAGTCTCGCCGTCCGGCCGAGCGGCATCACGCACGCGCTGCATCGCGCGGCGCGCCAGGCGGCGCCGACGTACGACGCCTTGCGGGCGCAGGTGCGCGGCAGTCCGGTCGTCAGTCCCGATGAAACGAGCTGGAAAGTGGTCAGCTCTGGTGGCTGTGGGCGTTCGCGACCGCCACGACGGTCGTCTACGCCATCCAACCTGGACGCGGCTTTGATGAAGCCGCGGCGGTGCTCGGCACCGATTTCAACGGTGTGCTGGTGCGCGACGGGTGGGCGCCGTATCGCCAGTTTGAGCACGCCGTCCATCAGACGTGTCTCGCCCATTTGATCCGTCGGTGTCGCGAGATCGCAGAGGCGCATCCGCGGACCACCTGGCCGCAGCACGTTCAAGCCGTTCTGCAGGAGGCACTCGAGATTCGCGACCGCGTCACGGCGGGTGAGATCTCCGCACATGGTGCTGCCGTTGCGCGCGGTCATCTGATCACGCGGCTGCTCGACCTGCTGAATGCACCAGGCGGTCTCGCCGACTGCCACCGGCTCGCGGCACATCTCACCCTGGAACTCCCTGCGCTGTTCGGTTTTCTGTTCGAACCCACGGTTGACGCCACCAACTGGCGCGCCGAACAGGCGCTCCGGCCGGCGGTCGTCAATCGGAAAGTCTCAGGGGGAAACCGCTCGACACGCGGTGCCGAGACCCAGCACGTCTTGAGCAGCGTCGTCCAGACCGCGCGCTTGCGCGAGCTCGATCCGCGCGAGGTCCTCGTCCAGCTCCTGCGAGCGCGAGAACCGATTGTGTCGCCGGCGCTCGCCACCGTGCATTAGCCACGAACCACTAACCCCATCACACGTAACATTGGGCGTGCACGTTTTGGTCATCGGCGGCACGAAATTCATCGGTCCCTACGTCGTCGAAGAACTCGTCTCATTCGGTCACGACGTGACCGTCTACCATCGCGGCGAACATGAGCCGCCCCTTCCGCTCGGCGTCCGCCACGTCCACAGCCCAGCAGCGGCAATGCCGGTCGAGTCATTCCCGTCGGAGGTACGTGAGCCCGCGCCGGATGTGGTGATTCACATGATTCCCATGGGGGAACGGGACGGCAAGGCCATCATGGACACGTTTCGAGATCGAACAGGCCGCCTGGTCGCGTTGAGCAGTGGCGATGTCTACCAGGCCTATGGCCGCTTGACAGGCTTAGAGCCGGGCCCGCCGGTTCCTGGTCTTCTCACCGAGTCCTCGCCGTTGCGAACAGTCCTATATCCGTATCGAAAGCAAGCGCAGTCCCCAGACGATTGGATCTACCACTACGACAAAATCCTGATGGAACAGATCGTCCTCGGCGACCCATTGTTGCCGGCGGTCGTGCTGCGCCTTCCGAAAGTGTATGGGCCCGGTGACAACGCGGATCTCAGCACCGTCTACGGATTTCGGCATCAGCCACACTGGCGTTGGACGCACGGATACGTCGCGAACGTCGCCCACGCGATCGTCCTCGCCGCACTCCACCCAGCAGCGGCAGGGATCTACAACGTCGGCGAGGAACATACGCCGACCATCGCAGAGCGGTTGGTGAATCTCCCCCCATCATCAGTGCCGGATGCGTCGATGCCGCTCAATTTCGAGCACGACGTCGCCTACGACACGAATCGCATTCGTCAGGATTTGGATTACAAGGAACCCGTCGAATACGCCGAGGGATTGAGGCGAACCTTGGCCGCAGCGTCCCGGTGATCGCCACCCGCTAACCCGTGCTGTCAATTAAATCGGCCCGCAGCCACCGGTGGGCAGTGGCGTCACGCATCACTGTGAGCCATTCGCGATCGAGCATCATCGTTCGGCCGCTCCCAGCTTGGTCAGTGATTACCGGCGGAAGAGCGCGACGTCTGACGCAACTCGTATCGACGACGTCCGAATCGAACCTGTGTCAGCGTGGAGCCGCGTCGGGATCGCTTCCTTGAACAACCGCTTGTGCTGAGAGTCGTCGGCGACTCTTTACGCGGCAGCCCGATGGTAGTACTTCAATAAGCCACCGAGCCGCTCTCGACAGGTGATGTGGCTATCATGGTTCGGCTGTTCCGCGAGAGGCACGAGTAGCTGGTTGCTCAAGCCCTGGTGATTGCGTTCGTGATGATAATGATCCGCAAACTCACGCACGGCTCGTCGGAGCGACGCCTCCCCGACGAGCATGATCCGGTCGAGACATGATTCCTTGATG
>DATFXR010000900.1:0-8926 GCA_035315685.1 Vicinamibacterales bacterium | reverse complement strand
ACGTCGATGAAGGTGACGCCGCCGAGATCGCGGATCCGGTGCACCCAGCCAAGCAGCACGACGTCAGCGCCGACGTCGCCCGGGCGCAGCGCGCCGCAGGTATGGGTGCGGGTGAGAGAGCCTAGCGGTTCAGCCATGCAGCAGCTTCGCGTGATCGGGTTCGGGGTTCGAGGTTCGCGGTTCGGCGTTCTCGTTCTCCAGGTTGCCGCGGTTCTATCCCTTGCTTCCGCGGTTCTGGAGTTCGACGGTTCAACGTTCTCGCATCCGAAGGTTCAAGGTTCAACGTTCTAAGGTTCAAGGTTTCGAAGGTTCTGCGTTGTCGGCGTTCTCCGCGGTTGCTTTCCGCCGCACGAACCCCGCGGCCTGGTCGGCGGGCATCGCCGTCTGCTCGCCGCTGCGCATGTCCTTGATCGCCACCTCGCCTCGCGCGCGCTCGTCGTCTCCGACAATCGCCACGAAGGGCACGCCGCGCGCGCCGGCGTATTTGAACTGCTTCCCCAGTTTATCCGCTTCGGGATACACGTCGACGCGCAGGCCACCCCGTCGCAGATCCGACGCGAGGCGGACGGCATCCGCCCGGCCATTCTCGTTCCAGAGTGTGACCATGATGTCAACGGCGCTGCCGGCCACTGCCGGCGGGAACATGGTGCGCTCGGTCATGACGACGATGATCCGCTCGAGACCGAGCGAAAAGCCGCATGCCGGCACGTCGCGGCCGAGGAACATGCCGACCAGATTGTCGTAGCGGCCGCCGCCGCCGAGGCTGCCGGCCAGCTGCGCGACCGAGATCTCCATGATCGCGCCGGTGTAGTACGACAGGCCGCGCGCCAGGCTCAGATCGATCCTGAGCCGCTTGCCCGCGCTGGTGCCCTCGGTGAGCGCGATGATTTGCCGCAGGTTGTCGATCGCGGGCTCGGCGCGCTCGAAGACCCACTCGATGCGCGTGAGCGTGTCGAGCGGTTGCTCCACCTCGTTGGCATCGAAGAAGGCCAGGCATTTTTCCACCGCGTCACCCGGGATCCCGCGCGCCGCGAATTCCTTCGCCACGCCGTCGCGTCCGATCTTGTCCAGCTTGTCCAGCGCGACCAGCGCGTCGTTGTGAAGGCGCGCGGACACACCGGCCACGTTCAGCAGACCGGTCAGCAGTTGACGGTGGTTCAATCGAATCGAGAAATCGTCGAAGCCGAGCCGCAGCAGAATGTCCGACACCGCGGCGAGAATCTCCGCCTCGACCGTCGGCGACGTCGATCCGATCGCATCGAGGTCGCACTGGTAGAACTCACGGAATCGTCCGCGCGCGGGCCGATCGGCGCGCCAGACCGGCTGAATCTGGTAGCGCTTGAAGAACTTCGGCAGGTCGTTCTGATACTGCGCGACCACGCGTGCGAGCGGGACGGTGAGGTCGTAACGCAACGCGAGGTCGGCTTCGCCGGTGTGCTCGTGCTCGCCGCGCTTCAGGATCTTGAAAATCAGCTTGTTGCCCTCTTCGCCGTACTTGCCGAGCAGCGTCTCGATGTTCTCGAACGCCGGCGTCTCGAGCGGCTCGAAGCCGTAATGCTCGTAGACGTCGCGGACGACGTCGATCACGTGCTGCCGACGGCGAATATCGTCAGGAAGAAAGTCGCGCGTGCCGCGCGCTGGTTGTGTGCTGCCCGACATCTCGCTGTCTATCGATCTCCGGGGTCCCGCTAAAGCCGGACACTACCGCGATTCACGGTCCGGCTGAAGCCGGACACTACCGCTGTTCACGGTCCGGCTGAAGCCCGAGATTACCGATGCTCACGGTCCGGCCAAAGCCCGACACAACCTCGATCCGCACCAGGTTTGCCGTAGTGTCCGGCTTTAGCCGGACCCTCGTTCCGACCTGCTGACGCACCGACCCACGTGGCCCACGCACCTACCCGACCTGCCCGCTCATGTAATCCAGCCGGTAGCCGACGTAGTGGTCGGCGTACTGCTGAATGCTCGCGATCTCCGCCGCCGTCAGCAGCCGCTTGACCTTGGCCGGGCTGCCCATTACCAGCGACTTTGCCGGCACCTTCATGTTCTCGGTGACGAGCGCGCCGGCCGCGACAATCGAGCCGGCGCCGACGTGCGCGCCGTTCAGCACGATCGCGCCCATGCCGATCAGGCATTGCTGCTCGATCGTGCAGCCGTGAATCACGGCGCCATGACCGATCGTCACGTTGTCACCAATGCTCGTCAGGTGCGTGCCGGTCATTGCATGGACGACGGCCGCATCCTGGACGTTCGACCGCCGGCCGATGTGGATGCGGTTCACGTCGCCGCGCACGACCGCGCACATCCACACACTGCTCTCCTCCCCGATCTCAACGTCGCCGATCACCTGTGCGCTGTCGTCGATGAACGCGGAGGACGCGACGCGGGGCAGGATTCCCCGGTAGGGTCGGAGCACTGTTGAATTATATGGGACAGATGGGGCGGATTGGACTGATGGGACGGATGACAGATGGGAGAGGTAGGAAGAATCGCGAAGAAGTTTGCGCTCGGCTGAAGCCCTCGCACGACGAAGATGCCGGATCCACGCGGAAACGTGATCCTCCTATCACTCCGTCCCATCTGTTCCATCGGACCTATCCGTCCCATCCGTCCCATCGGTCCCACGCGCGAAGCGCGCCTATCGGAGCCGCCGCTGCGCCTCGCGGCGGATCGCCTCCGGCGTCTCCTGACCCCCGGCCAGCCGCTCGTATTCCGCACGCGCGGCGTCCCGCTGTCCCAGTTTCTCCAGCACTTGCGCGTAATCGAGCCGCACGTCGTCGGCGTCGGCGCTGAGCGCGAGGGCGCGCTCGAAGGCGATTCGCGCGGCGTCGAGCTGCCCGTGCGCCATGGCTAACGCCGCGGCCGCGGCGTGCGCGTCGGGGCTCCGCGGCTGCAGCTCGAGCGCCCGGCGGATCTCCTCCCCGGCGGCCTCCAGCTGCCGCGCCTCGACGAGGACGCGCCCGAGGCCGACGCGGAATGCCGCGTTGTCGGGCGCGATCGTCACGGCCGCGCGGAGATCGAGCAGGGCCGGCTCGATGCGGCCGCGGGACGCGAGCAGACCGCCGCGCAGTTCGTGCGCCTCCGCGTCGTTCGCGTCGAGTGCGAGCGCGGCGTCCTCCTCAGCGATGGCTTCGTTCACTTCGCCGAGCCGCGACAGGCAGATGGCGCGCCAGTGGTGCGCGTCGGCGCTCGTCGGCACCAGCATCGCGTACCGCTTGTAGTCCGCAGCGGCCGCGCGATACTGGCCCTGCTCCATCTCCGCCCGCGCCAGAATCATCGTCGCGAACGCGTTGTGCGAGTCACGCGCGAGCACGGTCCGCGCCGCCTGCGCCGCCACGGCGAACTGCCGCTGCCGAATCGCGGTGTTTGCCTCCCGGAGGCGATTGAAAACGTCGATCATCGCCTTGGGGTCTGGCCGTGCGACGCCATCGGCCGCATCAGGTGCGGCGGTGGCGGTGCCGATGTAGCCGAGCGCAGCGAGCTTTTCGGCCGTCTCACGATCGACACGGGCGGTCGGCATCGCGGGCGGCGATCCATTGCTGGCAGCAAGGAGCGCGCGCCGGAACGTCGCCGCACGCGCCGGCTCGGTCGCCGCCAGATTGGCCTGCTCTGCCGCGTCGCGCTCCAGGTCGTACAGTTCGGCCGATGGCGCGTCGATGAACTTCCAGCGCGCATCCTGGATCGACCGCAGCGGCGCCCAGTTCATGTAGAGCTGGGGAAAGTACGTCTCGGAGTAAGCATCCTCGGGTCCTGGACCGCGTCCCGCGACGAGCGGCATCAACGTGCGTCCATCGGTGTGCGGCAGCGGCGGCAGCCCGGCCGCATCGAGGAGCGTCGGCGCGAGATCGACGCCGCGCACGAGGCTCGCGACTCGACGGCCGGCCGGGACACGCGGGCCGGTGATCGTCATCGGGATCCGAATGGCGCCTTCGTAGACGAACAGGCCGTGCGTCGCCTCGCCGTGTTCGCCGAGACTCTCCCCGTGATCGCCGACGGCGGCAACGAGCAGCGAGCCGTCGGCGCCGATCGCATGCAGGCGCGCCAGGAGCCCGCCGAGCTGCTGATCGTCGTAGGCAATCTCGCCGTCGTACGGGCTGTCGCGGAACGCCTCGGCAAACGGCGGCGGCGGCTCGTACGGATCGTGAGGATCGTAGAGGTGCAGCCAGAGAAAGAACGGGCGCCGATCCTGCGCGGTTTCCGTCAGCCACGCAGCTGCTGCGGCAATCGTGTCCGCGCCACGGCGTTCGAGGTCCAGGCGATCGTCGTAGCGATCGAAGCCGCGTGCCAGGCCATACCGATGATCGAGCACGAACGCGCTGACGAACGCCGCGGTCCGGTAGCCGGCGTCGTGCAGCGCACCGGCCAGCGTCGGCGTCGCGTCGCCGAGCGTGAAGCTTCCGTTGTTGCGCACACCATGCGTGAACGGATAGCGGCCGGTGAGCAGGCTGGCGTGCGCCGGCAGCGTCAGCGGAGCGGCGGAAATCGCGCGCTCGAACAGCACCCCGGATGCCGCGAGCCGATCCAGGTTCGGCGTCCGCGCGCGGCGGTTCCCGTACGCGCCGAGATGGTCGGCGCGTGTCGTGTCGAGCGTAATCAGCAGAATGTTGGGCCGCGTGCGCGGCTGACCTGCGCACGCCGCGCAGATGACACAACCGAGCGCAACACTGAGTCTCACGATGGTGTAGCGCGAAGCGTTCAGGCGAGCGGGCGCTCGGCTGAAGCCTTCGCGCTACGGTCTACGGAACAGCCCCCGCTCATTGACTGCTGGTCCGGCGCGGCGTTTGCGGCATGATCGTCGGCATGTTGGCACGGCGCAGCATGTCATTGAACGCGCCGAGCTCGCGATTCAGGACGTCGCTTACCTGCCCCTGCGCGCTCTTCAATCGATCCTGCAGATCTTTGTGAACCGCTGCCTGCTGGTTGGTCGGCTTGAAGTCGGCGCTCTGCAGTCCGTTGGCGAGGTAGCCGAACTTCTGCACCAGCTTCGACCCGAACCGGACGCCGTCCTGACCGCGTCCGGTCGTCCGCAGTTCGACGAGCGTGCCTTCGGCCGCGGCGACTTTCTGATCGAGATCCTGTGCGGCGCGCTTCAGCTCGCTGTTGTCGATCATTGTCAGCAGGTGCGCAATCTGGCCGCGAACCAGTTCGGCGCCGTTCACCGTGTCGACTGCGGCGTCGAGATCGCGGCGGACGTCGAGCAGCATGCGGTGCTGGGCTTCGACATCGGCGTCGGTGCCGGCCGAATGCGGATCCTTGAGCACGCGCAATTGCTGTGTGTAGTCGCGGCCACCGACGGTGAGCTTCACGGTGTAGGTGCCAGGCGCCTGGAGGATCGCCAGCGCACCGCCGCCAATGCCGAACCCGCCTTCGCTCTCGCGGATGCCGTCCGGGCCGACGCGGACTTCCGGTGCGTAGAGCGGGCTGGTGCGGTAGGTCACGCGCTTGGAGGGAGCGTCGCGGAGATCCCAGTAGACCCGATGCAACCCGGGCGCCTGTTCACCGTTCAGCGTGCGGATCGTCTGTCCTTTCGAATCCTGGATCGCGATCGTCACGGCCCCGCCCGCGGCGCTCTTGAGAAAGTAGTTGATGTCCGCGCCGTACGGCGGGTTGTCGCCGACGGTAGGATCGTCGTACGGCGTCGCCGGGTCGGTAATCGCGCGGAAGCGATAGGCCGGCCGCGGTGTGAACAGATGCGCGTCGGCGTTGAGCACCTGCGGCGTCAGCTCGCGCAGCGGCGTGACGTCGTCGAGAATCCATGCGCCACGGCCGTAGGTCGCGATCACGAGGTCGTTGAACTGCTCCTGCACGACGATCCAGTACACCGGCGCGTGCGGCAGGTTCAGCTGCAGCGGCTGCCAGTTGTCGCCATCGTCGAACGAGACGTACATGCCGTTCTCGGTGCCGAGGTACAGCAAGCCGCGCTTCACCGGGTCTTCGCGCACGCAGTGCGCGTAGCTGAGCATCGAGTGCGGCACGCCGTTCGTGATCAGCTTCCACGAACTGCCGAAATCAGCGGTCTTGTAGACGAACGGATCGCGGTTGTTCACCTGATGGAAATCGATCGCGACGTAAGCGGTGCCGGCATCGAATCGGGACGGCTCGATGTTGCCGACCGTGCCCCACGGCGGCAGGTTCGGCATGTTCTTCGCGACGTTCGTCCAGCTCTTGCCGCCGTCACGGGTCACCTGCACCAGTCCGTCGTTGGTGCCAACCCAGATCACACCGGCCTGCTTCGGCGACTCCGCGATCGCGTGAATCACGTTGGCGTACTCGACGCCGATGTTGTCGGGCGTCAGACCGCCGGAGCTCTGCTGGCGGCTCTTGTCGTTGAGGGTGAGGTCCGGGCTGATCTCCTGCCAGCTCTGTCCACCGTCGGCGGACTGGTGCAGGTACTGACTGCCGATGTAAACCTTGTTGTGATCGTTCGGCGAGATGTGGAACGGCGCGTCCCACACGAAGCGGTACTTCAGCTCCGCAGGCGGACCATTCTCGTTGTCCGGCCAGACCTCGACGTTGCGCATCTGCCGCCGGCTCTCGTCGTAGCGGACGACGATGCCGCCGACACTGCCCGAGCCTGACGCCGTGGACCAGATGATGTTGGGATCCACGGGATCCGGCGTCGCAAAACCGCTCTCGCCACCGCCAACCGAATGCCACATCCCGCGCGGAATCACACTGCGTCCGCTGTTGCCGCCGCGCCCGCCGCCCTCGTCGGTTCGGCTGTTGCTCGGCCCGCGGTACGACGGCCCGTCCTGCTTGTTCGTGTAGAGATAGTACGGGACCTGATTGTCGACGGTGACGTGATAGAGCTGCGCGTTCGCCAGCCGCTGCTTCAGCCACGTCCGACCGCGGTTCTGAGAAATCGAGACGCCCTGATCGTGCGCCACAGCGATCCGATTGGCGTTGGTCGGATCGATCCACATGTCGTGATGATCGCCGCCGGGTGCTTGTTCGCCCGACTGCGCCACGAGCGTCAGTCCACCGTCGATCGATTTGCTGTACGACGCGTTCAGGTGATAGGTCTCGTTCTCGTTGTCGGTCGAGACCGCCATGCGCCCGTAGTACGCGGTCCGCCCGAGCACGTTGCGATCGGCGTTGACCATCTTCCAGTTCTCACCGCCGTCGTCGGAGCGGAACAGCTGACCACGGTCGGTGTCCTGGCCTTTCCACGGCAGTCCGTCACCGGTCTCGATCGCCGCGTAGACGCGATTGGGATTCGAATGCGCGATCGCCGGCATCACCTTGCCGACCGGTTTCGACGGCAGGCCGCGCCCGGTCAACTTCTTCCAGGTGACGCCACCGTCGCGCGACATGAACAGCCCGCTGCCGGGGCCGCCGCTGTCGCGTCCCCAGGTATGGATCTCGAGCTGCCACATGCCGGCGAACATGATGCGCGGGTTGCCCGCGTCCATCGCGATCTCCGAGCAGCCGGTGTTCTCGTCGACGAACAAGGTGCGCTGCCAGGTTGCTCCGCCGTCGGCCGTGCGGAAGATGCCGCGCTCCGGTTGCGGTCCGTACGCGGTGCCGAGCGCGCACGCCAGCACGATCTGGGGGTTCGCCGGATCGATCAGCACGCGGCCGATTCGTCCCGTCTTGTCGAGACCCATGTGCGTCCAGGTCTTGCCCGCGTCGGTCGATTTGTAGATGCCGTCACCAATCGAGATGTGGCTGCGGATCCACGCTTCACCGGTTCCTGCCCAGACGATGTTCGGATCGGACGGCGCAACCGCGAGCGCGCCGATCGACTGCACCGGCTGCGCGTCGAACACGTGCTGCCAGTGCGCGCCGCCGTCGGTGGTCTTCGCGACACCGCCCGATGCACTGCCGGCGTAGTAGACGAGCGGGTCGCCAGGAACTCCCGCCACAGCCGAAAACCGGTTCCCCTCCGGTCCGACGAACCGCCATTGCAGCCGGCTGTACGCGTCGGGCGAGACACGCGGCTGGCCTTGCGCGAGCAAGCCGATGCTGATCGAGGCAGCCGCAATAAGAACGAGCATGAGCTTTTTCATGACGTGTTCACCCTTCACGAATTCGTACGGCTTCCGATCGTGAGGTTCATCGGGCCGTGAACCTGATTCCGCCACCGAACGGATCGGTGCCGATCTTGTAGCGCGACGACACACTCATCGACGTCAGATCGACGACGACGACGTCGCCCATTCCGGATTCCATGACGTAGAGTTTCGTGTTGTCTGGCGAGAACGCCGGGAAGCCCGGTCCTTTGCCGATCTTCACGGTCGCTTTCACGGTTTTCGCCGCGGCGTCGATGATCGCGACGTCCTGCGAATCGCTGTGCGTCGACGCGGCGTAGCGGCCGTCGGATGACACCGCCATGCGTCCGGCGCCGCTGCCGCCGGTCGGGATCACTTTGATCACATCGTCTGTCTTCGAGTCGACGACGGTCACCGATCCGTCGCCGTCCTCGTGCAGCCAGGCCTCGCCGTTGGGCGCAAACGCGACGCCGACCGGACCACCCTCGACCGGAATGATCTTCAGGATGCGATCGCTCTTCGTGTCCACGACGACGACGCGGTTGTCGTTGCGGTGCGGGTAATACAGCTTGTCGGTGGCCGGCTGCACCTGCAGATAGTGACCACCGCGGAGCAGCAGATCGATCTTGCGCAGGACCTTGCCGCCCTTCACGTCATAGACGACAACGCCTGGCACGTCGGCATTTTCGGTACCGATGTACAACTTCGAGCCGTCGGCGTTCAGACCCATGCCGTGCGGCGACGCGGATTTGCCGTCGCGCCGCCGGAAGTGGTCGCTGTCGATCCGGCCCTTTTCCCTGAACGTCGCCGCGTCGAGGATCTCGACGAACCCCGCCGCCGGAACCGAGGCGAAGACGGTCGCGCCGTCAGCCGAGACCGCCGCCTCGTGCGGCTGGTCGGGCGCGACGAACTCGTGCAGGATCGCGCCGGTCGCC
>DATFXR010000899.1:0-3636 GCA_035315685.1 Vicinamibacterales bacterium | reverse complement strand
GCGGCATACTCGCTCGATCGGCACGATCGCGTCGGCAGCCTCGAGCCCGGCAAACAGATGGACGCGGTGGTCGTCGACGGGCCGGCGATCGACTTGATCCGCGTCGGCGCCGATCCGATCCGCATCGTGATCAAGAAGGGACGCGTCGTGCATGCTGCGTGATTTGGCGCTCTCCGATCTCCTTGCCGCATTCAGCTCGCCGGATCCGACGCCAGGCGGCGGATCGGCGTCCGCGCTCTCGTCCGCGATTGGCGCGTCGCTGCTGATGATGGTGGCGTCGCTGCCGAAGACCCGCAACGGCTCGACCGACGATCGCGCGGCGCTGGCGGCGGCGGCGGACGCGCTGGCCGCCATCCGCGAGCGGCTCACGGCGGCGATCGACCAGGACACGGCCGCCTACGACGGCGTTGTCGCGGCGTACAAACTGCCGAAGCGGACGCCTGACGAACAGGCCGCGCGCAAGGCGGCGATTCAGCGCGCGCTGCGCGCCGCGACCGACGCACCGCTGCTGGTGATGCGGCAATCGGCTGGCGCGCTCGAGCAGGCGGCGGTCGTCGCCGCGCACGGCTACACGTCTGCGGCGAGCGACGTCGGTGTGGCGATCGCGATGCTGAAGGCCGGAGCCGCCGGCGCGAAGCTGAACGTCGACGTCAACCTCGAGGCAATCGGCGACGCGAACTACCGCGGCGCCGTCGGCGCCGAGGCGCGTGATCTGATGGGGCAGGCTGCGGCGATCGCGCAACGCGCGGAAGATCTACTTCGTGTCGGGTAGCACCTTGGTGTACGCGTCCACGTGGACGGTAAACGGCCACGGATAGGTGAGGCCCGGGAACAGCTCGACGGTCCGCGTGTAGCTGGTCTCGACAATGGTGTGGGTCGGGTCGAGACGTTGGACCTTCACGGTCTCCTCATCGACCGGCAGTTCGGCCTGCATGGCGAGGCCGAACACTTCCTGCTTGAGTTGCTCGTCGGTCTTCTTCCCGCGGGACTCCGCCGCGTACTGCACGGCGTCCTTGAACTTGTATTGCGCCGAGTAGACCACGAACAGATGCCACGTGGCGTTCGCGACGATGGCGACCAGCGCGAGCTTGAGCGCGGTCCGAAGCATCAGTGGATCTGGTGGAACATCCGATCCCAGCGCGTGCGCGTGAAGAAATGCGCGAACACCGAGATCAGTCCTTTCAGCGTCGCGCCGGCGCCGTCCTCCGCGTAGTCTTCGCGCTCCGACTCGTACGACCAGTAGATGACCAGCGCCTTGCCCTTGACGTAGTCGCGCGGCAGAAAGCCCCAGTAGCGGCTGTCCTGCGAATTGTCGCGGTTGTCGCCCATCACGAAGAAGTGATCCGACGGAACCGTCACCGGCCCGTAGCGCTCGCGCACGTCGAACGACGTCACCTCGTGAAACTCGGAATTCTGCCCGGGCGGCTGCAGGAAATGCACGTACGGTTCGTCGAGGCCCTTGCCGTTGATGTAGACCTTCTTGTCCTTCAGCTCGACGGTCTCACCCGGCAGCCCGATCACGCGCTTGATGAAATCGCGCTCCGGCTCCTCGGGATACTTGAACACGATGACGTCCCCGCGCTTGATCGTGCCGACCGGCAGGACCGCCCGCTCGATCGGCGATGCGGTCGGCGCGAAGATGAACTTGTTGACGAGCAGGTGATCGCCGATGAGGAGGTTCTCTTCCATCGAGCCGGTCGGGATCTTGAACGCCTGTACGACGAACGTGCGGATGAACAGCGCCAGGATGACGGCGATCACGATCGACTCGAAGTACTCGCGCAGCGTCGACTTCTTGAAATCCACGGTCATTCGGATTCCGTCCCCATCTTGAGCACCGCGAGAAACGCCTCCTGCGGGATCTCGACCTTGCCGACCCGCTTCATGCGCTTCTTGCCCTCCTTCTGCTTCTCGAGGAGCTTCCGCTTCCGGGTGATGTCGCCGCCGTAGCACTTGGCGAGGACGTTCTTGCGCATCGCCTTCACCGATTCGCGCGCGATGATCCGGCCGCCGATCGCCGCCTGGATCGCGACCTCGAACATCTGCCGTGGAATCAGCTCGCGCATCTTCGCGGCCAGCGCGCGGCCGCGTTCATAGGCCATGTCGCGGTGCACGATCACCGACAGCGCGTCGACCGGATCGCCGTTGACCAGAATGTCGAGCTTCACCAGCGGCGACGGCCAGTAGCCGGTCACATGATAGTCGAGCGATGCGTAGCCGCGCGAAATCGTCTTCAGCTTGTCGTAGAAGTCGAGCACGACCTCGTTGAACGGCAGCTCGTAGGTGATCAGCACGCGATCGGCCGCGAGGTACTCGAGCTTCTTCTGCACGCCGCGCTTGTCCTGGCAGAGCTGCAGGATGCCGCCGACGTGCTCGGACGGCGTCATGATCATCGCGGTGATGACCGGCTCCTCGATCTTCTCGATGCGGCCGGCCTCCGGCAGCTTGGCCGGGCTGTCGATCTCCTGCACCTCGTCGTCGGTGGTCGTGACGCGGTAGAGCACGCCGGGCGCGGTGGTGACGAGATCCATGTCGAACTCGCGCTCGAGCCGCTCCTGGACGATCTCCATGTGGAGCAGGCCGAGGAAACCGCAGCGGAAGCCGAACCCGAGCGCAACCGACGTTTCCGGCTCGTAGAAGAACGACGCATCGTTCAGCCGCAGCTTCTCCAGTGCGTCGCGCAGCTCGGGATACTCATGGCCTTCGACCGGGTACAAGCCGGCGAACACCATCGGTTTCAGTTCCTTGAAGCCGGGGAACGGCTCGCGCGTCGGCCGCGCCGACTCGGTGATCGTGTCGCCGATCTTCGCGTCGCTGATCTTCTTGATGTTGGCGACGAGGAACCCGACCTCGCCCACGCCCAGCTCGTCGACCTCGACCGACTTCGGGTTGAAGACTCCGACCTGCAGCGATTCGTAGTCCTGGCCTTCTGCCATCAAGCGGATCTTCATGCCCGGCTTGAGGACACCGTCGATGACCCGGACGACGATCACGACGCCGCGGTAGGGGTCGTACCAGGAGTCGAAGATCAGCGCCTTCAGCGGCGCATCGGGCGTCCCGCCCGGCGGCGGCAGCCGATGGACGATCGCCTCGAGAATCTCCGGCACGCCGGTGCCCTGCTTGGCGCTCGCCAGCATCGCGTGATCGCCATCGAGGCCGATGATGTCGGAGATCTGACGTCGCACCTCCTCCGGCTGCGCGCCCGGCAGATCGATCTTGTTGATCACCGGGATGATCTCGAGGTTGTCGTCGACCGCCAGATAGGCATTGGCGAGCGTCTGCGCCTCGACTCCCTGGGACGCGTCGACCAGCAGCAGCGCGCCTTCGCACGCCGCCAGCGATCGCGTCACCTCGTACGAAAAGTCGACGTGCCCGGGAGTGTCGATCAAGTTGAGCACGTAGTCCTGACCGTCGTTCGCGTTGTAGGTGAGGCGGACCGGGTGCGCCTTGATCGTGATCCCGCGCTCGCGCTCGAGATCCATCGCGTCGAGCACCTGCGCCTCCATCTCGCGCGCCTGCAGCGCGCCGGTGATCTCGAGGAAGCGGTCGGCGAGCGTCGACTTGCCGTGGTCGATGTGCGCGATGACCGAGAAGTTACGGATGCGTTGCGGATCCACGAGCGAATCACGCCCCTTA
>DATFXR010000898.1:0-2874 GCA_035315685.1 Vicinamibacterales bacterium | reverse complement strand
GAACATGTCGAAGAGATCGCCGACCGCCGGCATGTTGAGCGGCACGTAAGGATTGCCATCGCTCACGGTCGGATTCGGAAGATTGTCCCGGCTGCGACTGGTGAGCGGCTGAAGGAACCAGTTCCGCTCGATGAACTTCAGTACCGACGCATGGTCGCCGTAGCTGTGAACGATCCGTCCGCCGCGCGAGAATTTCGACACCGCGATGAACGGAATGCGCGGGCCGTCACCGAAGAAATCGATCGGCTGAAAGAATCCTGAGTCCCAATAGCCACCACCTTCGTCGAAGGTGACGAAGATCGCGGTGTCGTCGAAGAGGCCGGGCTGCGACTTGACAGCGTCGATCACGCGGTCGATCAGCGCTTCCAGGATGTCGAGCTTCGAGCTCGCCGGATGGCCATCGTCGAAGCTGTCGGGCTTGACGAAGGAAACCGCCGGCAGACGGTCCTGGGCGACGTCGCTGAAGAAGTCGACGGCATCCTTGATGTGGGCGGCGCGCTGGGCAGGATTGCCCATGATCGACGCGGCGTACTGGAATGAATTGCAGATGTCGCAGTACCAGTCGCCGCCGGTCCCAATCAGCACGTCCACCGGATCGGTTGAACCGTTGTCGAAGCGCCGTGCGGCATTGAACCCGCCGCCGTAGTAGGCCCACCCGATCTGCTTTTCGTTGAGCGCATCCCCGATGGTGCGGAGCGACGACGGCGGCGCGGCAGTCCCGGCGTTGATGGCGGCGGTATTGATCGCGCCGTTCGACAGGAATCCCGGCCGCGTGTTGTTGATCATGTAGAAGCGTCCGGGCGCGCAGGACGAAGCCGTCAGGTCCGGCCGCCACGGCAGCGTCCGGAGATAGTCGAGGATCGGCTTGATGCCCGGCTGCGTCTCGTCGCATTTCGTCCAGCGCGTATCGCGAACGAACGCCGGGTTGGTCGCGCTCTTCGGCGTCGGATCGGCCACCTGCGCGGTCGGCGGCTGCGATGGCAATCCTGCGACCGCATCCCACGGCAACGCGTCGCCGGTCATCATCATCGTGTGCTGGACGGCGGTCCCACCCATCACCGGCTGGTGGTAGTTGTCGCTCATCGTGTACTGGTCGGCGAGACGCTTGAACAGCGGCGCATCGCCCCGGAGCACGTTGTAGAACCCCATCGAATTGCTGCCCGAGTCGTCTCCGCGCGCGACGCCGACGTACGGATACAGATCGTTGCGGCACCCGGCTGGATCGGCCGCGGTCGCGTGGGCGATATCGCAGTCCGACTGCTGCCACATGTGGAAGAAGCGGTGAACCATGTCGCCTGTGTAGGCGTCGTACGGCAGCTCGCGGCCGACGATGGGAAACACGGTATTCGGCAGCGCGTCGAAATTCTCGACCCGCGTGTCGGGCTGCTGACACGACGACGGCGGTTCGGTCGGATCCGCCGTGCAGTTCGTGAGGCCGGTCGCGCCGGTCGTCAACAGCCGCAGGTCCTTCTTCTTCTCGAACACCGGCGAGATCTGGTGCAGCTGATCGAACGAAAACGTGTGCGCATCGAATGGCGGCGCCGCCGGCGCCGGATCCTTCTGCAGCTGCGCACGCGTCACCGGCTGCGGCGGCGCCGAGCCCGCCTCCGGCGTCGGAAGGAATGGGCTGTACGCCACCTTGCCCGGCGCAACCAGGGTGTTGGTATCGATGAAGTACCGAACCGGGTTGATCGTCGTCAAGCGAAACTGCGTGGCTGCCGCACTGTTCGGACCCGGTGACCCATCGGCGTGGACGATGCCGCGCGACAGGAGGTTCGATACGTGCTGTCCGTCTTTCGGCATGTAGGTGCCATACACGTTGTCGAAGGTCCGGTTCTCTCCAATGATCACGACGACATGTTTGATTGGCGTCGCCGTGCGGACGCCACGCTCGGCGTCGTCGCGTGCTTGATCGGCCTCGCTCGCCGTGCGCTGCTCTGCCGATGTCCGCACGATTCCCCCTGGCCCGCTCACCATTGCTGCGAGCGCGACCGCCGCGAAGGATTTCCTCCTCCACACCTGCATCGCCGCCTCCTTTCCACAAAGTCGAGGAGGCTAGCAACCGGTTGTGTCGGCTTTGATCCCGGAGCGTGACGCCGATGTGACATGTGCTCGTTGCGGTCGAGCACAGATGAACTCTTTACGAATAACTCGGAACTCAATTATGCGGCGCCGCGCGATTGCGGTGGCGGCGGCGCTGCAGACGCGGTCGCCCGCCGGCGCGCCGTGGCCAGGATTGCGATCCCGACCAGGTTCATCGCGACGATCATCGACGTGATCTTGAGCGCGAACGCGAACACGCTCTCGACCTTGATGATCGGAAACACCGAGAGCACGACGTAGAGCAGCGTCATCAGGAGGCCGGAGAGCGAGGCCAGTCGCAGCCACATCGGCGGTCCTGGACGAATGCCGCGAAGGCCGAACAACGGGATCGCAAACATGACGGCATAGGTGAGCGCATAAAAAATGCCGCTCGCGTTGAACAGCAGCTGGAACGCCTCGGCTTGTCCGACGCCGACGAGGCTCAACGATGCGATCCCGAACGACGCGACGCCGACGAGGATGATCGAGTTGACGGGGGTCCTGTAGGTCGGATGCAGACGACTGAACCACGGCGGCAGCATCTGGTCCCACCCGGCGACCATCGGCAGACGCGCCACGGCGGTGAAGGCGACGCTCGCCTGCCCGACACGCATCGCCAGCGTCATCAGAATCGCGATCGTCACGATCGGTGTCGCGACGCCGAACGGCCCGTAGCCGATGCGCAGCACCTGCGCGACCGGCCCAATCAGGTCGATGCTGTCGTTCGGCACGTAGGCGACGACCGTGCTCGTGCCGAGCACGAACATCAGCGCGATCACCGGCGCCGCGATG
>DATFXR010000897.1:0-5235 GCA_035315685.1 Vicinamibacterales bacterium | reverse complement strand
GGTCAGTATCTCGGCCGCGCGCACCGATTCCACGTCGTCCCGCTCGACGTGAGCCCGTTCGGCGATCCGCGCTGGTCGCTCGTCGTCTTCCAGGAGGCAGCAGTCGGTGAAACCGCGAACCTCCAGACGATCATCCTGACCATCTCGATGTTTGCCGTGTACGCCGGCGTGCTGGCCGCAGCGTGGGCGCTGTTCGGGATTTTCCGTCCTGCCGTGCTCGACCGGTGGTTCTGGCCGACCTCGCGCAAGGTTTCGGCGTTCCGTCGCGCCGCGGCGGTCAACGTCGCGGCGGCGCTCGGCTGCAGTGTCGCGCTCGTCGCGGTGGGGCCGGCGGCGCTGGTGGCGGTCGCGGCCCTGCTCATCGCAGGTGCGTTCGCGACGACGTTCGCGCTGGTCAGGCGGGAGGCCGCTGCCGCCCGACCGCCGTCGCCGAGCTGGATGACCGATTTCTTGCTGGCTCGCGCGTCGCTGCTGTTCCTCCTCGCCGCGGTGCCGGTGATGGTCTGTTTTCACATCGCACAGACGTTCCATGCGGAGCTCGTCGTGACGCGGGCGCAATCGCAGCTCGCGGCTCAGCTCGACATCCGCGAGCGGCGGATTGCCGCGCAGACGAAGCGCATGAAGCTGTGCGACGGGTTCGATCGCGGCGTGCAACCGTGCGATCGCGTCCACTCAACCGTAGTTCGCCGCGCGGAAGCCACGCTGTGGGACGTCGACCTGCCGGTGATCGACGCTCGCGCTGCCGTCCTCGACGCGGTCACGGTCGATTCCATGCCGCTGCGCGCGTTTCTCACGATGGCGTATCGACCGTATAACGACATCGCCGCGGATCTGCTGATGGTGATGCCGGCCCACGGACTCGGTCGATGGCACGTCGCGATCGACGATGAGCGTCTGCCGCTGAGGCGCCGGCGCGAAACGTTCACCGAGCGCGAGACCAGGTGGGGGTTCGTGCCGGTCATCGCAGCATCACCCGCAGCGGGTGTCTCGCTGGTCGTCGCGCTGGGGCTGATGGGGATCGCCTGCCTGCTGGTGCGATACCTGATGTGGCCGCTGTTCGCCTCCGAATTGCGGACGAGCACACCGCTCGCCGCTCCGGAGGGCGCTGCTGATGACAGCAGCCTGTTGCTGATCGGGCCGCCCGGGTCGCCGAGAACCGCGCGCCTGTCTCGCCATCCGCGCGTCCGTGTGTTCGACGTCCGGAGCCTGACGTTCATCGACGAGCCGATCGGCCCGCCGTCCACGGTCGACGTCGCCGCCGACTGCGGTCCTGGAGCCGACGTCCACGACACCGCATGGGCCGATGCGATTCGCGACGCAAGCTTGAATCCGGAGACGATCGTCGCGGTCGATCGCCTGGAGCATCGTCTCGACGATCAGGCGTTCCGCGAACGGATGCTCGCCTGTCTCGAGCCGATCGTCTATGGCCGCGACACAGCGGTGTGGTGCAGCGCGGTGCGCGACCCGATCGAGTATCTCGACGAATGCCAGCCGTCGGCGCCCGATCGGCAGCGCTGGGTCCGCCTGTTCGAGGGCTTCCGCCGCGAGTATCTGGCGATCGCGCTCGACGAATCGCGTGCGGCGAGCTTCGCCCAGTCGCTCTCGAAAACCGCCAACCTGCCGACCGCAGTGCGCGACACGATTGTCGCGGAGTGCCGCGTTGCACCCGAGTTGCTCGTCATCGGCGAGACGCTTGTGGCGCGCCTGCCGCCTGCCGTGCCCGGGACTCGAACGATAGCGCTGGATGCCGCGGCGATCCTCGTCGAGATCGGCCGAGCCGCGCAGCCGTTCTACGCCGCGCTGTGGAGCAGTTGTTCCGCCGACGAGAAGGTGGTGCTCCGCCAGGTCGCGGAGGAGGGCGTCGTCAATCCCAATAGTCGGGCGGCCGTTCTCGAATTGCTGCGCGGCGGGCTGGTGCGGCGGGATCGCGTGTTCGAGGTGATGAACGAAACGTTCCGGCGTTTCGTGATCGCGGTGGTGCCGCACGAGTCAATCCTCGAGTGGGAACACGAAGGCGTCCGTGTGCCGTGGGGAACCATCGCGACGACTGGATTGACCGTGGCGTTCGGGCTCGCCGGGCTGCTGCTGCTGACGCAGGAGCAACTGGTCGACGCATGGATCAGCTACGTGCCGGCACTCGCGCCGGCGCTGCCGACCGCGTGGAAAGTGCTGGCCAACGTGCAGAAGGGCCGGGTCGATGTACCGGCGTGAAGTGAAGACGGAGACAGGTCATGGCAAAGCGCATCGTGGTGTGTTCGGACGGCACCGGCAATACGGCGATCAAGGGGCGCGGGACGAACGTGTTCAAGCTGTTCGAGGCGGTCGATCTCGAGTCGCATCGCTACGATTCGAACGCGACCCCGCAGATTGCGATCTATGACGACGGGGTCGGCACCGAGCGATTCAAGCCGCTGAAGATCCTGAGCGGCGCCACGGGGTGGGGTCTGAGCCGGAACGTGAGGCATCTGTACAAAGAGCTGGCGCGGGTCTACGACCCCGGCGACGACATCTACATGTTCGGGTTCAGCCGCGGCGCGTTCACGGTGCGGACGCTCGTCGGGTTCATTCAGGCCTGCGGCCTGGTCGATCCCGACCGGCTGCAGCCGCAGACGTTTGCGAGCCTGCAGGGCGTCGTCAAGAAAGGATACAAGGCCTATCGTCAATGCTACCGGCCCGCACTGTGGCGGCGGTTCGTCAAGACCACGACCGACGCCGGCGAACAGTTCAAGCGGGAACATTCGCGACCGGACGCCATTCCGATCCGTTTCGTCGGCGTGTGGGACACCGTGGATGCGGTCGGTCTGCCGTTTCACCTGAGCGACGTGATCAACGCGACGTTGTATCAGTTCAAGTTTTCGGACCACACGCTCAGCCCGCTCGTGCGGCGCGCCTCTCAGGCGCTGGCGATCGACGACCAGCGCGAATCGTTCGCGCCACTGCTGTGGCACGAGCAGCCCGGCGACGCATCGCGGATCACGCAGGTCTGGTTCGCCGGGGCCCACTCGAACGTCGGCGGCGGCTACCCGAAGCAGGGCATGTCGCTCGTCGCGCTCGACTGGCTGCTGAGCGAGGCGGAACGGCCACTCGAGGCAGCGCCCGGCGAGCCCGCAGGTGCGCCGACACTCAAGGGCCTGCGGATCTACGCGAGCGAACGGCAGTCGTTCCGCGAGCACGCGAGCGTGGACGACAAACTCTACGATCCGCGCGCCGGTGCCGGCATGTTCTATCGGTGGAAGGTCCGCGACATCGCGACACTCTGCGTCGAGAACAACGTCACGCCGAAGGTGCACGTCAGCGTGCTCGAGCGCATCGCGCACGGAACCGACGACTATTCGCCAGGCAACCTGCCGCAAAATGCTGAAGTCGTGTTCACACCGCCGCCCACCGGCGAGACGGCGCATGCGGCGCGCCGGGCGAAGGCGGCGGCGCGCGTGCTCGCCACGATCCCCGAGGGCACGCTGCTCGATCGAGTGCGAGGGAAGATGCGCCTCGGCACCGCGTCGTATTACCTGTACCTCGCCTCGTGTGTCGTCGGTATCGGCGCGCTGTTCGGCGCCATGTTCGAAGCCGTCCGCTTCCGCACGAACTACGGGGCCGACGCCGCGGCCGTCACCGCCGCGGTGGGCTTCGTTGCCGCGTACCTCATCGCCTTGCTCGTCGATCGACGGATGGAGAGCGTGTTCTCGGGCTTCTGGTATCCGAAACAGCGCGAGCTGCGCGAAGGATTCAAGCAGGCGCGCCGGGAGGCGCGTGACCGACGACCGGCTGCGTGATCGCGGCGAGGTCCGGCTGAAGCCGGACGCTACGGACGCGGCTCCAGCTTAGGTGTGAGCGTCGTAGTGCGAAGGCTCTGGCCGACTGTCAGCCAGACCCCAGGCCCAGATGGCCGCGGTGTCCGGCTTTAGCCGGACCGACGACCGCCTAGCCGTCGCGACGTGCCTTCCATTCCTCGGCGGTAATCTCCCAGATGTCGACCTGCAGGCGCCCGCTCACGTAGTCGCGCTCCCCGGTCGAGACGAGGCGCATGCCCTGTTTCTCCGAGATCCGGCGCGATGGTGCGTTGACGCTCGCCTTCGGGACACGCAGCACCGGCTGCGCCAGCACGTCGAACCAGTACTCGGTGACCGCGTCCGCTGCCTCCGTCATCAGACCGCGACCCTGCCACGGCGGCGCGATCCAGAATCCGCGGTTCTCGTCCGCGGATAATTTGAGATCGATCGCGCCGATGATCCGTTCCGGATCGGACTTGAGGCGCACGGTCCACATCCACAGGGTCCCGGCGTCCATCGCCGGGAGGGCGACGTCGCGGACGTAGGTGAGGGCGCCGTCAGGCGGATACGGCCAGGGGATCTCGTTCGACAGCAGCCGCACGATCTCCCATTGCGGAAAGGTCGCCTGCAACTGCCCGACGTCGTCCATGGCGACGGGTCGCAGAATCAGGCGGGCGGTCTGTAGAGGCGGCGTTGCCACGGCGCGATGATCGCATTGTGCGGCCGTCCGGTGCGCAACGCGAAGCGAAAGACGGCGCGGCCGGCTGGCTGTGCGCCGGACGATCTGCGAGAATCCCCGCATGAAGAAACACGCGCTCGTCCTGGTGCTCACGGCGCTGCCCGCGATCGCCTCCGCTCAGGATCGCCTCGCACCCGGTGCCCTGCCGTCCGCCGATCGGCCGTTCGGCACGCTGCGCGAGCAGGCGGCGATGCAGCAGCAGTGGCTGAAAAAACGCCTCGAGACCTTTCTGCCCGCGTTGATGCGCAAGCACGGGATCGACATGTGGGTGGTCCCGATGCGGGAGTACAACGAGGATCCGGTCTTCTCATCGCTGGTCGCGCCCGAGACGTTCGCGGCGCGCCGCCGCACGATCTATGTGTTCTTCGACAAGTGCGCGGCGGCCGGCGGCGCGCCCGCGTCGACCTGCGTCGAGCGCATTGCGCTCGGTGGCACGTCGCAGGGTGGCCTCTTCGACGCGCGCACGTCGGCGAAAGCGGTTGCGAACCCGGTCAACGGACGGCAGGCGGAGCTCTGGGGTGACGAGCAGTGGCTGCTGCTGAAAGAGGTCGTCCTGGAACGAAAGCCGAGAGTGATCGGCATCGATCGCTCGACGGTCTTTGCCTTCAGCGACGGGCTCTCGAGCGGCGAGTTGCAGGGGATGACCGACGCGCTCGGGCCGGCCTGGGCGGCGAAGTTCCGCGACGCCGAACGGCTGCCGCTCGAGCTGATCGCGTCGCGGCTGCC
>DATFXR010000896.1:0-5839 GCA_035315685.1 Vicinamibacterales bacterium | reverse complement strand
GATCGTTATGGCGACCGTCACCTCTTCGTGGCGACGCTCGGATCCGATCCCTCGCACGCGACAATCAATGCCGTGACGAGCGGACGCGGGACGAACATCGCGCCGCAATGGTCGCCCGACGGGACGCGTCTCCTGTATCAGCACACCGATCCGCACAATTCCGCGGATCTGTGGGTGGTCGACGTCGCGTCGAAGAACACGACGCGGCTCACCGATTCGATGCCGGCGTCGATGGATCGCGCATCGTTCGTCGAGCCGGAGATGGTCAGGTACGCCGGCCCCGATGGTCAGCAGGTGCCCGCCTGGCTGTTCGTACCGAAGAACCTCGACCGGACCAAGAAGCATCCGGCGATCGTCTGGATCCACGGCGACGGCGTGAACCAGAACTATGACGGCTGGCACGTGCAGCGCAACTACGCGGTCTATTACAGCGTCCACCAGTACCTGCTGCAGCAGGGCTACGTCGTCATCGCGCCCGATTATCGCGGCAGCATCGGCTACGGCCGCGACTGGCGCGAAGGTGTCTACATGGACGTCGGCGGCAAGGATGCGAAGGATGCGTGGATGGCCGCGAACTATCTCAAGACGCTCAACTACGTGGACACCGATCGCGTCGGCGTCTGGGGGCTGAGTTACGGCGGCTTCTTCACGCTGATCGCAGTCACCGATCAGCCGAAGCTGTTTCGTGCCGGTGTCGACGTCGCCGGCGTCGTCGACTACGCGATGTACTACGAGGATCCGTATCACGGCGGCTGGACGGCGAGTCGCATCGGCACGCCGCAGCAGAACCCGTCGGTGTACGCGAACGCGTCGCCGCTGTCGCACGTGGATCGCCTCGAACGGCCGCTGCTCGTGCTGCACGGCACGTCGGACGTCAACGTGCCGTACTTGCATTCCGTCCGCCTCATCGACGAGCTGCTGAAAAAGGGCAAGGGCGATCTCGTGTCGTTCATGACGTATCCGGGTGAGTTCCACTACTTCACGCGGGAGCACGTCCTGCGCGACGCATGGCACCGCGTCGAGGACTTTTTCGACGCGAATCTCAAGGAGCGCGCGCGAGGAACGCACTAGCGCGCTCGTCAATGGCTGAGGGCTGAGGGCTGATGGCATGAAGACCGCGGATGGCCATCAGCCACCGACCATAGCCATCAGCCATGAGCCATCAGCCATGTCTGGTACACTGCTCCCATGCGCCCTGCGATCGCGATAGCGCTGCTGTTGACTGCGTCTCTTTCGGCGCAGACGCGCCGGCCGCCCGCGCACAAGCCGCCGCCGGCGGCGCCGCCGAAGACAATCACACCCGAAACGGCCTGTCCGACGCAGCTCGGCGTCGGCGTGAAGACCAGGGTCGCGTTTTGCGAGGTGATGGCCGGCCGCGATCCCGCTGGAGGCGTGCTCGTCACCGTGCCGCCTCACAAAGGTCCCGCCACGCTGTCGTTCGATCTGCACAACCTCCACACATACTCGGAAGAGCAGGTCAAGGCGAAGCGCGCGTTCACACGCTATACCGCGACCATCGGCGTCCTGACGATGGACAATACGCTGCTCAGCCGCGCGGTCGTGCAGACCGAATTCCGGACGGCTGCCGATCTCATCGACCGTGTCAGCGGCGGTGCAGGACCAGGCGGCGTGAAGGCCGTGGCTCCGACCGGCACCGAGGCCGTGTCGATCGAGATCCCCGAGGGGGAAGACAAGGTGAGTCTGCTCGGCGAGAAGCTGACGGTGGATCGCATGGACGGCACGGCAACGTACACGCAGGCGGGCCGCCCGATCGCGGTCGTCAGCAACCTGACGCTGGAGTACCGGCCGGGGCCGCCGCCGAAGCCGGCGCCGCCGGCCAAGAGCACGACCACAAAAAAGCGGTAAGTCGGGCGTCTGGAGGTCACATGCGTGTTGCGATCACGGTGGCGTTGCTCCTCGCTCCAGTTCTCGCCTCTGCGCAGGCGCGCGGGCCGCAAGTGAAGCGCACGAATCCGCCCGCGCTGTCGAAGCCGACCGGCTACACGCACGTGGTGGAGGTGACCGGGCCGGCGAAGACGATCTACATCTCGGGGCAAATCGCCTACGACAAGGACGGCAACCTGGTCGGCGCTGGCGACATGAAGACGCAGGCGGAGCAGGTGTTCAAGAACCTCGAGACGGCGCTGACGGCGGCGGGCGCGAAGTTCTCCGACGTCGTCAAGATGAACAGCTACATCACGGACATGTCGAAGGTACAGGCGGTCCGTGACGTGCGCGCGAAGTACTTTGCCGACACGACGTCGGCGAGCACGTTCGTCGAGGTGAAGGGCCTCGTCCGGCCCGAGTTACTGCTCGAGATCGAGGTGGTCGCCGTCGTCGCCGCATCCGGAGGTGGAGCGACGGCGCGATAGTCGATGACGACCGAGCGCTACCTCGAGGAGTGGCGGACCGCGGGCCTGATCACCGTGGAGCAATACGCGCGCCTCGCGGCGCTCGTCCGCAGGCAACGCTTCTCGGTCTTTCTCGAGCTCAACGCGCTTCTCTATCTGGGCGTCGTCGCGATCGCCGGCGGCGTCGCGTGGACGCTGCGTGAGCACTTCGCGAGCGCCGGCGACGCCGCCGTGCTCGTCACCCTGACGAGCGTCTTCGCCGGCTGTCTCTGGTATTGCTTCGCTCGAGGAATGCCGTACGCGCCTGAGCGCGTTGCCGCACCCACCTTTTCCTTCGACTACGTCCTTTATCTCGGTTGCCTGGTGTTTGCCGCCGGGATCGCCTACCTCGAGTACCGGTTTCATGCACTCGGCGTCGATTGGCACTACTACTTGCTGGCGTCAGCAGCGTTGTACTTCGCACTGGCGTACCGCTTCGACAACCGCTTCGTCCTGTCACTCGCGCTGTCCACGCTGGCGGGATGGTTCGGCGTCCGGCTCTCGGCGTCCAGGTTCTTCGGCGGCTCGATGCGCGAGATCACGCTCGCCTTCGGCATCGCCGTCGCCGGAACCGGACTGCTGTTCGATCATCTTCGGATCAAACGGCACTTCCTCGAGACCTACCTGCACATCGCGGCGAACGCGGTGCTGTTCGCCCTGGCGTCGGGAACGCTCGATCGTTCGCTCGCCATCTGGCCGCTTGCGCTCGCCGCCGCCTGCGCCGCCGCAATCGAGCGCGGCATCCATTTCAAGCGCTTTGCCTTCGTCGTCTATGGCGTCGTCTACGGTTACGCCGGCCTCAGTGCAGAGATGCTTCGCGCGATGCATCGCGAAACGACGATCCTCGCCTACTTCGTGATCTCGGGTGCGGCGGTCGTGATCGGCCTCGTCCTGCTGTCGCGGCGATTCGGACGCGAGGAATGAGCTGCTACGCACGCGACGATGAAGAGCGGATCCGCATGCAGGCACAGGTGCGCGCCTGGGGACGTGCCGGCCTTCTCGACGCCGACCAGGTCAGCGCGCTGGACACGCGGCTGCGGACGCCGCTGCGGCGAACCAACGGCTTTCTGCGTGCGGCGCTCGCGCTGTTCAGCGCGCTGATCATCGGCGCAGCCGTCCTTCTCGCCTTCGTTTCGTTGAACATCTCCGGTGACGCCGCGACGACGATCACGCTCGTGATCGCCGCGATCGTCTGCGGCGCACTGGCCGAATACCTGATCGCGTCCTTCCGCGTGTATCGCTACGGCGTCGAGGAGGCGCTCGTGGTGGCGGCGGCGCTGCTCATCGTGATCGCGTTCGATCTGGAGGCGCGCGCGCTTGCGCTGCCGCACCACCGCCTGCTCACCACGCTGGTCGGGGCGGCCAGCGGCTTCGCTGTGTATAGACGATTCGGCCTGGTCTATGCGGCGGTGGCGGCAATGATCTGCGCCGCCTTCATTCCGTTCAGCCTGGAGGTCGGCGAGGTTGGGCAGCGCATGACCGCCGCCGTGATCCTCGGCGCGGCCCTCGCCTGGGCGCGCGTGCTTCTCCGCCGTCACCGCGATGATGTGCCCGGTGACGATTACGAGATCCTGCAGGCGGCCGCGTACGCCGGCATCTATGTTTCGCTGAATCTCCATCTGTTCGGTGGCATCGGCGGAGCGTCGCCGGTCCCAGTTGCCGCGTGGTTCTACTGGACCACTTATGCCGTCACGTGGCTCCTCCCGGTTGCCGGATTGACGGCCGCCATCCGCGACAAGGATCGGTCGCTGCTGGCGGTCACGCTCGCGTCGGCGCTGGCGACGCTCGTGACGAACCAGCCATATCTGGGATGGGCTCGCCAGACGTGGGATCCGATTCTGCTCGGTGTCGTGCTGCTCGCGGTCGGGACGGTGCTGCGACGCTGGCTGGCGAGCGGCCGGAACGGCCATCGCGGCGGCTTCACGGCGGATCGGATTCTCGAGAGCGATAGCGACGTGCTGCGCGCGGTCGCGACCGCATCCGCCGCGTGGCCGTCATTTGAATCGCAGGCATCCGCGCACGTCGAGCAGCCGTCGTCGCAGTTCCAGGGCGGCCGATCGGGCGGCGCTGGCGGCGGCGCTGCGTACTGACGCCCGTCAATGGCGGATGGCTGATGGCTTGGTTCATGGCCAATAAGCCATTGACCACCTCAGCCATCAGCCCTTAGCCATCAGCCATGTCGCTACACGATTGGCTTGTGCAGCACGGGCGCCGGTTCCTGCGTCTTCTTCTTCCCGCCGAGGCCCTGAATCTGGAGCGTCGGCTGCTCCTTGAGCACGTGCTGCCGATAGAGCTTGGCCATCTCCGCGTTGTACGCCGCCTCTTTCGAGGCTTCCTCGGGCGTCTTGTGCTGGCGCGCCTTCAGCTTCTCCTCGCGCGCGTTCTTCGCAATGCCGAGATCGTCGAGATCGGTCTGCGCGCCGGCGCGCACCGCCTCCTCGTTCAGCTTCAGCGAATGCGCGGTCGACGACAGCGGCACGGCTTTTCCGCCGGCGAAGATCTCGTGGCGGCCATGCTCCTCGTACCACTTCGTGAGCGTTGCCGTCATGTGCATCTTCTCGATGATGTTGCGCCAGCCGATCCCCGTGTTGTACGCACAGAAGGAAATCTCGCCCTGCTGTGTCGCATACGGGATGATGCACATCTCCGTGCGGCGGAAGTCGTAGTTGAAGAGATCCTGGAACCACATGCCGGCGATGAACAGGAAATTCCAGCGATCGGCACGGCGCTTCTCGATGTCCGCGGCGGTCCGATCGCCCTCCACCTTGCCGTAACCACCGGATTGCGCCTTCTTCGTCGCGCCGAACGTCTTGTCGAACTTCCTCAGCAGATCGGTCAACTTGAAGTGCGTCGGCGCCCGGAACGGATCGTAGTTGCGGACGACGGCGAGCGCGAGCCCGACGACCGACAGGAACTTGCCGCGTGCGGCGTCGTTGACCCGGGCGAGGTCCTTGGCGAGCTGCTCGGCCTTCAGGAACGCGGTCACCGGCACCGCCTCCTTGGTTTCCTTGTCGATCATCAGCCCCATGCCGACGCCGCAGTTCGGATGGCAGCCGCAGGTGAGCTGGCCCCACTGCGCGTCCGGCCCGTGGACGACGTCCGCCCAGTCGGTGAACGTGCCCATGAACGAGATCGGGAACCAGTCGCGCGCCGGTTCACCGAGGCCGGTCTGGTTCTTCACGTCGTGCGCCAGATGCGACAAGGTGTAGCGCTGGGCGGCGCGCCGCTCCGGCGTCACTTCCTCGTCCCGCCCCGTGAAGCTCACCGGCTGGAATGACAGGAAGTTGATCTTCTTGGGGTTGTCGAGTGCGAACTCGATGATGCGTCCCACCTGCTCGTTGTTCACGCCGTTCACGATCGTGACCACCGGCACGATGTCGACGCCGGCGCTGTGCAGGTTCTCGATCGCGCGCAGTTTCACGTCGAACAGGTTGCCGACGCGGCGGTGC
>DATFXR010000895.1:0-9793 GCA_035315685.1 Vicinamibacterales bacterium | reverse complement strand
GAAGGGCCGTTGCCCGGTTCGAAACAGGACTGGTCCGTTGCCGTTGAACGGAAACGGCAGGCTGTTGTCGCGGAACAGCCGGTTGGTCGGGATGCCGGCGCACGGGTTGTCATACGTGCTCGCCCACGAGTTGTAGAGCAGCACGCCACCCTCGAAAAGGAGGTTACTGGTCGCCGTGTCGTTCCAATTACCCATGAACAACTGAGGGTGGTTGCAATACGGGTTGCCCGACTCCATCGATGAGACGCCGGCGTTCAGATAGGCGAAGTTGTTCGGCTGGTTGTTCCGCTGCCACTCGTAGAACCCGTTGACCTTGTTCTTCTGGTTGATCTGCCAGGTGATGCGAACGTCGTCCGAGCGGAGATCTTCGGCCGCATCGGCAGGCTGGAACGGGCGACCGTTGGTCCCGTCGGCCGGTGTGAAGAACTGATCGTTGAGCGACAGGTCGTGGAACAGGTTCGCGATCCGCTCCTCGCGGCCCCAGCGGCGATGAGCGGTCATGAACCACACCCTGTCCTTGATGATCGGACCGGCGATCACCGCGTTGACGTCGTAGACCTTGCGCGTGCCGCTGTTGGTGATCGCCCCCGCGGCCTTGAGCGCATCGCTCATGTTGTCGGCCTGCAGGTTGTGGTTCGTGCCGCTCGCGAACAGCGTGCCGCTGAAGCGGTTGCCGCCCTCGCGCGGAATCACGTTCAGGACAACGCCGTTGCTGGTGTACTCCGCGGAGGAGCTGCCGGTCGGCGTGTCGACGACGATTTCCTGCGCGGTCAGCGCGTTGACGAAGAAGGTGCGGCCGCTGCCCTCGCCCTCGAACCAGTTGAACGACATGCCGTCGAGCATCATCTTCGTGTCGCCCTGCTTCGAACCATGCAGGGACGCGCGCGAGCTCGTCTCGCCTTTGCTGCCGCCGACGTCCTGCGCGTTGGTCGGCGACTGCAGCGCCGGTGTCAACGCGTAGAAACCCAGCAACGTCTTCGCGCTCGGCACCGCGTCGAGCAGCGCTTTCGGGAGAACCGTCTGGCGGGTCACCGTCTGTGTGTCGACCAGCGGCGACGCGCCGGAGACGGTCACGGTCTCTTCGATCGCGCCGATTCGCAGTTGCGCGTTGACCGTCGCGTTGAAGCTTGGCGGCAGCTCGATGCCTTCCCGCCGCAACGAAGAAAAGCCGGTGAGCGTGAAGGTGACCGTGTAGGAACCGGGAATCAACTCGATGATGCGGTACTCGCCGCGCTCGTCGGTGACGGCGGAGCGGACTTTCTCGATCAGGACCGGACTGGCCGCCTCCACCGTGACACCCGGCAGCACGGCTCCGGAAGAATCAGTCACGACGCCGGAAATGCTGGCGGCGCTGGTGCCTTGAGCGAACGCCCCCGATTGGGAGGACAAGAGAAGCGCGGCGACCACGAGGGCACGGCACGGGATCCGAGACATGAACCGCTCCTTTCCCGACGCACACGTGTTGGGCCGAACGTCCTGACGGAAAAATGATGCGACGGTGGCCAACATACGCTCGACGTTTTGCCGCGTCAACGCGAGATCGAAACAAAACGCGGACGCACGCACCGCGCACTCCGCGGCTGCATAAGAATTTCTTTATCTTTCGGGACACGGCGCGCGTTGCAGCTCGCACGCGCCCGCGTCGCTCGCGTCGTGCGGACCGCTGCAGCGTGGAGAAACTGCGGTCAGTCGTGTCTGAGCGCGACGACGGGATCGACGCGCGAGGCGCGGAGCGCGGGCGCGACGCTGGCCGCCGTTCCGACTGCTGCCATCGCGACGATGACGACGACGAGAGCGAGCGGATCGAAGCGGCCCTGATTGAGCGTGACGAGTGGCGCGATCGCGCGGATCGCCAGCTGCGCGAGGACCAGGCCGATAGCGCTGCCGATCGCGACGACGACCACTCCTTCGCGCGCGATCATGCGCAGTACGCTCGCGCGCGGAGCGCCGACCGCGAGCCGCACGCCGATCTCGAACCTGCGCCGGTTCACGCCGTAGCTCACCATCGCGTAGAGCCCCACCATCGCCATGATCAGGCCGACGCCGGCAAGCGCCGCGAGCGCGGTGCCGCCGATCTGGGCCGGCCGCTCCGCGAACCGCACCTGCCACTCGAGCGGCTGCGCATCCACCCACGCGATCGCCTCCGCTGACCACACCGCGCGCTCGATCATCCGCACCGCGCCGGACGCCTGGCCGGCCATGCGCACGAACAGGAAATCGCCGACTTCAGGCAGATACACGACCGGGTGCGGGTCCTCGTCGAGGCTGCGCGTCTTGCTGTCGCGCGCGACCCCGGCAATCGTCAGCCTCCGGTCGCCGCCGCCATGACCGTCGGACTCGAGCACGATCGTGCGACCGATCGGATCGGCAGCACCGAAGAACCGGTCCGCGAGCGTCTGGTTGACAACGATTGGCGTCGCCTCGCGTCCCTGGAACCGCACGTCCTGATCGGCGAGGTCGCGGCCGCGCAGCAGCGGAATCTGCAGCGTCTCGAAGTAGCGTGGACCGACCGGCATGACGTCGACGCGCCGCGGCGGACCCTTCTCACCGTCGGGGTGCACGAACGCGCGCCGCGTCAGAAACATCAGCGGAAGATTGCGCGCCGTGCTGACCGACTCGACGCCGGGCAGCGCGCGGACGAGAGCGCGCACGCGCTCGAAGGGCCGCAGCCGCACGCCAGCGGCGTTCGCCGCCGGCCGCACCTCGAGGGACATCGTATGAGCCGTGTCGAAGCCCGGATCGGCGCGCCGCATACGAACAACATCGTGAAGCAGGATCGACGCGCCGCTCAGGAGCATGGCGCAGATTGCGACCTGCGCCACCACGAGCAGCCGGCGGCCGCGCCTGCGGGCGATCGTCTGCGCCGCCGAGGTCGTCAATACGGGTGCGATCGTCGAGCAGTTCACCGCGAGCGCCGGCGCCACGGCGCAGACGAGCGTCACAGTGAACGCCACCGCCAGGCAGTAGACGAGCGGCAGTGCCGGCAGCGTGACGGTCAGCCCGCCGGCGGTCCAGGCGATGTGCGTGATCGTGCTGACGACGGCCTGGTAGAAGAACGCGGCGAGCACCGACCCGGCCAGCGCGATGATCGCGCTCTCGGCGACGAAGCGCTGCGCGAGCCGCCCGCGTGTCGCGCCGAGCGCCGCGCACACGGCAATCTCGCGCCGCCGTTCTTCGGCGCGTGCGAGCAGCAGGCCGGCGACGTTCGCGCAGCCGACGAGGAGGACGAGGCCGACGATCGCGTAGACGATGGACGTCGCCGCGACCACGAGCGGCAGCGCGCCGCCTGGCATGCTGCGCCAGAAGCCGAGGCCCGACAGCGGCTGTGTGTGAATCATCGACGCGAACCGGGCATTCTCACGCGGGTAGCGCCGTTCCAGATCAGCCGCCGCCGCGGCGACCGCTGCCTGTGCCTTCGCCTGAGCGACACCGCCCTTCAATCGGCCGACCAGATCGAACTGCGGCGCGGCGCGGTCCGACAGGCCGAGGCAGAGCTGCGGACCAATCGGTAGGTAGATGTCGCTCGCGACCATCGGTGCCACCGGCGCGTTGAACTCGCGCGGCAGGACGCCGATCACCAGGTACGGCCACCCATTGATCGTGACCGCCCGGCCGATCGCCGACGGATCGCCGGCGAACCGGCGCTGCCAGAATCCGAAGCCGAGCACCGCCGTGTGCGCATCGGCGTCGCCGGCAAATGTGCGCCCGTACGCCGGCCGCACGCCGACGACGTCGAAGAAGTTGGGGCTGACCACCTTCGCGCCGACGCGAAAGGGCCCTTCGTCCGTGCGCCAGGCGACGCGCGCGACCTGCATCGCCGCGACGGCGCTGAACGCGTCGACGCGCGCCAACTCCTGGTAGTTCGGGTAGGAGATTTCACCGCTGATCGCGATCAGGCGATCGTCGGGCGCGGCGCCGCTGAGGCTGGTTCCGAACAGCACCCGGCTGACCGCCGCGTAGACGCCGAGGTTCAGCCCCACGCCAATCGCGATCGACACCGACGCCGCGACCAGCAGCAGTGGGCGCTTGGCGAGGGCACGGGCGGCGAGACGCAGGTCCAGCCAGAACGCCTCGGCTCGTGCGAATCCGAGCTGCTGGCGATAGCGTTCGCGGGTCCGCGCGACGCCGCCGAACCGCCGCTCGGCCTCGGCCCGCGCCGCCGCGTCGGTGGCGCCGCTGGCGCGCGCCTCGGCGGCGAGCCGCTCCAGGTGGTCGGCAATCTCGTCGTCGAGATCGCGCTCGCGCGCCGTCCGGTCGACGAGCGCGCGCCACCGCGCGAGCGCGATGCGCCAGCGGCTGCGTGACATGTCGAGAGCCAACAGGAGCCTAGCGCCGGGCCGCGACGCCGTCAAGGGTTTTCTGTTGACTCCCAACAGGACTGGCGCCTATGCTCTGTCGGGAGCCAACAGAAGGAGCCGCAGGATGCCCGCCGACCGCTCCGACGTCTTCCACGGCACGCTGGCGCTGATGATCCTCAAGACGCTCGACGCCCTCGGGCCGCTGCACGGCTACGGCATCGCGCGGCGGATCGAGCAGATCAGCGGCAACCAGCTCGCCCTCAACCAGGGCACGCTCTATCCGGCGCTGCTCAGGCTCGAGCAGATGGGATGGATCGGATCGAAATGGGGCGCCTCGGAGAACAACCGCCGCGCCCGCTACTACTCGATCACCCGTGCCGGGCGGAAGCAGCTCCGCGCCGAAACCGAGAACTGGTCGCGCGCCACCGACATCGTCGAGCGGTTCCTGAAGCCATCGGAGGATCTCGCATGACCGGGCTCCGCCGGCTGCGGTCGCGGCTCGCGTCGCTGTTCCGCAGCCGCGCATCGGATGCGCGCATCGCGGAGGAGATCGCCGAGCACCTCGCGCTCGCCACCGAGGACAACCTCGCCCGCGGCATGTCTCCGCAAGAGGCGCGTCTCGCGGCCCTGCGCAGCTTCGGCGGCGTGGCGCGGACGACCGAGGCCTATCGGGACACCCGCGGCTACGCGCTCCTCGACAGCCTGGGCCAGGACGTCCGCGACGCCCTGCGCAGCTATCGCAAGACGCCGACCTTCACGATCGTCGCGCTCGTCACGCTCACGCTCGCGATCGGCGCGAACACGGCGATCGTCAGCCTGCTCAATGCGCTCGTCCTTCGCGATCTGCCGGTGCGCGATCCCGGCAGCCTGGTCCAGCTCACCACGTCGACGCGGACGTCGCCCGAGTCGCTGATCTCGTACCCGATGCTGCAGACGCTGGCGCGCGAGCAGCAGGTGTTCTCCTCGCTGATGGCGTGGTGGGGATTCGCGGGCCTGAACGTCGATACCGGCGCCGAGCTGACCACCGCGATGGTGTCGGCGGCGACCGGCAACCTGTCTGCCGAACTCGGCGTTCGTGCGGCTGCCGGCCGCCTGCTCGCGCCGAGCGACATGACCCTCGATCCGCCGTCGGCGCAGCCGGTCGTCGTCGTCGGCCATACGTTCTGGCAGCAGCACCTGCACGGCGACGCGACCGCGATCGGCCGGACGATCAGGATCGAAACCGTTCCGTTCACGATCGTCGGCGTCGCGCCGCCGGGATTCACTGCCTTCGGCCTCACTGCCGAAGCGGATCTCACCGTTCCGCTGCCAGCGCATCGGCTGGTGAACGGCCGGTCGATCGCATCGCTGACGACGAGCGCGACACTGTCCTACCTGGTCGTCGGCCGCTTGAAGCCGGGCGTCACGCTCGATCAGGCGCGCGCCCAGCTGATGACGATCTGGCCTGCGGTTCGCGAAGCTGCAGTGCCGCCGGACTACACGGGCGCGCGCCGCGACGACTTTCTTGCGACGCGCCTCTCGGTCACGTCCGCCGCGAAAGGCAACGAGACGTCGCTGCGCACCCGCTTCACGCGTCCGCTCGTCGTCGTCCTCGGCATCTCCGCCCTGATACTGCTGATCGCGTGCGTGAACCTCGCGAGCCTGATGCTTTCGCGCGCGGCGGCGCGCAGCCACGAGATGGGCATCCGTCTGGCGCTCGGCGCCAGCCGGTGGCGCCTGGCGCGGCAGATGCTCGCCGAAGGCGTGCTGCTGTCGATCGCCGGCGGCGCCGCCGGGATCGTCGGCGCCGCGTGGACCTGTCGCGCGCTCACCTCGTTCATCTTCGAGGAATATCTGACGACGATCACGTTCGATGCGCGGCCCGATGCTCGCGTGATGGCGGTAACGATCGGAACCGCAGCCATCGTCGGCATCGTCTTCAGCGTCGTGCCGGCGTGGCGCGCCACGCGTCGGCCGCCGCTCGAAGCATTGCAACAGAGCGCGCGGACCGGGGCCGCGACCGGCCGCACCGGCCGCTTCCTGGTCGCGACTCAGGTGGCGTTGTCGCTCGTCCTGCTGGCCATGGCCGGCGTACTCGTCCGCAGTCTCGACACGGTTCGCGCAGTTCAATCCGGCGTGGATCGGACCGACGATGTGTTCGTCGCGTATCCCTGGGGACGCGCCGGCGGATTCGACGGCGTCGACAACGACACCTATTACCCCGAGCTTCTCCGCCGCGTCGGCGCGCTGCCGGGCGTGCGCACCGTGAGCACGTCGCTGCTCAAGCCCGGAACCGGCGGCGCGTTCAGCGAGCTCGTGGCGTTGAGCGGCGAGCCGGCGATACTCGAGCGGGGCGTTCTCTCGCAGAAGACGCCGGTCTCGCCGAAGTTCTTCGACGCGGTCGGCATCCAGGTCGTGCAGGGCCGCGACTTTTCCTGGTCCGATCGCTCGCGCGCGCAGCGCGTCGCGATCCTCAGCGAGAGCCTGGCGAAAAAGCTGTTCGGCGAGCGCGAACCGATCGGTCAGCGGCTGCGCATGGGGCTCCAGGCGGAGGCACCGGATCTCCAGGTGATCGGCGTCGCCTCCGATGCGCGGCTCTACAACATCAAGAGCGACAATGTCCTCGCGATCTATACCCCGGCGCTGCAGGATCCGCAGGTGAACTTCAAATGTCTCGTCATCCGCGGCACGTCGGTCTCGCTGCACGACGTCAAACGCGCGGTCGAAAGCCTGGGCCGCGAGAATCTCGACCGCATGGTGACGCTGCGCTACATCAGTGAGCGGGCGCTGCTGCAGGATCGCCTGACGGCGATGTTCTCGACGTTCTTCGGTGCCCTCGCGCTGCTGCTCGCGGCGATCGGCGTCTACGGTCTGATGTCGTACACGGTCGAGCAGCGCCGCCGGGAGATCGGCATCCGCGTCGCGCTCGGCGCCGACCCGCGGCGTGTGATGACGGACGTCGTGCGCGACGGCGTGTCGGTGACGATTGCCGGCGGCGCCGTGGGATTCGCGGCGGCGCTCGCCGCCGTGCAGCTGGTGAAGGCGCTGCTCTTCGGCGTCGCGCCGCACGATCCGCTCGCGCTCACGGCGGCGCCGCTCTCGCTGCTGCTGGTCGCGATCGTCGCGTGCGCGGTACCGGCGCGGCGCGCCGCACGAGTCGACCCGATGGCTGCTCTGCGCGCAGAATAAAAACCGTCGCGCAGGAGCCAAGGGCGCAATTTCCTTTGTTGCCCTTTGTGCCCTTGTCAGCGCAGTCGGCGCGCTGGTCGAGGTCCACCCCGCATGCCGCCGCCGCAGTCGGTTTCGTATGCTGTGGTAAGTATCGTCGATGTCGAGGGGACTCGGGATTGGGGGCGGATCACCCATCTCCAATCACGCGAATCCCAAATCGGCAATCACCCTCAACGGTCCGCAGCGCTCAACAGCGCCCGCGCCGCCTCGATCTCGTCGCCGTTGATCGTGTGTCCCATCCGCGGATAGATCCGCTCGTCCACCTGCGCGCCGAGGCGGCGGAACACGGCGACGCTCTCGCGCACGCGCTCGATCGGGATGTGCGGATCAACATCACTGCACCCGAGAAACACTGGCGTGCCGTCCATCGATCCGCCGTACTCGCGCGGACTGCCGTCGGGACCGATCACGCCGCCGCTGAACGCGACGACGGCCGCGTAGCGTCGTGCGTGACGCGCGGCGAACTCGAGCGTCAGGCACGCGCCCTGCGAGAACCCGAGCAGCGCAATGCGATCGGCGGCGCCGTTCACCTGCAGGGTCTCGACGAGGCTGGCAAGCACGCCGAGCGCCGAGCTCAACCAGGGCTGGTTATCGTCCAACGGCGCGAGAAACGACTGCGGATACCAGGTGCGTCCTGCCGCCTCAGGTGCGACGTAGGCGACGTCCGCGAGTTGCAGTTCATCCGCGACGCCGAGGATGTCTGCCGCCGTTGCGCCGCGGCCATGCACGCAGACGACGACGAGGCGCGCGCGCGCCGGGTCGGGCCCGCGGCGACGGATCGGCTGATCACCATGCGGATCGGCAACCATAGTAGGCTTCAGATTATGTCCGACCTCGAACGCTGGCCGCCTCTTCCTCTCGCCGCCTGGCGCGACACCTACGCGACGCTGCACATGTGGACGCAGATCGTCGGCAAGGTGTGTCTCGCACTGACGCCGCGCACCAATCATTGGTGGAACATCGCGTTCCAGATTTCCGCGCGCGGCCTGGTCACGCCAGTCATGCCCGTCGGCAGCCGGGCGCTGACGATCGTCTTCGACTTCGTCGATCACCAGCTCGTGATCTGCTGCTCCGACGGCGGCGAGGTGCGCCTCGCGCTCGAGCCGCGCCCGGTGGCCGAGTTCTATCGGCTGTTCATGGACGCGCTGCACCGGCTCGGCGTGAGTGTCCACGTCTGGCCGATGCCGGTCGAAGTGGCCGATCCCATCCGGTTCGATCGCGACGACGTGCATCGCGCCTACGATCCGGCCTCCGCGCGCGCGTTCTGGGAGATTCTCCTCGCCATCAAGCCGATCCTCGAACGCTTCCGCTCCGAGTTCGTCGGGAAGTGCAGCCCGGTCCATTTCTTCTGGGGCAGCTTCGACGTGGCGGTGACGCGGTTCTCGGGACGGCGCGCCCCGGAACGGCCGGGCGCCGACGCGATGACGCGGGAAGCCTATTCACACGAGGTGATCAGCCACGGCTTCTGGCCCGGCGGCGGCGCAGTCGCCGAGCCGGTGTTCTACGCGTATGCGGCGCCGGAACCGGCCGGTTTCAAGGACGCGCCGGTTGCTCCGTCGGCCGCGTTCTACAGCAAGGACTTCAACGAGTTCATTCTTCCCTACGAAGCGGTGCGCACGGCGGCGTCGCCGGCCGACGACCTCACCGCGTTTCTCACGAGCACGTACGACGCGGCGGCGACGCTCGCCGGCTGGGATCGTCCGAATCTCGAACGGAAAGCGGTGACCGTATGAGCGAAGGATCCTGCGCGCACATCGATGCGCTCGACGACGTGAAGCGGGCGGCGGCGTATCAGTGCGAGGAATGCGTGAAGATCGGCGCCCGCTGGGTTCACCTGCGCACGTGCCAGACGTGCGGCGTGACGCTCTGCTGCGACTCGTCGCCGAACCGCCACGCCAGCAAGCACGCCGGCAAGGCGAACCATCCGGTGGTCGCGTCGGCGGAGCCGGGGGAGCGGTGGTTGTACTGCTTTCCTGATGATGTCTTCGTGGAGTACTGAACGCGTGCAATTGAGAATTACGAAGTAAGAATTAAGAATTCGTGTGACGCAGCGACGCTGCCTGATCGTTCGAACGCAGGCGCGGATTCTTAATTCTTAATTCTTAATTTTTAATTCTTACTTCTTAATTTCCTCGGCATCGCCCGCTGCGCGCTCCGGGTCTTCCGGCGCGGGTGGGGCGTCATGATCACCATTCACGCCGATCCCCGTCTCGGGGGTATTGGCCGGCGCATCGCTGGCGGGAAACGTCTCTTCGAGTGCCTCGTCCACATCGTCGACCATACGA
>DATFXR010000894.1:0-3593 GCA_035315685.1 Vicinamibacterales bacterium | reverse complement strand
TCTCTGGAAAACCTACATCATGGGCGAGGAGGAGATCCACGCGCTGCGCGGAGTCTCGGTCCAGATCGAGCGCGGCGAATACGTCGCCATCATGGGGCCGTCCGGCTCCGGCAAGTCGACGCTGATGAACCTGATCGGCTGCCTCGACACGCCGACCAAGGGTTCGTACCTGCTGAACGGCAAGCAGGTGAGCCAGATGAACGACAACGAGCTCGCGCGGATCCGCAACGAAGAGATCGGCTTCGTGTTCCAGACCTTCAATCTGCTGCCGCGGGCCACCGCGCTGCACAACGTCGAGCTGCCGCTCGTCTACGCCGGCGTCGCGGCGAAAGACCGGCAGGAGCGCGCGAAGACGGCACTCGAGAAAGTCGAGCTCGCACAGCGGATGACGCATCGCCCCAATGAGCTCTCGGGCGGCCAGCGCCAGCGCGTCGCGATCGCGCGCGCGCTCGTCAACAACCCCTCGATTCTCCTCGCCGACGAGCCGACCGGCAATCTCGACTCGAAAACCGGCGCCGAGATCATGGGGCTGTTCGAGCGTCTCCACAAGGCCGGCAACACCATCGTGCTGGTCACGCACGAGGCCGACGTCGCGGCATTCGCCTACCGGACCATCCACATCCGCGATGGCAAGGTGGAGGACGACGTGAGGCGGGCCGCCTGAAGAATCAAGAAGTAAGAATTTAGAATTAAGAATTCGTGCAAGTCATCCGCCGCGTCTCGTTGGTCGAGATTCGTCGAACGTGTGTACGGATTCTTGATTCTTACTTCCTAATTCTTAATTGCTGCGGTCTCACACTGCAGCCCAATGCCCGGCGGCGATCTCCTTCAACGCTGCCGCTCGGTTGACGGCGGCCGTATCCAGTACGATCCGCCGACGCGGCGCGTCGGGATCCGGAATCGGGATCGCCGACAGCAAGGCCTTCGTGTAGGCGTGCTGCGGCGCTTCGAAGAGCGACGCCGTCGGCCCCATTTCCACGATCTTGCCGAGATACATCACCGCGACGCGGCTGCAGATGTGTTCCACGAGTCGCAGATCGTGCGCGATGAATAGATAGGTCAGCTTCAGCTGCTGCTGCAGATCCATCATCAGGTTGACGACCTGTGCCTGGACCGAGACGTCGAGCGCGGAGACCGGCTCGTCGAGGATCAGGAACGACGGGTTGAGAGCGAGCGCGCGGGCGAGGCCGATGCGCTGGCGCTGACCGCCGCTGAACTCGTGTGGATAGCGCTCGAGGTGTGCCGGGTTGAGCCCAACCAGGTCAAAGAGCTCGGCAACCCGCGCCTGACGCTGCGCGCGCGCGCCGGTGCGGTGGATGACGAGCGGTTCTTCGACAATCTGCCGCGCCCGCATGCGCGGGTTCAGCGACGAATAGGGATCCTGAAAGACGATCTGCATGTCGCGGCGCGCCTGTCGCATCCGCGTCCGCGTGAACGCGAGCACGTTCTCGCCGCGAAACCGCACTTCGCCCGAGGTCGCCTCGACCAGCCGCAGCATGCAGCGGCCGGTTGTCGTCTTGCCGCTCCCCGACTCGCCGACCAGGCCGAAAGTTTCACCTTCCTCGATGGTGAAGCTGACGTCGTCAACGGCGAATACCGGCGTCCCTGTGCGGAACAGGCCCGCATCGCGCATGAAGCGCTTTACGAGATGCGAGACCTCAACGAGGGCCATGCGCGTGAAGCGTGATCGCTGCCTGGCGCGTGAGCGGAGACCTCTGACCGTCGTCGTGGAGATAGCACTTCGCTGCTCGCTCCACGCCGACGGAGTAATCGGGCGGCGGCGCCGTGGAACAGCGGTCGAATCGATCCGGGCATCGCGGCGTGAACGCACATCCTGTCGGCAGGTCGCCGAGCATCGGCACCGTGCCCTCGATCGCGCGCAGGCGCTCGCCACGCCGGCCGCCTGGAATCGACGCGAGGAGACCGCGCGTGTACGGATGCGCCGGGCTTCTGAAGATCTCGCGTACCGGTCCGGTCTCGACGATGCGCCCGGCGTACATGACGGCGACGCGATCGGCGGTCTCGGCGACGACGCCGAGATCGTGCGTGATCAGGAGCAAGGCGAGGCGGAGCGCCGCCTTCATCTCGCGCAGCAGATCGAGGATCTCGGCCTGAATCGTGACGTCGAGCGCCGTGGTCGGCTCGTCCGCGATCACCAGCGACGGTTGACACGACAGCGCGATTGCGATCATCACGCGCTGCTGCATGCCGCCTGACAACTGATGCGGGTAATCCATCACCCGCGATTCGGGGTTCGGGATTCGTACCGCGCGCAGCAACTCGATCGCCTGTTTGCGCGCGTCGCGCTTGCTCGCGCGGCCGTGGACGACGAGCGTTTCCGCGATCTGATCGCCGACGCGAAACACCGGATTCAGCGCCGTCATCGGCTCCTGGAAAATCAGCGAGATGTCGGCGCCGCGGACGGCCTGCATCTGTCGTTCGTCGAGCGTCAGCAGATCGCGGCCTTTGAAGATCATGCGGCCGCCGGCGATCCGGCCGGGCGGCTGGACCAGCCGCATGATCGACAGCGCGGTCACGGATTTGCCGCTGCCCGATTCCCCGACGAGGCCGAGTGTCTCGCCAGCGCGAACCTCGAACGACACGTCGTCTACTGCCGCCACTGATCCGCGTCGCGTATCGAAGACCGTCGTCAGGCGGTCGACCCGCAGCAGGGGGTCGGGGTTCGGGGAGCGGGGTTCGCGGTTCGGGGTTCCTGGTTCTGGGTTCACAGCGTCGCCGTCTCTTCGAATTCGCCGAACACGGCCCGCATCGCGTCTGCGATTTCTCCGACGGTCGCGTGCGCCTCGACCGCGGCGACGATGCGCGGGACGAGGTTGCTGCCATCTCGCGCCGCTTGCGTCACCGAGTCCAGCGCCGCCTGCCAGGCTGCGGCGCTGCGACCGGCCCGGACCGCGCGCACTCGTTCCACCTGCCGGGACTCGACCGCCGGATCGATCGCGAGCGTCTCGATCGCCGAGCCGTTGCTATCGGCGGCGAACTGATTCACGCCGACCACGGTCGTCGTGCCTGCGTCGACCGCACGCTGCGCGCGATAAGCCGACTCCTGAATCTCGCGTTGGATCAGGCCGCTCTCGATCGCGGCCAGCGTGCCGCCAGCGCGGTCGATGCGGTCGAGGATCTCCTGTGCGCCGCGCGCGATGTCGTTCGTCAGCGTCTCGATTGCGTACGAGCCGCCAACCGGATCGACGGTGTTGGTGACACCGGTCTCGGCCGCGATGATCTGCTGCGTGCGGAGGGCGATGCGCGCCGATTCCTCGGTCGGCAGCGCCAGCGCTTCGTCCCGGCCGTTGCAGTGCAGCGACTGCGTTCCGCCGAGCACCGCGGCCAGCGCCTGCAGCGCCACGCGCACGATGTTGTTGTCCGGCTGCTGCGCGGTCAGGGTGCTGCCGGCGGTCTGTGTGTGGAATCGCAGCTGCTGCGCCCGCGGGTGGGTCGCGCCGAACCGGTCGCGCATGATCCGCGCCCAGAGGCGGCGGGCGGCGCGGAACTTCGCGATCTCCTCGAGAAAGTCGTTGTGCGCGTTGAAGAAGAACGACAGCCGCTGGCCGAACTGGTTCACGTCGAGGCCGGCG
>DATFXR010000893.1:0-4103 GCA_035315685.1 Vicinamibacterales bacterium | reverse complement strand
CGCGACGATCTCGAACACGGCCGCCGCGCCGTGCGCCTCGGCACGCTTCGGGCCGCCCTCCGCGGTCGACGTGTTGTTCATCGATCCCGGCAGCGGCATGCTGAACATGAAGACGGCCTTGCCGCGCACGTCGCGTCCGGCAAAATCCGCGTCGCTCGCGGTGCCGACCCACGCCGCGTCGATATCGAGGCCTTCCGCAATCGTTCCAGGGCAGCCGTAGGCCGGCTGCGCCGATCGATCGAGCGGCAGCGTCGTCTCACCGGAGGACGCCGTGATCGTCCACGACTGCGGCATCCACTGCGGCGGCAGGTCGATCGGCTGCACGCGTACGCCGGCCAGTCCGATGCGCGTGAAATGAGCGGCCAGCCACTGCGCGGATTCCGCGTCGGCGGAGGTGCCGGTGATGCGGCCCCAGAACTGCGGATGTCCCTGATCGCGATAGCGCCGCGCGATCGCGGCCTGATCGACGACGTAGCGGTGGAGGTGCCTGCCGTCGATGTCGGAGTACGCCTGGCCGCTCGCAGGAAGCGGCCACTGGAGGTACGCGGCGTCGAGGGCATACACCGAGGGCGCCGGCTCCGTTGCGGGCAGCACGGGCGCCGTCTGCTGACCGGCTGCCAGCGTCACCAGAGCGAATGCTGAAAGCAGAAGGATCGTGCGCATGTCAGCTCTCGATTCCCAATCTCGGCGACGTCCCGGCCGCGCCGGGGAGCGGCGGCTCGCCGTCTACGGCAGCTTCGGAAAAATCACGGGCAGCACCGCGTCCGTGGTGTAGACGCATCGATCGTTGTGGCCGCACTCGGGCACGACCTGGACCGCGTGCTTCGCGCCCAGCTTCTCGTTGACGTACTTCACGTAGGCTTCGCCGCGCGCTCGACGGGTCGCGCCCTGCGCCATCGCCGGGCACGAACTGTCGAATCCGCCGAGCGGGAGCGTGTCGACCTGACCGAACAGAAACGTGGTCGAACGGGAGATCAGCTGCTTCTTCAACTGCGCGTCGTCGATCTTCGCGGTGTAGCCGCTGGCGCGGTTCTCGAGGCCGGCCGGCCAGCGGTTGTAGTTGGCGCAGGCCGAGGCGTCGAAGGCGCCGTACGAGAACTTCGTGTGGACCTTCTCGGTCTCCCATGCGCCCTTCGCGCTCTCGGGCGCGGCATCGTCGACCGGCTGCGGTCGCGTGGCGTCAGGCCAGGCGTAGCTCGAGGGATTTGCGACGACATAGCTGACCGGGACGCCCAGCGTGTCGTGCACGCGATTCGCCATCTGATAGCGAGCCACGAACTGCCCGCCCGCCGAGTGGCCGGCGACGACGATCGCGCGCAGATTAGGGAACACCGTCTTCCTGGCCAGCTTCTTCAGCACCTCGTCGACGAAATCGAAGGACGTGAGGTCATGGTGACTCGCGGCGTCACCGCCGGATCGCCAGCTGTCGCCGGTGCAGCTCCAGCTCACCTCGTCCGGCGCGAGCGTGTCGCGGCAGTTGCCGGCTGCCGAGGCGATCCGCGGTGCGATGACGATCGAGTCGTCCAGCGCCCCGGCCAGGAACGCCGCCGTGACGGCCGTCGAAAAATAGTGATCGGCGTTGCGGTTCGTCCCATGAACCATGATCAGCGCGCGGCGAGCGTTCGCGTTCGGCGTGTCGAGCGATCTCGTGCGATAGATCAGCGATCGCGCGGGCCCGCCGCCGAGCACGACCCACTCCGTGCATGCTGCCGTAGCCGTGGTGCAGGCGGCGGCAGGCGCCGACGGGCGACTCTGCTGCGGGAACAGCACGGACAAGCCGACGAACAGAAAGGCAAGCGCTCGCATCCGCACACAATACCAGTTTTGCGGAACGCAGGCGGGTCACCACGCAGAACGAGAGCGGACACGGAAGCGGCGGTGAAGCCGGACACAGCCGCACGCGCGGCCGTGTCCGGCTCGAGATTCGAGGCGGGAATCAGAACACGAATTTCAGACCGATCTGCACCTCGCGCATCGGCCGTCGGGTGCTGTTGATCGTGCCGTAGAGCGGGCTCGTCAGCGTGGTGTTCGGGTCGTTCCAGATCGGGTTGTTCAGCAGGTTGAACGCCTCGAACCGGAATTGCAGCGACTTCGCGGCAGGGAGGCGGAAGTTGCGGATGATCGACGCGTCGACGTTCGTGATCCCCGGACCGTAGAACGTGTTGCGCCCGGCGTCGCCAAATGTGCCGAGCGGCTGCAGCACGTACGCATCAGTGTTGAACCACCGGTTGATCGACTGCTGATCGCCTGGCAGGGTCGGATCCTGTCCGACGACCACGTTCGGCCGATCCTGACCGCCGCCGGTGTTCGATCGATCGGTGCCGACGTACGCGGTCCGCGGGAAGCCGCTCGACTTCGTAAGGATCGTGCTGACCTGCCAACCGCCGAGGATCGCGGCGCCGACACCGTCCTGCATGTAGGGCTTCCCGCCGCCGAACGGCAGCTCGTACAGGATCGACGCGACGAAGCGGTGGCGGACGTCGAACACCGACGGTCCCCATTCGCAATCGAGGCAGAAGCTGTTCTGCGGGAACAGCGTGTCGCCGTTGAGCACGCGGATGCCGCTGCCGTTGTCGGTCGACTTCGACAGCGTGTAGCCGCCGAGCACAGAGAGACCCTGGTGCAGCCGGCGCGTGAGCTTGACCGCCATCGAGTTGTAGCGCGCCTCCGCGACGTTGCCGATCTCCTGCACCTTGGTGTACTCCGGGTACGGCTTGCGGCTCTGAACCGATCCAGTCACCGAGGGCGTGGTTTCGTTCCAGTCGAACATGCGCTCGAGGCGGTAGCTGTGCGACCCGAGGTAGCCGATTTCGAGCGCCGTCTGTGCCCCGAGCTCGCGCTGCACATTGAACAGGTACTGAAGCATGTACGGCGTCTTGCGATCCGGCATGTTGCCGAGCACGTAGATGTTGGTCAGGCAGACCAGCGGCGGCGAAACGCCGCAGTCGTTGTTCGTCCCGACGCCTCTGAACGGCTGTTGGAATGTCAGATCCGGCGTCAGCAGCAGCGTGTTGTCGCGGCGGCGGCCCGAGAGGTTGCGCGCCATGTCGAACCGCGGATTGCCGGTGTCCTGCATGTAAAAGATGCCGGTGCCGGCGCGGAACGACCACTTCTCGCTCGGCGTGAACGCCCAGCCGACGCGCGGCGCGAAATTCTTCTTGTCGTCGAAGATCAGGTTGTCCCCGAGGCGCCCGTCGCGCGCCACCTGGATGTTCGGCGCGAAGCGGAGAACCGTATTCTCATAGACATCACCGCTGCCGATTCGCACCATCACGGGATGGCACGCCAGGTCCTGCACGTTCGGCGTGGTGTCGTGGCACGGGAGCGAAGCATTCATCAGCGTGCCGTTCGCGTCGTACCAGGGCGGCGTGTATTCGTAGCGGAGGCCGAGATCGAACGTCATGTCCGATCGGACCCTCCACGTGTCGGTGAAGTAGTAGGCCTGGCTCAGCGCGCGGAACTTCGTCACCGCGAGCGCGACGGCGGCTTCGTCCTGCTGCGTGTAGCCGATCATGTAATCGGCGAAGGCGTAGCCGGTGGCGATGTTCTGGAACTGGAAGTTGCCGCGGGCAAACTGGTTGCCGGTCTGGTTGTAGCGGTCGTAGCGGATGCTGCCGCCGGCCTTGAACGAATGGTGTCCGCGGATCCACGACAGGTTGTCGTTGAACTCGTAGGCGTAGTTGTTGTTCGTGTACGGCCCCTCCGTGCTGTCACCGAACGAGCTGAACCCAGTGATCGATATCTGCGGGATGCCCCACGCATCCGGCGGCGGATCCATCAGGCCGGGGATGTTCAGCTCCTTGTTGACGTCGCGGACGTTGGCCAGCTCCCGGCCGAAGTTGTTGAAGAAGTAGTTGAAGCCGAAGCGGAACTCGTTGACCAGCGTCGGCGAAACCGTCCAGGTATTGCCCAGCGCGGCCTGATGGACGTGCGTGTCGAGCTTCGTGCCGTTCAGCGCCAGCGCCGGCATCGTTTCGTTCTCTTTCGCGTAGCTGTAGCGGCCCATCCACGCCGAATTGGAGCTCTGCACGTAGTCCATCCGTTGCGTGTACTGATACTTGTCGATCACGCGATCCTGGAACGCCAGGTAGTTGTTGGTCAGC
>DATFXR010000892.1:0-4652 GCA_035315685.1 Vicinamibacterales bacterium | reverse complement strand
TGCTCGACATCACGAGCGGTACCTCGAAGCGTCAGCTGCACCGGGCAAGGATGTTGATGCGGAAGCACCTGCAAGGGGAATGACCGTGCACGACGAATGGACGGACAAGCTGTCGGAGTATCTGGACGGCGAGCTCTCCGGGGACGAGCAGCGCGCAGTGGAGGCGCACCTCCACGGCTGCGCCGACTGCTCGCTGGTGCTCGCCGACCTGAAGCGCGTCGTCGCGCGGGCGCAGCAGGCGGGCGCCGTGGCGCGCCCTCCCAGCGCCGATTTGTGGAGCGGCATCGCCGCCCGCATTGATGCTGGTCGGAGCGCGACCGAACGTAGCGCCAAGGCTTCAGCCGAGCGGGCAGCGAACGTGACGCCGTTCAGGGCGACGGCGGCGCGGCGGTTCGCCTTCACGCTGCCTCAGCTCGCGGCGGCGGCCGCGCTCGTCGCTGCCGTCTCCGGCGGCCTCGTGTGGAGCGTGGTCGAACGTGCGGCTCCACGCGCGAGCGAGCAGCTCGCGACGGCCGCACCGCCCGCGGCGCCGGCCGCGGCCGACCCGTCCCCAGATGTTCCCGACGCTGTCGATCGGATCGCACCGGTCGGCATGGCGGACGCCCAGTACGACGCGGCGGTCTCGGATCTGGAAAAGGCGCTGAAGCAGGGCCGCGGACGGCTCGACGCCGCGACGATCGCGATCGTCGAGCACAACCTGCAGATCATCGACCAGGCGATCGACCAGGCGCGCGAGGCGCTGGCCGCTGATCCGGCAAACACGTATCTCAGCGGACACCTCGTCGAAGCGCGGCGGCGGAAGCTCGATCTGCTCCGGCGGGCAGCGGCGCTGACCAGCGAGACGGATTAACGGTAGCGCAGCCCTTCAGGGCTGCCAGCGCGGTGCGGCGACGAAGACCGCGCGTCGATATCACGAACAGGGACGAGGACGATGATTGCTGAACTCTTGCTGACGCTGGCGCTGGTGCCGACCGATCAAACCGTGAACGTCACGAAGGGCACGAAGCTCGACGTGAACAACTTCGCCGGCGACGTGCAGGTGAAGGTGTGGGACCGCGACGCGGTCCGCGTCGAAGCGACGCACTCGGACCGCGAGGCGATCGACATCAAGCCGGGCGATCAGCTGCTGTCGATCCGGTCGCGGTCGACGCGCGGCGGGCCGCCGCGATCACTCGACTACACGATTACCGTCCCGAAGTGGATGGCGGTCAGCGTCAGTGGCACCTACGCCGACGTGACGATGGATGGAGTCGGCGGCGACGTCACCGTCGACACGACCCGCGGCGACATCAAGGTGGTCGGCGGCTCGGGCTTCATCTCCCTGAAGTCGGTGCAGGGTGAAATCAACCTCGAAAAGGCGAAGGGCCGCGTCGAGGTGCGGGCGGTGAACGAGGGCGTCCGTCTTGCGGACATCAGCGCCGATCTGTCGGCGGAGTCCACCAACGGCAGCATTCTGCTCGACCGGATCGATTCGGCGAACGTCGACCTCTACACCGTGAACGGCAACATCTCCTACGACGGCCCGATCAAGGACAAGGGCCTCTATCGTCTGACGACTCACAACGGGCTGATTGCGATGCCGGTGCCGGAGCGCGCCAACGCCATCGTCACGCTGCGGACCTACAACGGCGGCATCCGATCCACGTTCCAGCTGCCCGGCGACGCCGGCGAGCGCCGGAAGCGGCAGACGCTGACGCTCGGCAACGGCAGCGCGCACGTCGAGCTCGAGTCGTTCAGCGGCACGATCTCACTGCGTCGGCCCGGCGAGCCGCGGCCCGAGACGGAGCGCAAACGGCGCGACCGCGACAAGGACAACAAGGACAACAAGGACAACGGCCTGGCGATGGCCGATGTCCAGATCGAGATCGATCGCGCGCTGGCCGACCTTCAGCCAGAGATCGATCGCGCGCTGGCCGAGGCGCAGCCTGAAATCGACCGGGCCATCGCCGAGGCGATGCGCGAGATCGGACCCCAGGTCGACGTCGCGATCGACATGGCGAACGAGGCGCTGTGGTCGATTCCCGGTGTGCCGTTCGTGATGCCGCACGTCGCATCGCCATTCCCGCTGCCGCGGCCGACACCGCGCCCGCGCTGACGAATGCGTAGCGCGACGGGTTGACAGCGCATTTCGAATGGACGTAGCCAGACCATTTCTCCCCTGCTGGTGTCTATAAAGAACAGCGGCGAGGCCTCCCGCAAGCTCTTCGAGCGGCGGCGTTCCAAGTAAGAAGGAGAAGCCTATGGCCTCGCATCGCGTATCGTCCGACGGGTGTGTCCGTTCGTTCACTATCGTCGCAATAGTCGTTGCTCTAATCTGGAGCGTCACAGGCGGTGTCGCCGCCCAGCACGCGGCCGAACAGCCTGCGCAAACGCCGGTCGCCGCGCTGATTCCCGGCTTCACGCTCGACGGGCCGTTCACCCACGCCAATCTCACGGTCTACGTCGTCCGCGGCACGACGCGCGATGCGCGCGAGTACATCACGCTCGACGAAGGGCTCGGCGCGCAGACCGTCGCCGTACGCGAAAAGACGCGAGCCGGTCAGGACCGGGCGGAGGTGAACACGCTGGAGATCGAGAATCGATCCGACAAGTGGCTGTTTCTGCAGGCCGGCGACATCGTCAAGGGGGGCAAGCAGGATCGCACCATCATGACCGACTTCACGCTGCCGCCAGGTTCCGGTCCGCAACCGATCGAGGCGTTCTGTGTCGAGCACGGCCGGTGGACTCCCAGCACGAGCGGCCTCGCGTTCAAAGACAACCCCGGCATGGTCGCCGGCGCCCGGCTCAAGATGGCCATTCAAAGCGAAAAGAGCCAGCCGCGCGTGTGGCAGGAGGTTGCGAATGCGGAGGGACGCGCCGTCAAGGCAGCCCGCGCTGCGGGAGCGCCACTCGCCCCCGACACCGTCGCCTTCTCGACGACTGGAACCTACAACGCGATTGCGCAGGACAAGACCCTGAGCACGAACCGGGAAGCGTACGTCACGACACTCCTTCCCCAGATCCGCAAGCACGCGAACGCCATCGGCATGGTAATTGCCATCAACGGCAAGGTCACCGCAGCGGACGTCTACGCGTCGCCGGTTCTGTTTCAGCGATTGTCCGGGAAGCTGCTCGATTCCTATGCGCTCGAAGGACTGCTGGCGCGCGACGACTCCGGGCCGACCGGCGCGCCGACCAGGCAGGATGTGATCGCGTTTCTCTCGAGACCGTCGGCTGGGCGCGCCGCCAGCGAGACAGTCGGCGCGTCAATGCAGCGTTCGACTCGCGAGACGGACGACATGGTGATGTACGAATATCGGCAGGTCGGCCAGCCGGCGAACGCGACGAACGGCGTCGCCGTCGTTCATCAGAGTTATCTGAAGAAATGACCGCAGGGACGGAGGATCACAACGCCGCAAGCAACTCGCGCACGGTTTTCCCTGAAACCGGATCGCGCAGGTCGGGCGCAACCTCCGCGAGCGGCTCGAGTACGAACCGCCGCTCGCGGAAGCGCGGGTGCGGCACGATCAGGCCAGGCGCGTCGATCACCTCGTCCTCGTAGAGGATCAGGTCGAGGTCGAGCGTCCGCGGCGCGTTGCGGTGCGGGCGCTCCCGTCCGCGCAGGCCTTCGATTGCGAGCAGCGCATCAAGGAGCTGTTTCGGCGCGAGCGCCGTCTCGCCGACGGCGGCGGCATTCAGGTAGAGTGGCTGGGGACCGGTGACACCGACCGGAACGGTGTCGTGGTAGTTCGAGACGGCGAGGCGACGGAGAAGCGCGCGGAGTTTCGCGACGGCGAAGTCGAGATGGGCGCGCCGATCGCCGAGGTTGGACCCGAGCGCGACGGCTACTCGATCCACCGCGCCGGAAGCACGTCGCCGTGGGACGGTCCGAGCACGTCGGCGCGCCGGCCCAGCAGATCGGTCCGGCCGGCGAGCGCCTGCTCGAAGAAGCGTTTCTGTTCGAGGACCTCGCCGAGAATCACGCGGAGCATTCTGGCGTGCCGGGCGTTCGACATCTGGTCGATGCGCGGCCGCCAGCGCTCGACGAACGCCTGCGCATCCGTGGCGTCCTCGTCGAAGATCGCGCGCGAGGTGTCGCGGCGGCGGCCATCGCCACGTGAGGGCTCGGCCTGGTCGTCGGCCGCCGTGCCGCCCAGCTCCGCGATCGCGTTCCCCACCCACGAGAGCTGCGTCTCCTCGCGGTTGATGATGTACTGGTAGGTGTTGTTCTGGTCGTACTGCGCGACGAGGCGCGAACCGGCCTGGTGCTTCAGGAGTGCGGCGAGCTTCTCGCGGTAGAACTCCTGCAGCAGCGAGACGAGGTCGCTCACGAGTTCTGCTTTTCCTTACAGGTGATGCAGACGCGCGTCCACGGGATCGCGTTGAGCCGCGCGGCGGCGATCGGTTCGCCGCAGTCGCGGCAGATCCCGTAGGTGCCCTTCTCGATCCGCCAGAGCGCCTCTTCGATGGCCTGCAGAATCTTCGCGTCGGTCTGTTTCAGCTTCAGCTGAATATGGACTTCGTTGTTCCCGCTGGCCTGGTCGGCCATGTCACCCTGGCGGGTGTTGTTCTCCATCGACGCCTGAAGCGGTTTGATGCCGCCCGTGCCAAGAATCTCAGTGCGCTTCTTCAGGAGCGCATCCTTATATGTCTGCTGGTCCATTGGGGTCTCT
>DATFXR010000891.1:0-14960 GCA_035315685.1 Vicinamibacterales bacterium | reverse complement strand
CGCCGGCGTCGGCAAGACCGTGGTCATCACGGAGCTGATCAACAACATCGCCAAGCTACACGGCGGCGTCTCGGTGTTCGCCGGCGTCGGCGAGCGGACGCGTGAAGGCAACGACCTCTATCACGAGATGGCGGGCGCCGGGGTAATCAACGAGAAAGACCTGAGCAAGTCGAAGATCGCGCTCGTCTACGGCCAGATGAACGAGCCGCCAGGCGCGCGGCTGCGGGTCGCGCTGGCGGGCCTGGCGATCACCGAGTACTTCCGCGACGAGAAGAACCAGGACGTGCTGCTCTTCATCGACAACATCTTCCGCTTCTCACAGGCGGGCTCGGAGGTATCGGCGCTGCTCGGCCGCACCGCCAGCGCCGTCGGCTATCAACCGACGCTCGCCGCCGAAATGGGCATGTTGCAGGAACGGATCACCTCGACCAAGAAGGGATCGATCACGTCGTTCCAGGCGGTGTACGTGCCGGCCGACGACCTCACCGATCCGGCGCCGGCGACCACCTTCGCGCATCTCGACGCGACGCTCGTGCTCGAGCGCTCGATCGCCGAGCTCGGGATCTACCCCGCCGTCGATCCGCTCGCCTCGACCTCACGCGCGCTGACGCCGGGAACTGTCGGCGAGGAGCACTACGACGTCGCCCGCCGCGTGCAGAAGGTGCTGCAGCGGTTCAAGGATCTGCAGGACATCATCGCGATTCTCGGGATGGACGAGCTCTCGCCCGAGGACAAGCAGACGGTGCTGCGCGCGCGGAAGATCCAGCGGTTCCTGAGCCAGCCGTTCAGTACCGCGCAGGCGTTCACGGGACGCGAAGGCAAGCAGGTGCCGGTCGCCGATACGGTGCGCGGCTTCAAGGAAATCCTCGACGGCAAGCACGACCAGGTGCCCGAGGACAACTTCTACATGAAGGGCGGGATCGAAGAAGTCACCGCGCCGGGCGCCTGACGTGGCCGCCACCATGAAGCTCGAGATCGTCACACCCGAGGCGGTCGTGTACTCGGCGGAGGTGGAGATGGTGACGCTCCCGGCAGTCGAGGAGCAGCTCGGCATCTATCCGAACCACGTCCCGCTGCTGACCCGCGTCACCCCCGGCGAGATGATCGTGCGGCGCAACGGCGTCGACGAGTTCCTCGCCATTGGTGGAGGGCTCGTCGCGATCACCGGCGCCGAAGTCGGGATCGTCACCGACATGGCGGTGCAGGTCAAGGACATCGACGAAGCCAAAGCCGAGGAGGCGCGTCAGCGCGCGGCCGCACGGCTGCGCGACAAGATCTCGGACGAGGAAGTTGCAACCGTGAACGCGGCGCTGGCGCGTTCGCTCGCGCAGCTCAAAGTCAAGCGCCGTCATAAAGTGTAAGGGCGCGGCCGATGGTCATCCAGGCTCGCGCGTGGCTCGCGTCCTACGATCGATCCAGCGTCCCGGCCGACGTCGTTGCTGGCGTCACGCTCGCGGCGTACGTCCTCCCGGCGGCGATCGGCGACGCCTCGCTGGCCGGTCTGCCGCCACAGGCTGGCCTCTACGCGTGCCTGTTCGGCGGCCTGGTCTTCTGGCTGTTCTGCAGCTCCCGGGTCACGGCCATCTCGGTCACCTCCGCGATCTCGCTCCTGATCGGCGCGACGCTCAGCACGATGGACGGCGGTGACGCGGCGCGCCACGCGGCACTCGCAACCTGTACTGCGCTGATGGTCGCCGGCCTCGCGCTCGCCGCCTACCTGTTTCGCGCCGGCGTCGTCGTCAATTTCTTTTCTGAAACCGTGCTCGTCGGATTCAAGTTCGGTGTCGCCTGCGTCCTGGCGAGCACGCAGCTGCCGAAGCTGTTTGGATTCGCGGGCAGCCACGGCGATTTCTTTGACGCCATGGCCCACTTCCTGCGGAGCCTGGGCCAGACCAACGCGACGTCGCTGGCCCTCGGCGCCGGCGCGCTGGCTATCCTGATCGCCGGCAAGACCCTGTTCAAAAATCGCCCCGTCGCGCTCGTGGTCCTCGTCGGCAGCATCGTCGCGGCCGGTGTGTTGCACCTCGATCGCTACGGCGTCAAGCTGATTGGCGACGTCCCGCGCGGGCTGCCGATGCCGTCCCTGCCCGCGGTCAGCCGCGCAGACATCAACGCCCTGCTGCCGCTGGCAATGGCGTGCTTTCTGCTCGCCGCCGTCGAAACGTCGGCAATCGGCCGCATGTTCGCCGCGAAGCACCGCTACCGCCTCGACGCCAGCCAGGAATTTCTCGCGGTCGGAGCCAGCAACCTGCTGTCCGGCCTCTTCGCGGGCTTTCCGATCAGCGGCGGGACGTCCCAGTCGCTCGTGAACGACTCGGCTGGCGCGCGGTCGCCGCTATCGGGGCTCGTGTCGGCGGCCGTGATCGTCGTGGTCGCGATGTTTCTGACCGATCTGCTGCACGATCTGCCGCAGCCGGTCCTGGCGGCGATCGTGCTCGCCGCGGTCACCGGCCTCGTCGACGTTCACAAGCTGCGCGAGATCTGGAACTTCGATCGGTCCGAGTTCGTCGTGACCGCGGTGGCGATCATCGGCGTGCTCGGATCGGGACTGCTGAACGGTGTCCTGTTCGGCGTCGGGTTGTCGATCCTGCTGCTGATCCGGCGCGCCGCGACGCCCAGGGTGACCGAAGTCGCCCGCGTCCCGGGGACCTCGTACTTTGCCGACATCGTCCGACACCCCGAGAATCAGCGCGCCCCTGGCGTGCTGGCGGTGCGGCCCGAAGGCTCGATTCTGTACTTCAACGTCGATCATGTTCGCGACCGCGTCGCGCAGCTCATCGCCGCGAGCGCGACGCCTCCTCGCGTCGTGATCCTCGTCCTGGTCGGGGTTCCGTTCATCGATCTCGCCGGCAGCGAGCTCGTGATCGAACTGCGCAGCGCCCTCGAGCGGAACGGTATCATGCTGCGCCTCGCCGAGGCGCGCGACACGGTCTGCGATGCGCTCAAGCGCGCCGGCGCCGAACGCACGATTGATTTCGGGACTGCGAAGCTGTCAGTTGCAGAGGTGGTCGCGACGCTGGGCACGGTGCCGGCATGAACGGCCCGCGTCGCCTGATGACGATGGCGATGCTCGGCGTGGCCGTGCTCACGGTCTGCGCGTGTCAGGGTTTCGCACCTCACGACACGGCCAGCCTGCTGATTCCCAGGTTCCACCGGTCGGAGGTCGTCGGCTTCGTCGCCGGGTTCGGCACGACGTTCGCGGCAGTTCCCGATCTCGTGGCGATGTTCAGACGACGGTCGAGCGCTGGCATGAATCCGCGAATGGTCGCGATCATGGCCGTCTTCCAGGTACTGTGGATTTACTACGGCCTGCTGATCCTCTCGCGGCCGGTCATCGCGTGGAACACGATTGCGGTCGGGATCAACCTGTTGACGGTGGCCGCGTACTTTCGCTTCGCGCGCCGCGAGTCGTTGCGAAGGAGCCAGTCGCCGACGTGAGGTCACCAGTATGCAGTTGACGTCCAGCCGCATCATCCTCGCGGCCTGCCTCTGCGGCGTTGCGACAGCGGCCGCACAAGAGAAGATGCCATCCGCTGACGCCGTGCTGCGCGAGCTGAAGGCGGGCAACGATCACCACGTCGCCAAACGGTACCAGCATCCGCACCAGGACGCCGCTCGCCAGCGCGAGCTCACCTCGGGGCAGCACCCGCACGCGACCGTCCTGAGCTGCGCCGACTCCCGTGTTGCACCCGAGATCATCCTCGATCAGGGGCTCGGCGACCTCTTCGACGTGCGGGTCGCCGGCAACGTGGCCGGCGAGGCCGAACTGGCGAGCATTGAATATGCGGCTGTGCATCTCCACACCCCGGTACTCGTCGTCATGGGACACCAGAAGTGCGGCGCGGTGACAGCGGCGGCCGAAGAGGGGCCACCCGAGGGCCACCTGCCCTCGCTCGTCGCGATGATTCGGCCGGCGATCGAGAGAGCGAAAGGCCAGGCGGGCGATCTCATCGATAACGCGGTCCGGATCAACGTCGAGAACGTGGTCCGCCAGATCCGCACTTCCAAGCCTGTGCTCGGCGAACTCGTGGATCGCCACGAACTCCTCGTCGTCGGGGCCGTCTACTCGCTGGATACCGGGAAGGTCGCCTGGCTGCCGCAAAGTCAAGCGGGGACGGCGGCACTGGATGTTCGTCTGCCGTTCTGCACCCATTAGCGCGGAGGCCGATGCCGGACACTCTCGCGTACGGCGAGGAGGGACAGGGAACGAGCTCGCCGTCCGGCCGACCCAGACTGCGGCGCATCCCCTTCCGCGATCTGCTGCCGCAGCCATCGCTCGAGTATCGCTCCTTCATCGGGAAGTGGCTGGCCGCCGGCGAGCCAATCGGCGAGCCCGACGACCACGGGGCGCGCGACGGCGTCGCCGACACGCATCCGTGGTGGCAGGTGATCTGGCTGACCGGCGTCGACTATTTCTCGACGCTCGGTTACCAGCCGGGCATCGCGCTGCTCGCTGCAGGCGCGGTGGCGCCGATCGCGACCGTGATCCTCGTGCTCGTCACGCTCCTGGGAGCACTGCCGGTCTACGCGCAGGTCGCCGGCCGCAGCTATGCCGGGCAGGGATCGATCGCGATGCTCGAGAACCTGTTGTTTGGCTGGAAGGGCAAGCTGCTCGTCCTGACGCTGCTCGGCTTCGCCGCCACCGATTTCGTGATCACCATCACGCTGTCAGCGGCCGACGCCGCGAAGCACGCGATCGAGAACCCGATTCTCCACGACGCGATCGGCGAGCATCAGATCCTGATTACGCTCGCGATCCTCCTCGTCCTCACCGTGGTCTTCATCGTCGGCTTTCGCGAAGCCATCGGCCTCGCCACCGCCGCCGCAGTGCCGTATCTCGCGCTGAACCTCGTCGTCCTCGGCCGCGGAATGTGGGAAGTGTTGACCCACCCGACGCTGGTGAGCGACTGGCGTGGCGCGCTTGCCGCGCATGGGGACGCCACGACGCTGCTGCTCGCTGCCGCGATCGTATTCCCGAGGCTCGCGCTCGGCCTGAGCGGCTTCGAGACCGGCGTCTCGGTGATGCCGCTGATCGACGGCGGCGTGGCGGACGTCGGACACAAACCGCGGACCGGCGCTCCGAAGGGGCGGGTGGCCAACACGCGCAAGCTCCTCCTGACGGCGGCGGCGATCATGAGCGGCATGTTGATCCTGTCGAGCATCGTCACGACGCTGCTCATCTCGCCAGCCGACTATCAGGAGCACGGCAAGGCGAGCGGCCGGGCGATCGCGTTCCTTGCGCACAAGTACCTCGGCGCCGCGTTCGGCAGCGTCTACGACTTCTCGACGATCCTGATTCTCGGTCTGGCGGGTGCGTCCGCGATGGCTGGCCTGCTCCAGTTGATTCCGCGTTTCCTGCCGCGGTTCGGCATGGCGCCACGATGGGTTTCGCTCACGCGTCCGCTGGTGCTGCTGATCCTGGGGATCGCAATGGTGATCACCTGGGTGTTCCAGGCAGACGTCGAGGCGCAGAGCGGCGCCTATGCGACCGGCGTGCTCGTGCTGATTCTGTCGGCGGCGTTCGCCGCCACTCTCGCGCTCCGGCGCGAGCGCCGGCGGCTGCTGGCGTTCTACACCGGTTTCCTCTGCCTGGTCTTCGGCTACACGCTGGTGGACAACGTCCTGGAGCGCCCCGACGGGCTGATCATCGGCACCATCTTCACGCTGTTGCTGATGATCGCGAGCGGCGTCAGCCGCTGGTGGCGGGCGATGGAAATGCGCATCACCCAGGGCTACTTCAGCGACGTCGAGAGCTGGCGGCTGGGACCGCAACTCAGAGGCAAGAAGGTCCATCTGGTGCCGATGAAGCGCTCGACGCCGGAGGCCCGGCTGGCCAAGCGGATCGAGCTCGCGCGGCACTACAAGGTCCATGGGTCGTTTCTGTTCCTGCACGTCACCCTGCTCGACAACCGCAGCGAATTCTCGGCGCCGCTCGAAGTGACGATCCGGAGGGAAGGCGACGACTACACCGCCGAGGTCTACGGCGCCACTGCCATCGCGAACACGATCGCGTTCGTCAGCGAGGCCATCGATCCGATTTCGATCTTCCTCGGGCTCACGCGCCGCGACCTGATGTCGCAGGCGGTGCGCTATCTGCTGTTCGGCGAGGGCGAAACCGCGCTGGCCGTCTACTCGATCCTGCTGCGCTACTGGCAGTGGACGCCGGAGGAGGACGTGCGGCCGCTGATCCACCTGATGAGCGATTGAGTCCGGTCGCCCGGCTGAAGCCGGCGCGGCTGCAGCCACGCGTCAGTCCACCTCACGTCCGTTCGACGGGGGCCGACGGCGCCCCGAGGCGCGCAGCTCGGAGCGCGCGGATGCTTTCGCTGCCGATCGCGCGTCGTTCCGGATCCGCCAGATGCAGCGTCTGCGTCGGAAACGCGATCGTCGCCCCGGCCCGCTCGACGACGTCCATGACGTCCAGCAGCAGCTGCTCCTGGACCTCGAGGAAGTGCGGCCAGTCGCGCGCGAACACGTAGGCGAACACCTCGACGTCGATCGAGAACGGACCCAGACGGATGAATCGCGCGCGGATCGACGAGTCGTCGACCAGCGGCTGTCGCAGCAGCAGGTCCCTGACGCCGGCGACGATCGTGCGCATCTGCGCCGCCGACGTGTCGTAGCCGAGGCCGACGAAGTGGTAGAAGCGGAACTTGTCGCGCGCCGACAGCGTCTCGATGTTGACGTTGGCGATCTGCCCGTTGGGGACGCTGACGATCGTGCGATCGACGGTGCGGATGCGCGTCGACCGCAGGCCGATGTACTCGACGGTTCCGGCCATGTCGCCGACCTTCAGCGTATCGCCGACGCGCACCGCCTTGTCGAAGATGATCGACAGCCCGCCAATCACGTTCTCCAGCGTCTTCTGCGCCGACAGCGCCACCGCAATGCCGCCGATACCGAGGCCGGCCAGCGCCGCCGTCGGATCGATCCCGAAGTAGTTGAGCACGAGCAGAACACCCACCATGAGCACGAGGACGTCGGCCACTCGTCGCCCGAGACGCAGCATGGCGGTGGTGTCGCCAACGGTCGATCCCTGGTGACGGCGTTGAAGGTACCGCTCGCCGGTCTCGTTCGCGAGCAGCCCCAGCCAGACGATCCCGATCGTGAACGATACTCGGGCGGTCAGGAACCAGAACTGCCGCTCGAACAGCGGCAGGTCGAGGCTGGCCAGCGCCCACCGGATCGACAGCGTGAGCAGCAGGAGACGAACCGGGCCCGGCAGCGATGTCCACGTGTGCGGCGGCAGGCCGTGCCGGCGCCGCCAGACGTTCACCAGCGGACTGATCACCAGCCCGAAGAGCCCCATCGCCCGGTAGAACAGCGGAATGGCGACGAAGAACGTGATCCACTCGAAGAAGCGGATACCGCCGATTCGCGGGCGGGTCAGAAACCGCGGCAGGAACGCGTCGATCGAGACGCGATGAAGCTCTTCGTACACCCGTGGAATCGCATCGAGCGTGTGGCGCGAGAACAACCAGACCGATCCGGCGGCGCCCCGGTTCACCCGTTCGACGACGATATCGAGCGGGCCCTCGTTCGTCTCGATCGCGCCGACGATGTCCTGGTCCGGCTTGAGCAGGTTGGTGAGCGATCCTTCCGGCCGATCGCTCACCTCGTTGAGCCGTGCCGGCAGCCGGGTGTCGAGCACGGCATAGAGCTGGTGCGCGAGCTCGGAGGCGCCCTCTTCTCGCGAGACATTCAGGTACAGGACCGCCGCTTCGAAGTTCGATCTCCTCGCCGCGGTCATGAACCCGATCACTGTGCCGCGCGGCGTCTCGCGACCGAGCGCATCCTTGACTGGTTCGGCCGGCTGGGTGGACGCCACATGCGACGCTGGTGCCTGTGCCCGCGCCACCGGAGCATGCAGCACCAGCGCGATGGTGAAGCCGACCGCCAGCGCCAGGAGCGCACGTGTCGCCTTCATCACCTCACAACACCTCCGTCAATCCCGACTCCCGACTTCCGAGTTCCGACTTCCGACTCGCGACTTGCGACTCTCAGGTCCGCGCGTGCGCCTCGCGCCCGACGTCAGCCCGACGCGCGGCGGCGACGCTGTCGCGTCCGAGATCGCGCCACGCGTGCGCGTCGATCGTGTGGAAGAAGGCGATCAACGACGCGACAATGCCGGTCCACCCGGTCTGATGGCTCGCACCGAGTCCGGCGCCGTTGTCGCCGTGGAAGTACTCGTAAAACAGCAGGAGATCGCGCCAGTGCGGATCGTCCTGGAACGTCGTCGTGCCGCCGTACACCGCCCGGCGCCCGTGCTCGTCGCGCAGGAAGATGCGCGCGAGGCGCGCCGCGATCTCTTTCGCGACGTCGAAGAGGTGCATCCGCCGGCCCGATCCAGTCGGACACTCCACCGTGAAGTCGTCGCCGTAATACATGTAGTACTGGAGCAGCGCGCGGATCAGCATCAGGTTCATCGGCATCCAGATCGGACCGCGCCAGTTCGAGTTGCCGCCGAACATGCCGCTGTCGGATTCGGCCGGCAGGTAATCGACGCGATACTCCGAGCCGCCGGCGCGAACCACGTACGGCTGTTCCTTGTGGATGCGGGACAGTGCGCGAATGCCGTACGGGCTGAGGAACTCCTTGTCGTCGAGCATGCGCAGGAGAATCCGCCGCAGCCGCTCCTGATCGACGACGGCCATGAGGCTGCGGTCGGCAAACCCGCGCGCGTGTTCGTGCTCGTGGTGGATCCCTTGTAACAGCTCCGGATTGCGCCGGATCCGTTCCTGAAAGTGCGCGGTGATGCGCGGCACGCGCTCGCGCTGCCACGGCTCGACGATGGTGGTCGCACAGATCGGCAGCAGGCCGACGAGCGATCGCACCTTGAGCCGCGTGGCGCGGCCGTCCGGCAGCCGCAGCACGTCGTAATAGAACCCGTCCTCCTCGTCCCACATCCCGCACTGCCCGACGCGATTCAGTGCGTTGGCGATTCCCAGGAAGTGATCGACGAATTTGACCGCCAGGTCTTCAAACGTCGAATCGTACCCCGCGATCTCGACGGCGATCTCCAGCATGTTCTGGCAGAACAGCGCCATCCAGGCCGTGCCGTCGGCCTGCTCGAGATGGCCGCCGGTGGGCAGCGGCGCCGATCGGTCGAACACGCCGATGTTGTCGAGCCCGAGGAATCCGCCTTCGAACACGCCCTTGCCGTTGCGATCCTTGCGGTTCACCCACCAGGTGAAATTGGCCAGCAGCTTGCCGAACGAGCGCTTCAGGAAATCGATGTCGCCGCGGCCGCGCAGCGCCATTTCGTTGCGATGCAGGAAGATCGTCGCCCAGGCATGCACTGGCGGATTGACGTCCGAGAAGTTCCATTCGTACGCGGGAATCTGGCCGCTCGGGTGCAGGTACATCTCGCTGAGCAGCAGCTCGAGCTGCGACTTGGCGAAGTCGATGTCGATGTGCGCGAGCGCGATGGCATGAAACGCCAGATCCCAGGCCGCGTACCACGGATACTCCCACTTGTCCGGCATCGAGATCACGTCGGCGTTCACCATGTGCACCCATTCGGCGTTCCTCGTGCTCGAACGCACCGGTGAAAACGATTCGACGCCGTGATCGGCGAGCCAGCGCGGCGCGTCGAAGTAGTAGAACTGCTTGCCCCACAGCATGCCGGCCATCGCCTGCCGCATCACCAGCCGCTCGTCGTCGCTGGTCGAGGACGGTGCCAGCGACTGATAGAACGCGTCGGCTTCGCGCTGGCGCGCCTCGACGACGTGCTCGAAGGTTTCGAACGGCGAGGCCAGTGCCTCCGGCGGCGTGTCGGTGAGCCGCAGCCACCAGACGCCCGATGCGCCCGGGTCGAGCGTCGTGCGAATGTGCGCGGCCGCCTTGGTGCCGGCCTGTTCGGGATTCACGGCGCTCTTGCGTCCGTGCACGACGAATTCATCGAACGCGTCCTTGACGTACGCGCTCGCATTCGGCTGGCCGTGGATGCGCCGCGTGTTGGTCTCGTTGTTCGTGAACAGCAGTGGCGCGAAGCCGTTCACGTAGAGCCAGCGATCGCCCAGCTCCGGGTGCCTGGCCGCGACCGCCCGGGTCCCGCGCGGCGCGTCCACCTCGCGCAGTGACGGCAGCGGCGATCCGGGAAGCATCCACCACGTGTTCCTGAACCAGATCGTCGGCAGCAGATGCAGGTTCGCCCGATCGGCTCCGCGGTTGGTCGCGGTGACGCGAACCAGGATGTCCTCGGGCGCGCCCTTCGCGTACTCGACCGTCACGTCGAAGTAGCGGTCGCCGTCGAAGACGCCGGTGTCGAGCAGCTCGTACTCGAGATCGTGGCGTGACAGCGCGCGGTTGGTCGCCACCAGATCGTCGTACGGGTAGGCGGCGTGCGGGTACTTGTACAGCCACTTCATGTACGAGTGCGTCGGCGTCGAGTCGAGGTAGAAGTAGTACTCCTTGACGTCCTCGCCGTGGTTGCCCTCGACGTTGGTCAGGCCGAAGAGGCGCTCCTTGAGAATCGGGTCGTGGCCGTTCCAGAGCGCCAGCGCCAGGCAGAGCCGCTGCTGATCGTCGGAGAATCCGGCCAGCCCGTCCTCGCCCCAGTGGTAGGCGCGCGAACGCGCCTGGTCGTGCGAGAAGTAGTTCCACGCGTTGCCGTCGATGCTGTAGTCCTCGCGAACCGTGCCCCACTGACGCTCGCTGAGATACGGACCCCATTTCCGCCACGGAATATTTCCGCTGCGCGCGGCGTCGAGCCGATGCCGCTCCTGATCCCGTGCGCCGTTCCGGACCCCGATGTTTTTCATGGCGCCACCCCGTCTTCGATGTCTGTCGTTATCGACCGCCGGCGAGCGGATTGCCGTTGAGCGCGTTCGAAACGTCCGCGATCGCTTTCTGCGCGCGCACGCTGTTGCCGGCGTCGTCGAGCGGTGGCGACACGACCGCGATCCCGAACTTGCCCGGCGAGACCGCGATGATGCCGCCGCCGACGCCGCTCTTCGCCGGCAGTCCGGTGTGATAGAGCCACTTGCCGGAGTCGTCGTAGAGGCCGGCCGTCGCCATCACCGCGAGCACCGGCGGGACCTTGGCCGGGTCCATCACCTGCTTCCCGGTCACCGGGTTCTTGCCTTTGGCGGCCAGCGTCGCCGCCATCATCGCGAGATCCTTCGCGTTGACGCCAATCGAGCACTGGCGCGTGTAGAGATCGACCGCCTGCTTCCAGTCGGTCTTGATGTAGCCGTAGGCGTACATCAGCGCGCCGATCGCCTGGTTGCGCTGGTTGGTGTCGGACTCGGACTTGTAGACGTCCTGCAGCACTTTCAGCTGGCGGCCGGCGAAGTCGTTGTGGAACCCGATGATCTTGTTCCAGACGGCGTCGGCGCTGCCGCCGGTCACCATGCTGGTCGCGCTGATCGCGCCGGGGTTGACGAGCGCGTTCATCTCGGGCGCGCCGGTGCCGACCGTGCTGCGCACGGCCTCGATCGCGATGATCGAGTTGAAGCGCGCGCCGGTCGCGTCGACGCCGATCCGCTTCTCGATCGATTCGGGACCCTGCTCCTGGATCACCTGCGCCATCGTGAAGACCTTCGAGATCGACTGGATCGACACCTCGGTGGCCAGGTCGCCGGCGCTGGCCACCTTGCCGTCGATGGTCACCAGCGCGATGCCGAACAGATTCGGATCGACCTTCGCGAGCGCGGGAATGTAGTCGGCGTTCTTGCCTTCTTTGAGCGTCTGGTATTTGTTGAACGCGGCGTTCACCGCGGACTGTGCGTCAGCCTGGGCACCGAGCGGCATGCACGCCGCGATGACGATGGCGGCGGCGGCGGCAGCGCCAGGCAGCCACAACCGCGTTGCTCGAAACGTTCGGGTCATCGCTAACCTCCTACCTTCACACCGAAGCTGTATTTCAACGAGAACTGCAGCCGGAAATCGCTGACCGAGAAGCCGTCGGAGAAGTTTTCGCGGTGGATCCATTGGAACTCGCCGCCCATCATCACGTTCTTCGCAGGCGTGCACAGCAGGTTGGCGAGCGCGTACTGGCCGTTCTTGTATGCGTTCGGCGCCTGGCCGTTGCTATTGGAGATGTCCACTCGAGAGTAGCCGACTGCACTCGTGAACCGGTCGTTCCAGGAGTGATCGAGGAACAGCACCAGGCCGAAGTCGCCGAGCGACTCGCCGACGACGGGCGTGACCGCGTTGCCGGGATTGCTCTTGACGCCGACGTCCACCGGCGCGTCGTTGAAGTAGTTCTCCACGCCGGCGCCCTCGACGATTCCGAGCTTCAGCGTGTCGTAGGGCGTCACCTTGAGGTTCGAGCTGACGCTGATGCCCCAGCCCCAGTTATGTCCGCTCAACGCGAACTGATCATTCGGCAGCAGGTCGTCGTAGCCCATGTAGCGCAGCGCGCCGCCCACCTGCACGTATCCCCACGACGCGCCCCGGCGGTAATGGCCGGTGAAGTCGGGCACCGGGAACCGCGCCTTGACGTTCTGCAACTCGATGCGGTCCGACACCACGCCCAGATCGGCGCTTGCGCCCGGTTTCTCGATGGCGATCCGCGCGTTCGACGTGCCGTCGTTGAACGGCTCCCAGAACACCTGCACGTTGCGGAAGAACAGCATCCCGTTCGGCCCCCAGTAGTCGAGCGAGTTCGGGAAGATGTCGGTGTCGGTGAACTGGCCGTTGGTCTGTCCACCGCCGATCTGCTTCCACTGTCCCCAGGCGTGGCGCAGCCGGATCGTCGTCTGTCCGGCGTCCACGCCGACGCCGAACATGTCGAACTCGAAGGTCGCCTTGATGTCGCCGTCCGACGTGGGCAGTGTGCCTTTCACGCCGAAGCGGCTCTGCCGCGGGCTCATATAAAAGCGGCCGTCCTCGCCGAACTGCTTCGGGAAGGCCGGCAGCTTCGAGGGGCGGAGCACGTCGTACCAGTCGGGGTTGTTCTGGTTGAAGTCGGCGATCGCGTCGACCTGCGCGAACCCGTAGATATCGAGCGTCGGCTTCTCGTCGGGCGGCTGCGCTCCGGCGCGCGGCGGCAGGGCTGCCGCGCCGAGCAGGACGACGAACACTGCCGCGATCTGAAGCCAGGTTCGTTGTTGGCGACGTCTCATCACGATGTCTCCTTGACGTGCGCCTTTTCCCACGCCCGGACCTTGCGTCTGGCGTCGTCGAAAAGGCGTTGGTAGTTCCCCTTGCGCACGCGCTCACTCGCCTGGGGCGTCAGCTGCGCGAAGAGCGGCGCGTACTGGGTGTAGACCTTGAGGTACTTCGCTTGATCGCTCGGGGCCACTTCGTCGGTGCCGAACAGGAACCGATCCGGATAGCGGTTGATCAGATCGGCGCTGGCCTTGATCGCTTCAGGGGCGCCGACCAGGTACTTGGCGGTCTCGTCCCACGAGATGTCGAAGTGCACGTGGGACAGCGCCGGGTTGGCGAGCGACCGCTCGATGATGCTGAGCTGATCCTTGACCGGCTGAATCACGCGGCCAAGGCCGATGTGCGCCCAGATGATCGTCGTCTTCGGATGGCGGAGGAAGAGGTCGCGCAGCTGGATCGCCTGATACGGCTCCTGTCCCGGTTTCGGGAACGGCACGTCGATGTCGTTGTGGATCAGCGTCACGAGTCCGGCTTCGCCGGCGAAGTCGAGCAGCCGATCGAGCGCGCGATTGGTCAGGCTGGCGGTCTCGCCGGCGACCTTCGACGAGACGAACTCCTTGTGGATCGTGAACTCGCCGATTCCGGAGAACACGCCGGGAAACGTCGTCAGCACCCGGCGGATGTGATCGGCGGCGTACATGTCGGCCGGGTTGAAGCCGGTGATCATCGGATCGAAGCGCGCCCGATCGGCCGGCGCCAGCGATCGGTAGGCCATCGCGATGAAGGCGTCGGTGAACGAGTAGTAGTAGAGCGGCGCGTCGGTCTGCAGGTAGTAGGTCGGCGCGAAATCGCCGGTGTTGCCGTACGACCACTGCTGCTGCAGCGGAATGCCGAACAGCGCGACGCGGCCGACCTTCGTGCCCATGATCTTCAGGAAGTCGTGGATGTTGGTCCCTTCCTGGATGTAGTTGGTGAGGTGAAAGTGCGTGTCGTTCACCTCGTAGCTGTCACGCTGCTGCGGCGAGACCCAGACCGCAAGCACGGTGACGCCGAGTGCCACCGCGGCGATCGCCAGATAACCGAGCCGCCGGAGTGCCTGATGAGTCATGCCCCCTTTTCCCGCTCGCTCAGAAATTCATTTCCAGGTTGATGTGGAAGATCGGCCCGCTGGCGCCGACCGGCATCGGGTACGCGGTATAGCCGACCGGGCTGTGGTGGACGTCGATGAACTCGGCGTTCAGCCGCAGCCCGCGCTGCTTCATGAAGTAGAAGTTCTCGCCGACGCGGAACTCGGACGGTTTGCCGTAGTCGCCGAACACCTGCGAGCCGGTCACGTACAGCTGCAGGACGTCCTTAATCGCCATCGCCGACGCCTGGAGCTGGTAGCCGGTGTCGGTGAGATCGGGGATGCCGCCGACGTTGATCCCGGTGTAGCTGCCGAGCCAGCGGGTGTAGAACTCGCCCTCGAGCGACAGGCCGCGGTACTTCAGGCCGCCGTCGAGGCTCAGCATCTTGTAATCGACCGTTTCGACCGCGATGCCGGGACCGAACAGATCGGGCGTGAAGATCACGCTGCCGTCGCTCAAGCGGATCTGGCTGTTCTCGATCGCGTTGGTGCCCGGCTGCGACTGCTTGTCCTCGAGGCTGTGCGTGAAGTGGAGCGCGAGCCGCGTCGCCAGCTTCTCGTGATAGTCGAAGTCGCCGAAGGTCCCCCACAGTCCGAACTCGCCCGTCGTCGGCAGCCAGGTGAGCGCGTACGACTGCGTGTCCATGCGGTTGTCGAGCTGCGAAGCGCTGACGCCGAGGATGCTGAGATTGGTCGCGAACATCGCGTTGTACTTCACGCGCTCGACGAGTTCCCCCTTGACCCACACACCGTTGGTGTACGAGCCGCGGAAGAACTC
>DATFXR010000890.1:0-8330 GCA_035315685.1 Vicinamibacterales bacterium | reverse complement strand
GCTCTCGTCGGTGCTGCCGTCGTCGACGAACAGGATCTCGTAGGGGCGTCCCCACGCCGTGAGCCGCTCGGTGAGCTCGCGGTAGAGCTCCTCGAGCGCCGGCGCCTCATTGCGAATCGGGATGACGACGCTGAGCTCCACGGGGCTCATGATAATGGATTACCGTCGGTTGCCGCGCCGCCTGGTCACGATCAGGTAGACGCCGAAGCCGGCGCCGAGCGCAGCGACCGCGACCAGCGACACCATCGTGCCGTGCTCGTCCACGTAGGTCATCGCGCGGCTGCCATAGCGGACCGCCAGCAGCCCCAGTGCGAAATAGCGAGCGAACCTCCCGATCGCAATGGCGGTCGCAAACCGCACCGCGCTGATCCCGACGACGCCGGCGAGCAGCAGGAAAATCTTGAACGGGGCTGGCGGCGGCAGGAGCGACGGAATCAGCACTGCCATCACACCGTGGCGCTTCAGCGAGGCAAGCGCGCGCTCGATCTTCTCGCCGGTGAAGCGCCGTCGCACGAGCGCCTCCCCACCCTTGCGGCCGATGGCGTGCATCACCAGACAGCCGGCGACCGATCCGGCGGCGGTCAGCAGTACGTAGACCAGCATCGCTGCCGGCCGGCGCGTCACCATCACGACGAGGAGGAGGTCGGTGATACCAGGAAGTGGCAGGAACGTGGAGTCGAGAAACGCGACGAGCGCGAGTCCCGGTCCGCCGAGCGCGATCGCGAGCGACCGCACTCGGCCGGCAAGTTCACCCATAGAATGAACAGGTGATTATAGCGTCGGTGCGACGCGTCCTGCCCGGGGTGATCGGTGTCGCCGCCGCGATGCTCGGCGTCTTCGCCGCGTGGCACTATCACGCACTCGGGCTCACCCTGAGTCACTACGACGCACGCGGCCATCTCATCGTCGCGCGGCGGATCGCCGACAGCATTACGCCCGGATGGCAGCAGGTCGGCGCGGTATGGCTGCCGCTTCCGCACTTGCTGAACGCGCTCCCCGTCCAGATCGATCTCTTCTATCGCACCGGCGCGTCGGCGGTCGCGATTTCGATCGCCGCGTACGCGATCGCCACAGCCGCCATCGCCTGGATCGTCCTCGCCGAGACCGAGTCAGTCGCAGCGGCGGCAGCGGCGGCCGCCGTGTTCGCGTTGAATCCCAACGTCTTGTACCTGCAGGCGACGCCGATGACCGAACCGCTGCTGCTCGCGACAACGACCGTTGCGGTGGCGATGCTGATTCGGTGGACCCGCGGCCAGCGCCCGGCGCGACGCCCCGTTGGCGTCGCCTTCGCACTCGCGTGCCTCACACGGTACGAAGCGTGGCCGGTGACAGCGGCGGCGCTGACCGCAGCGGTGTGGGCGCGCCGCGGCAGCGGCGAGTCGCTGGCGGATTCGTCACGTGAGGTCGCGCGCATCGCGGCCTATCCTGCTGTCGCGATCGCCGGTTTCGCGGTCTTCAGCCGCGTCGTCATCGGCACCTGGTTCGTCTCGAGCGGATTCTTCGTGCCCGAGAACAAGGCGCTCGGTGACGCCATGCTCGCCGCGAAAGAAATCGGCTGGGGCGCGCGAACGTTGAGCGGCCCGATGTTGACCTGGATCGGCGGCATCGGGATCGCAATTGCATTCGTCCGCTCGGCCGAACGCTTCACACGACGGTCTGACATTGAAGCCGCTGCCCGACGATCTGACACGCGACCGTCGGGCGCGCTCATCGCCGCTTCCCTGCTGGCGATGGCGACGATTCCCTCGGCCGCGTTCTATCGCGGGCACCCGTTCCGCATCCGTTACATGGTGCCGCTCATGGCGGCCGAGGCGATCGGCGCCGGGATCCTCGCCGGTACCGTTCCCGTGCGCCGCCTGAGACTTGCCGGCGCACTCATGCTGATGGCAGTCGCTGCCTACGAATTGCGGCCACTCGACCGATCCGCACCGATGGTCATGGAGGCACAGTGGGATCGGCCGAACGCACCCGAGCGGACGCGCGTCACCGCCTGCATCGGGCACCTCCAGCCGGGCGCGAAGATCATGGCGAGCATGGGATCGCTCGGACACTACATGCAGGAGGCGTCGCAGCAAGGCCTCGTGATCCGCGACTTTCTGCACGAAGGCAACGGCGACATCTGGCTCGCCGCGCTCGAGGATCCACACCGCTTCGCCGACTGGCTTTTGATCGAGGAGAAAGCCGCAGGCGGCGACATGCTGGCGCGGATGGCGCGGGAGCGGCCGTCGTTCCTCGCCGGATACGCTCGCATCTGCGACGGCGCCGGCCTCGCGCTCTACCGCAGGCTGGAACACACCGACGCGCTCGAGACGACCGAAGGCGCCGATACCGGCTTCAGCGACGCGCGACGTCGGTGAAGTCGAGATATCGACGTCCGGCCGCCACCGAAATATGGGCCGTCAGCGTGTACGACCCATCGGCGGTGTGCACCGACTCGGTCGTCTGCTCCACGTGGATCGACGATGGTGACGGCCCGGCCCGGAAGGCTTCTTCGATCACGCGCCCCGTCATCGACGCCGGAATGGGAAGCTGGAGCAGTCGCAGCACCGTCGGCGCGATGTCCACGTTCGCTGTCGGCACGCTGCTGGACGCGTGCTCGCGAAAGTCGGGTCCCGCCGCAATCAGCGTGTTGTGGATGTCAAACGGGCTGGACGCACCATGCCCGGCGACGCCGTTGTCCGTCGTCGTCCCCGCGTAACCGGCCCCGTTGACGTTGGCGGTCCAGTTTGCGGAAACAAGGATCTCGCCGGCACGCGCATGATTCCAGCGAGCTACGTCGAACGACAACGTGCCGGGCACGATGCCCTCCGCGCCGCCACCCGGCCGTGGCCGCGTGAAGATGGCGCCGACCTCGGCGTGTTCCTGGAGCGCCGCGACCACGCGGGTGACTCGCGCGTGATCCGGGTTGCCGCGGAAGTGAATCGCGCCCTCGGCGACGACGATGTCGGGTGAGCCGTCAGGCATTTTCTGCACGAACGGTTCGAGCAACCCTCGGAGTTGAAACCCGCCGGTGTGGGTTGAAAAACCGTGATCGCTCGTGACGAGGATATTGGTGCGTTCGAGCACTCCTCTCGCCCGCAAGGCGTCTTCGAGGCGGCCGATTTCCGCGTCTACCCCCGCGAGCGCCTCGCGCGTTGTCGGGCTGCCGATTCCTTTTGCATGCGCCGTCGTGTCCGGATCGTTGAGCCAGATGATCGCGGCGTCGGCGCGCAGGTCGTCGACACCGAATGCCAGGTACGCATCGATTGCGCGACGGTGCTGCGCAATGTTCGGCGTCGCGTGAGCCGGCGCCGGTCCCAGCCGCTTCAGCACCCGATCGGCGAGGTCCTCCGGCAGCGCGTAATCGTTGTGAACGATCGCGCGGTTGCGGGCGGCCTGGTTGAGCAGGTACGCCGATCCGGTCGATCCACTGCTGAATCCAGCGAGGCGTTTGCCGGCGCCTTCGAGCAGCTCGCCGAGCGACGGCGCCGTCAGTACATGTCCGGCTGCACGCTCCACCGCCTCGAGATCCTCGCGCGCTCCGGTGTCGAGCACACGCGTCGGGCTGACCGCGGGAATGTAGACGGAGTTCCCGAGCAGGCCGTGCGTCTCGGGATACGAACCTGTCACGAGCGAGGAACCATTCACGCGCGTGACGGTCGGAAACACCGAGTGGTGCGCGGTGAACACGATGCCGCGCTCACCCACCCGGGCAAGGCGCGGCATCACGTCAGGCGTCACGTAATCGGGGCGGAGACCGTCGACGACGATGACCAGCTGCCGCGGTGACGGCTGCTGCTGTGCACCGGCGCCGCACGCCATCGCAGCCAGGCATGCCGCGCCGAGCATCCCCCACCACCATCGCCGCAGTCGTCCTGCCATTGCGACAGTCTACTCGGAGCAACTCACGGTCGCGACGGCTGGAGCGTTTTCGTGAATTCGTGATGACGTGGGAGGAAAAGCAACCGCGGAGCCCGCAGAGATCGCAGAGATTCATTGGCCACGAGACCCGATCGACGATCTCTGCGTGCTCGGCGTTCTCTGCGGTTGTCGTGATGACGCGGGAGGAAAAGGAACCGCGGAACTCGCAGAGATCGCAGAGATTCATTGGCCACGAGACCCGATCGACGATCTCTGCGTGCTCTACGTTCTCTGCGGTTGCTTTCCCGCTGCTGGCACCACGAAAGCACGATCACGCGCCGTGCAAAGTTTTTCGCGTGTCGTGCCTTCGTGGCGGATCGACGGCTAGAATCGCACGCCGAACGTCACTGCGTAAGTCAGGCCGCCGAGATCGATCTTCGTACCCGCAAAGCTCTGATCGGCAGGCAGCGTGCCTTCGGCTGCCTGATACTTCAACTCGCCGCCGATCGACCACGACCCGACCGGCACGCTCACGCCGCCGAGGATGACAGGACCGACGGCACTGCCGCTGCCGACGAAGTTGCCGTGGATGATCGTCACGTTGTCGCTTGCGACGAAGTCGCCGCTCTCGCTGTAGCGCCACCCGAATACACCAACACCTGCGCCGACGTACGGCACTACGCCGCGATGGCGGCCGAGTGGCAACCAGCGGAACGTCGCGTTGAACGGGACGACGCGCAGCTTGAGATCGGCAAGAATCGGAGCCCCGGTGACGTCGAACTCGCTGAATCGATCGGCTGCAGTGGTCGTATGCTGATAGAAGCCGACGCCAAGTCCGGCGTCGAAGTTGGTACCGAGACCGATCAGCCACTCGCCGGAGAAAGTCGGCCCGGTGAGGTCGCCAACATTGAAATCGAGGAACGTTCGATTCTGGACCAGGACGTCATTCGGATCGCGCGCATCCTCGGATCGCGGCGAGAAACCGCCGAACGAGAAGTTGATGCTCTGTTGAGCTGCTGCCGGGGCTGGCGTCATGACAGCTCCAATTACCGCCGACACCGCGCAGATCTTCAGGCCGCTCGAGATTGCTCGACGCATACGGGGCGCTCCTTCGCGCTGTGACCCTGTCCGGGCCGCCATGGTTGGGCAAGGTAGCAGGACGAATGCCAAGAGCAGAGCGCGAAAACCGCGCCGATCGCCGCGGTTTCCCGTCAGCTGTCTTCCGCCGGTATCACTCCGTCACTTTCCGAGCACGGCTGGCGCGGTGGTTGCGAATCACCGCCAGCATCGCGTCGTGCAAGTGTCCGTTCGTGGCCAGGAGGTTTCCGGCGCGCGACATAAACGGCGTGCCGTCAGTGTTTGTAATCCGTCCACCCGCCTCGGCAACGATGAGGGCACCACCGGCGATGTCCCACGCCTTGAGGTCGGTCTCCCAGAAGCCATCAACGCGTCCGGCGGCGACATAGCACAGGTCGAGCGCAGCGGAGCCCAGCCGCCGCACCGCGCGCGCCGTCGCGATGAACGCGGCGAAGAGACCGACGATCTCCTCGACGCGCGTGTGCACGTCGTACGGGAACCCGGTGAGCAGCATCGCGTCGATTAAGTGATCGGCCGACGAGACGCGCAGCGGACGGCCGTTGAGGAACGCACCACCGCCGCGCTCAGCCGTGAACAACTCCTTGCGCGTGGGATCGTAGACGGCCGCAACCTCGGCTATCCCGTCGATCTCCAGCGCCAGCGACGCGCAGAAGATCGGCAGGCCGTGGGCGAAGTTCGAAGTGCCGTCGATCGGGTCGAAGATCCAGCAGGGGCCCGCCGGCGGCGCGGCCGCGCCGCCCAGCTCTTCGGCGAGAATCTGGTGATCGGGAAACCGTTCGGCGATCAGCGCGCGGAAACGGCGCTCGACGGCGACGTCGACGTCGGTGACGAGATCGATCGCGCCCTTCTTGTCGATCTGCACGTCGCCGCCGAAGCGCTCCATCTGCAGATCACCGGCGAGAACGACCGCTTCGATGGCGGTAGTGAGGTAAAGCGGATGGGTGGACACTCAGGCCTGGAGGGTGTCGTCGGCGGGCTGAACGCGCTTCACCATGCGGATCTCCATGCCGCCCTCGGGCGCACGCTGCAACTGCACGTCGTCCATGAAATTGCGGATGAGAAAGATGCCACGGCCGCTCGATTTCAGCAGGTTTTCCGGATCCAGCGGGTTGGCGATCGTCTCCGGATCGAAGCCGTCGCCCTGATCGCGGACGCGGATGGCCAGTTCGGGCACGGCGTCGCCAGCGGTCTCGAACTCGACGAAAACATGCTTGGTCGCGTCGCTCTTGTTGCCGTGTTTGATCGCGTTGATGACCGACTCGCGAATCGCGACGCTGACCCAGTGGAGGGAATCCTCGTCGAGGCCGACGCCGCGCGCGAGGTGATCGCTGACGACCTGCACGAAATCCAGCATCTCGAACGCGCTGCTGAATTCCAGTCGGATGATGTGGTGTCCGTTGGCCGTCATCTCGTCATGGCGCAATTAACGTCATCTCTCTGCCGAAGTCAAGACGGCCCCCGGCGGCGGCGCAGGCGGAGACCCGAGTAGAATCGCTGAACCGATGCCGTCGACTTCCGCCACCATCACACCCGCCCGCCGGCTGCGCGGGCGCTTCCGCGTGCCTGGCGACAAGTCGATCGCGCACCGCTATGCGCTGCTGGGTGCACTCGCCGAAGGTCGCACGACGCTCGTTCATTTTGCCCCAGGAGCCGACTGCCAGTCGACGCTGGCATGCCTGCGTCGGGTCGGTGTCGAGATCGAAGACACGTCGAACGGCGGCGTCAGTCTATTGGGACGAGGATTCGGCCGACTCCGTTCGCCAAAAGTGTCACTCGACGCCGGTAATTCCGGCACGACCATGCGGTTGCTGGCCGGCGTGCTCGCGGGCCATCCATTCGCGAGCACGATGGTCGGCGACGCCTCGCTCTCCCGTCGGCCGATGCGCCGCGTGATCGCACCCCTCGAGCGGATGGGGGCACGCATCGAGGCGCTGGACGGCCACGCGCCCCTGACGATTCACGGCACGCGGCTGCGCGCGATTGCGCATGAGCCCGAAACGCCAAGCGCACAGGTGAAGAGCGCCGTCCTGCTGGCGGGACTGCACGCCGACGGCGTGACGACCGTGCGCGAGCCGGCTGCCACGCGGGATCACACGGAACGGGCGCTCATGGCATTTGGCGGTTCGGTCTCGATCAACGGTCTGACTGTCGCCGTGCACGGCGGTCAGCAACTGAGCGGGCGCCAGCTGATCGTGCCGGGCGACTTCTCATCCGCGGCGTTCTGGCTGGTTGCGGCAGCGGCGCAGCCGGGGTCACGGATCGAAATCGAGGACGTCGGCCTGAATCCGACACGCACGGCGCTGCTCGACGTGCTTCGCCGGTTCGGCGCCCGCGTCGAGGTGGCCGTCGCGACCACCGATGCCGGAGAACCGCGCGGCTCAGTCGTCGTCGAGGGCGACCGCATCGGATCGGTCGAGATCGGGCCAGCCGAGGTCCCCGGGCTGATCGACGAGTTGCCGGCGATCGCCGCACTGGCGGCGCACGGCGGACAGGTGGACGTGCGAGGCGCGAGCGAGCTGCGCGTCAAGGAGAGCGACCGCATCGCCGTGCTCGTGGCCGGCCTCCGCTCCATCGGCCTCGAGGCGGACGAGCGTCCCGACGGCTTCACCATCGCCGGGCCGTCGAGACCTGCCCGTCCCGGCGGCGGGACGGCCGACGCGCGCGGCGATCACCGCATGGCCATGGCCTTCGCAATCGCGGCCCTCGCGGCGGATCGGCCGTCGACCATCGAGGGCGCGGACGCGGTCGCGATCTCCTATCCCGCGTTCTTCGAGACCCTGGAGCGGCTGATCTCGCCCCGCGGCGGCCTCGGGGCGCCGTGATCGGGAGTCGAACGCCTTGAGGGCGGACAAGGTCTACATCGTCGGTTTCATGGCCGCAGGCAAGACGACGCTTGCCAGGGCGCTGGCGAAGCGGCTGGACTGGCGCGCCGTGGACGTCGATGAACTGATCGAGGAGCGCGAGCGTCAGACGATCGCCGACCTGTTCGCGAAGCGCGGCGAGCTGTACTTTCGAAGCGTCGAGCGTCAGGTGCTGCTGGACCAGATGGGCGCGCGCCACGTGGTGGTCGCGACCGGCGGCGGCACCTTCGCCGATGTGCAGAACCGCGCAGCGATCAACAGCGACGGCCTGTCGGTCTGGCTCGACGTGCCGCTCGAACGGCTGATTGGCCGCGTCCCTGCCGACGGACGGCGGCCGCTCGCCGCGGATCGTCCCGGATTCGAACGCCTGTATCATCAACGACGCGCGGCTTACGAGCAGGCGCATCTCCGGCTCGATGCCGGGCGCGCCAGCGTCGACGCGCTGGTCGAGCAGCTCGTTGACTGGCTGGAGCACTGATGCGCTATCTCGTCCTCACCGATATCCACGCCAACCTGGAGGCGCTCGAAACG
>DATFXR010000889.1:0-8214 GCA_035315685.1 Vicinamibacterales bacterium | reverse complement strand
GCACGGCAACGTCGCGCTGGTGTCGGGCATCCTGTTCTCGGTGATGGCGTTCACCGGCGCGCTCGGCCATCATTTCTGCGGCAAGCTGCTCGAGCGCCACGCGAGCCGAACGGTGATCGCCGGCGGCGCCGCGGTCGCCGCCGTTGGATCGACGCTGCTCGCCGGTTCGGGTGCGGCGATCAGCGCGCAGCCGCTGGCGATCCACGTCGCGGTGATGATCGTTGCATCGGTGGTGCTCGGACTCGGCATCGGCGCGGCGATGACCGCGAGCTTCAGCGCCGCCGGAGCGGTGATTCCGCCTGGCGCGCACGGCACCGGGTTCGGCGTGCTCACGAGCGCCTCGCTCGTCGGGATGGCGAGCAGTCCCTTCGTCGCGGGTCTCTTTGGCGGCTCGTCGTTGCGGATCGTGTTCTTCGCTGACGTCGCCCTGATGGGGCTGGTTGCGCTGATCGTCCGGCAATCGATGGTGGACTGAGATGGTGGACTGACCGGTGCGGCGGGTGTTCGTCGATCCAGCGGCGCCGCAGCGCGATGCCATCGAGGAAGCGGCCGCGTGGATTCTGCGGGGAGGCCTGGTCGCGATTCCGACCGACACACTGTACGGACTGTCGGCCGATCCCTTCTCCACCGCCGCAATCGCGCGAGTCTTCGCGGTCAAAGGGCGCCACGCCGATCGCGCGCTGCCGCTGATCGCGGCCGACATCGCGCAGGTGACGGTGCATCTCGGCCGGCTGTCGGACGCCGGCGCGCGGCTCGCCGAGCACTACTGGCCGGGACCGTTGACGCTGCTGGTGCGGGCGCCGCGCGCGCTCGCGCGCGACGTCCACGGGGGGACCGGGAGAGTCGGCGTGCGTGTGCCCCGCGACGCGGTCGCGCAGGCGATCTGTCGCGCGGTGGGCACACCGATCACGGCGACCAGCGCGAACATCAGCGGCGAGCCCGCCACCGCCGATCCCGCCGAGGTCGAACGGACGCTGGGGCGGCGCATCGATCTGCTGATCGACGTCGGGCCCACACCGGGTGGCGCGCCCTCGACGATCGTCGATACGACGGCGACGCCACCGATCCTGGTGCGCGCCGGCGCGATACAGTGGAGCGAGATTCGAACATGGCTCGACACCGGACCAATCGTTCGTCGGGAGTAGCGCGGCGCGAGCGCGCGGCGGTCGTGGGGCTCGTCGCCGGCCGGGCGCGTCGGCTCGAGGCCGAGCGGTCGCTCGAAGAACTGGGCGGCCTCGCCGAGGCGGCGGGCGCCGACGTCGTGCTCCGTGTGCTTCAGGAGCGCCCGAAGCCGGATCCGTCGACGTTTCTCGGCGCCGGCAAGATTGAAATGCTGGCGGCGTCGGCGGCGGAAACCGACGCGGACATCGTGATCTTCGACAACGAGCTCACGCCAGCGCAGCTGCGGCAGATCGAGGAAGAAGTCGGCCGGAAGATCGTCGATCGCACGCAGCTGATCCTCGACATCTTCGCGCGCCGGGCGCGGACGCGTGAAGGCAAGCTGCAGGTGGAACTGGCGCAGCTGAAGTACCTGCTGCCGCGGCTGGTGGGCGCCGGCGCCGCGCTCTCCCGGCTGGGCGGCGGCATCGGCACGAGAGGTCCCGGCGAGACGAAGCTCGAAACCGATCGGCGGCGCATCCGGACGCGCATTCACGCCATCGCCGACGACATCGAGCACGTGCGCAAGCGGCGCGCGCAGCTGCGCGAGCGCCGGCACAAGTCAGCGGTGCCGACCGTCGCGCTCGTCGGGTACACCAACGCCGGGAAGACCACGCTGTTCAACCGGCTGACCAAGGCCGGCGCCGAGGCGTCGAATGCCCTCTTCGTCACGCTCGATCCGCTCGTTCGGCAGCTGCGTCTGCCCGACCGCCGCGAGCTGCTGCTGTCGGATACCGTCGGCTTCATCGATCGGCTGCCGCACGCGCTCGTCGCCGCCTTCCGCGCCACGCTCGAAGAGACCTCTGACGCCGACCTCGTGCTCCACGTCATCGACGCGGCGGCGCCCGATCGCGACCGCCGCATCGCCGCTGTCCGCCAGGTCCTCGAAGAGATCGACGCGGCCGACGTGCCGCTGCTCGAGGTCTACAACAAGTGCGACGCGCTCACGCCGGACGAGCGTCGGCGGGTCGGCGATCTCGATCCGTCCGCGCTGTCCATCTCGGCGTTGACCGGTGAAGGGATCGACGAGCTGGTCGAGACGATCACGTCGCGTGTCGCGCTCGATGTCCGCCGCGTGACGCTGACGTTCGACCCCGACGATCCCGACGATCGCGAGCGCATCGCGCGGCTCTACCGGCACGGCACCGTCGTCCTGCACGAATCGCGCGACGGCCAGGTGTCGATCGTTGCCGACATCCCGCGCCGACTGGCGGATCGCCGGTAGTGCGCCTTGAACGCAAAGACCGCAAAGAGACGCCGGACGGAATACTGGATGTCCGGGAAGTTCGTCTCGCACGTCGTCTCTGCGAGCTCTGCGTTCTCTGCGGTTGGCGCCGCGTCGCGAAATGGTGTCGATGTAAACTCACCGTGATGCGCAGGTTCCTGCTCGCGGCGCTGATCACGGTCAGCGCCTGCGCGCCGAAAATCGTTCCGGCGCCGGTGGTCACGACGCCGAGATTCCCGCAGTTCATCGCGCCGGTCGTTCCGGACGCCCTGGCGGCCAGCCCGTCGGCGCTGAGTCAATCGCGCGGTTGGGCATTTCTGCAGAGCGGCGACCTGAAAAATGCAGAGCACGAGTTCGGCAATGCCCTGAAGACGGCACCCGCGTTCTATCCGGCCGAGACGTCGCTCGGCTACGTCGAGCTCGCCCGCAAGGACCCGAAAGCGGCGCTGCCGCATTTCGATCGCGCGCTGGAGCTGGCGCCGCAGCGCGTGGACGTCTCGGCGCTGGTCGGACGCGGCGAATCGCTGCTGGCCGTCAACCGAGAGTCCGAGGCGGTGGCGGCGTTCTCCGCGGCGCTCGCCGCCGACCCGTCGCTCCCGGACCTGGCGTCACGCATCGAGGTCCTGAAATTCCGGACGGTCCAGCAGGGGATCGCACGCGCGCGCGACGCCGCGCGCACCGGACGGCTCGACGAGGCCATCCAGGCGTACACGGCGGCCATTGCGAGCTCTCCCGACAGCGCGTTTCTCTACCGGGAGCTGGCCGCGGTCGAGCGACAGAAGAACGAGCCGGATGCCGCACTCGAGCATCTCCGGAAATCGATCGCGCTCGAGCCGGGCGATGCCCGGTCGCTCGCCCAGGTCGGCGAGATCCTGCTGAGCCGTGGCGAGACCGACGCCGCCGAGAAGGCGTTTGCCGATTCGCTGGCGATCGAGCCGAATGCGGCGGTCGAAAAACGGCTCGACGAGCTCCGCGCGAACGCCGCTCTCGCGCGGCTGCCGGCCGAGTATCGTGCGATCGATCAGGCTCCGCAGGTCACGCGCGCTGATCTCGCGGCGCTCATCGGCATCCGGCTCGCGCCGCTGCTGCAGGACGGCCGCGGTGCCGGCGATGCTGCCCTGATCACCGACGTCCGCGGCAACTGGGCGGCGACCTGGATCGTACAGGTCGCGCGCGCGGGGGTGATGGACCCGTACGCGAATCACGCGTTCCAGCCGCGCACACTGGTGCGGCGCGCCGATCTCGCGCAGGCTGTCGCCCGCCTGCTGTCCCGCGTCGCGGCGCAGAACCCGGCGCGCCGAGCCGCGTGGGAGTCGGCGCGGCTCAGCTTCAGCGATCTGGCGCCGAGCCATCTTGCCTATCCCGCCGCCTCCGCCGCCGTTGCGTCCGGCGTGATGGCCATGGGAGAGAACAGCAGCTTCCAGCCTTCGAAGCCGGTTACCGGTACCGATGCGCTCGCGGCGATTGCAAAGATCCAGGCGCTTGCCGCATCACGATGACCGCACTCACCGTCGCGAACCAGCTGACGCTGCTGCGCATGCTGCTGATCCCGGCGTTCGTGATCCTGGTCGTGTACGGCTATCTCGGATGGGCGCTCGTGGTCTTCGTGGTTGCCGGCGTCACGGATGCGCTCGACGGGCTGATCGCGCGGCGCGCTGGACAGCGGACGAGCCTTGGCGCGTGGCTCGATCCGATGGCCGACAAACTGCTGCTCGTCACGACGTTCATCGTGCTGACGATTCCAGGTCTCAATCTCGCCAACCGGCTCCCGCTGTGGTTGACGATCTGCATCATCAGCCGTGACGTGGTCATCGTCGCAACGGTCGCGATCGTCAACCTCGCCGTCGGTCCGCGCACGTTTCGTCCGTCGGTGTACGGGAAAATCGCGACGGCGACATACATCATCACCGCCGTTGCGGCGATGCTGTTCAATTATCTGGGCTATCACTCGGCGATCGTCGATCTCGGCATCTGGCTGTCGCTGGTGATCACGCTCGTCTCGGCGTTCCACTACATCTGGCACGCGCGGCGCATCATCGATGCGCCGGCGTCATGAACTCATGAAGCGCATCATTGCGGCGTTCGTCGTCGTCGGGATCGCGGTCTGGCTAAAGTCAGACACTGCCGCGGACAGAGCGACGACATCGGTCCCGTCCGGCGCGAGGCCCGTTCCGACCGTTGCGTCCGGCTTTAGCCGGAACCCGATCGCTGCCGTCGTGTCCGGCTTCAGCCGGACCGTGATCGCCCAATCGACTCCCAGGCAGGCCGTCGTCGACACGTCAGCCGGAGCCTTCGTGATCGATCTGACGCCCGAGACGGCGCCGAATCAGGCGGCCTACTTCATGAAGCTCGCGGCCGAGGGCGGTTACGACGGCACGACGTTCCACCGCGTCATCAAGTACGGAATGGTGCAGGGCGGCGATCCGCTCTCCAGGGATCCGGCGAAGCGGGCCCAGTACGGCACCGGTGGTCAGAACGCCGTCAAGGCCGAAGCGCGCGCGCCCAAGGTCACGCGCGGATCCGTAGTGGCCGTGCTCGTTCCCGGCAGGCCTGACAGCGCCGGCGCGCAGTTCTTCATCGTCCTCGCCGATCAGCCGGCGCTCGACAATCAGTACACCGTGTTCGGACACGTCGCCGACGGCTTCGACGTGCTGCAGAAAATCTCCGAGACGCCGGTCGACGAGAACGGGCTCGCCACGGAGCGCGTTGAGATCACGCACGTCACTGTTCGCGATACGCCGGCGGAGCCATTCATCACGGAATCGCCGGCGGACCTCGGCGCCTATCGCGCGGTGCTCGACACGAGCGCCGGCCCGATCGCGATCGAGTTCTTCACCGACAAGGCGCCGAATACCGTTCGCCAGTTCATGCGGCTCGCCGCCGCCGGCGTCTATAACGGGATGGCATTTCATCGCGTTGCCCCGGGTTTCGTGGTCCAGACCGGCGCGCTGTCGAGCCGCACCAGCGCGCTCAGCGAGAAGCAGCAGAAGCTCGTCCACAATCTGGCGCCGGAGTTCAACGACACGAAACACGTGAAAGGCATCGTGTCGATGGCGCGCGGCGACGCAGCCGACAGCGCAACGACGTCGTTCTTCATCTGCACGGGCGCATCCACGGCGCTCGACGGTCAATACACCGCGTTCGGTCGGGTCGTGGACGGGATGGAAGCGGTCGATGCCATCGAAGCGAGCCCGCGCACCGGCGAGGCGCCGAACTCGCGCATCGATCTGAGGACGGTCCGGATCGAGAAAAAGCCCTAGGGGCTGGGGGGCAGCAAGATCAGCGAAGAGATTCTTTGCGCTCCATCACTGGCCTGGGACCAGCCGTGTGATGCGGACCGCCTGCCCGACGATGTATTCGATCTGAATCCGATCGCCGGGTTCGAGATTGTTGCCGATCACTGCTTCGGGCCCGATCCGCGCGTTGTGCACCTGGCCATCGGGATCGTCGACATCAGTGAAGAACACATCCCACGACGGCTGGCCGTGGATGCTGATCGGTTGAACCTTCCGCAGAATGCCGTCGCGCGTCCCTTTAAGCAAGTTGACCCCAGCAAAGAATCCGCTTGTACGGAAAAAAGAACGGCCGCGACGCGTCCAGCTGCGGCAGCAGCCGCGCCCGGTAGTCCTCGACGAACTGATCGTAGAGCGCCGGCGGCAGATGCCGGGCATACTCGGTCAGCGTCGAGCCCTTCACCCAGTCGATTACCGCGTCACGCGATTCAAGGAGATGAGGATAGACGATCAGGCGCACGATTGGATCGCGGAAGCCAGATTGATGAAGGAGCCGTGCATAGCGGTCCACGGCCAGGACCGGCTCGGGTTTACGCCAGCCTCCCAGTGCGGTCGCATACGGTTCGGTGGCCGCCAGCGCGGCGGCGGTGACGTGCGTCTCGTCCTCGTGCTGCGCCGGCACCTGGAAGGCGAGTTGACCGGCGGGCGCGAGCCGGCGGGTGAGCTTGCCCACCAGCGCGTCGTGGTCGCCGACCCAGTGGAACGCCGCGTTCGAGAAAATGAGCCCTGGCCGGTCGCCCCCGGCGGGGGGACGGTCGGCGAACGCTTCAATCGTGCCCGCCTCGAACCGGAGTCCGGGGCTCCGCACGACCGTCCGCGCGGACTCCAGCATGCTCTCCGATCGATCGATTCCGACGGTTTCGCGCGCATGCAGGCGCTCGTGCATGACGCGCGTGAGCTTTCCCGTGCCGCATCCGAGATCGACGACGCGCAGGTCGCTCGCCAGCCTGACGAGCGCCAACAGATCGTAAAAGGGCTGTTCGCGCTGCCGTTCGAACTTGTCGTACTGGCGCGGATCCCAGGTGTCGATGACCATGCTGAACTCCCTGTGTGTGGGTGTGTAGGCCCATGGGATGAGTAGGGCAGGACTGATCGGTCCGGCCGCCGCAATCCCTCGGTCCCTCCCCACCAACCCCATGGGCCTATCGGTCCTACGCGCCCGGCTCGAACGGGAGGCGATCCGCCTCCTGTTCGACATCCGGCGCGCAAAAGTTGTGGACGCTGACGCCGAGCAGCCGAACCGGGCGGCGTCCGGCATCGGTTTTCTCGAGCAGTCGAATCGCCCGTCCCGACAGGTCGGCTTCGTCCCGCGTCGGCGGCGCGGTGTGGCTGCGCGTGATCGTCGTGAAGTCCGCGTAGCGGACTTTGATCGTCACCGTGCGCGCGAGCAGCTGCTTGCGCGCCAGCCAGCCGATCGCGGACGACGCCATCTCCGCGATCTCGTGATGGATCGTATCGAGGTCGGTGAGATCTTCGGGATAGGTGTTCTCGGAGCCGGATGACTTCACTTCCCGATTCGGCACGACGGGCCGATCGTCGACGCCGTTCGCCAGTTGCCGCAGCCAGTCGGCCAGGCTCCCGACCGCGCCGCGCAGCAGCTCGACGTCGGCCGACCGCACGTCGACGAGCCGCTCGATCCCTCTCGCGCGCAACTTCTTGGCGGTAACCGGGCCGACACCCCAGAGCGCATCCACCGCGAGTTGCTGCAGGAATGGCTCGACGCGCCCCGGGCTGATCACGGTGAGGCCGTCGGGCTTCTTCCAGCCGGACGCGATCTTGGCGAGAAACTTGTTCGGCGCGACACCGGCCGATGCCGTCAACCCGGTGTCGGCCTTGATGCGTTCCTTGAGACGCTTTGCCACCGCGGTGCCGAGCGTCTCGCCCCAGGCGTTCTCGGTGACGTCGAGGTACGCCTCGTCGAGCGACAGCGGCTCGACCAGCGGCGTCACCTCGCGGAAGATCGAGAACACCACGCGCGACGCATCGCGGTAGCGCGTGAAGTCCGGCGGCACGATGACGAGCGACGGACACAGCCGCACGGCTTTGGCCATCGACATCGCCGAGTGGACGCCGAACGCGCGCGCCTCGTAGCTCGCCGCGGCGACCACGCCGCGACGGTCCGGCTGTCCGCCGACGGCGAGCGGCTTGCCGCGCAGCGCCGGCTTGTCGCGCTGCTCGACCGACGCGTAGAACGCGTCCATGTCGACGTGCAGAATGCGGCGGATCACGATCGCGCTAGAATATTAGTTTCCTATGCCTGAGTTTATCTACACGATGAAGGGTCTCGGGAAAGTGCATCCTCCCGACATCAGGGTTCTCGACGACATCTGGCTCTCGTTCTATTTCGGCGCGAAGATCGGTGTGCTCGGGCTGAACGGTGCCGGCAAGAGCTCGCTGTTGAAGATCATGGCCGGCGAGGACACCAGTTTCCTCGGCGAGGCATTCAAAGCAGACAAGGCGACGGTTGGGTTCCTCCACCAGGAGCCCAGGCTCGACTCGAACAAGGACGTCCGCGGCAACGTCGAAGAAGGCGTCGCC
>DATFXR010000888.1:0-2649 GCA_035315685.1 Vicinamibacterales bacterium | reverse complement strand
CCGTCCTGCAGCACCTGCAGCAGCTTGGCCTGCAGGGGAAAGCTCAGATCGCCGATCTCGTCGAGAAACATCGTGCCGTGATTCGCGAACTCGAACTTGCCCGGCTTGTGCTGAATCGCGCCGGTGAATGCGCCGCGCTCGAAACCGAACAGTTCGGACTCGAGCAGTTCGGTGGGCAGCGCGGCGCAGTTCACCTTCACGAACGGCTTGTCGCGGCGCAGCGAGGAGGCATACAGCGCCCGCGCGACAAGCTCCTTGCCGGTCCCGCTCTCACCGCGGACCAGGACGGCGACGTCCGTATCGGCGACGCGCTCGATCAGGTCCTGTACTTCGGCCATCTTTTCCGAGTTGCCGAAGAGCATCTTGTATTTCGACTGTGACTGGAGCTGTTCGCGCAGCGCGGCGACTTCGCGGCTCAGCTGGTGCTGCCGCAGCGCGTTCGTGAGCGGGACGTCGAGCTCGGTTTCGTCGAACGGTTTGCTGACGAAATCGGACGCGCCGAGTTTCATCGCCTGGACCACGGTGGCGGTCCGTCCCTGGCCCGAGAGCACGATCACCGGCACTTCGCGATCGATCTTCTTGAACGCCGCGAGCGCCCCCAGCCCGTCCATCTCGCCGGGCATCACGACGTCGAGAATCACTGCAGCAGGGCGATCGACCTGATACTGCCTGACAGCTTCATCGGCGGTTCCGATCGGGACCGCCTGATAACCGCGTTCGATCAGAAACGATCGAAGGAAATCGCGCATGCATGGGTCGTCATCGACGACCATGACTCGAGGTTTTCCGTTGGCATTGATCGTCGACACGACGTTCTGTCGAGCAATGCAGGTGCCACTGCGGAAAACTTGTTCCTGCAGTGGCGGGAACGCGCGCTTTTGAGGAAACTACACGCCCTCAGGTGTGGAAATATCGAGGACGCGCGGAAGGAGATTACCCACTACTTCCGGCTGATGCCACACTCCTTGATCTTGTTGAGCAGGGTCTTATAGCTGACGCCAAGCTGCTCGGCGGCGCGGCGGCGATTCCAGTGTACGGTGTTGAGCGTCTCTTCGATCATGGCGCGCTCGGCCTTGAGCGACGCGGCCTTGGCGACGTCGGCGAGTCGTGAGCCGCCCGCCGGTCCCGCTTCAACCTCATCGGCGGCCTCATCGTCGTCCACGTCGACGACGACGTCGTTGTCATCGGCGGCCGCCGGCGTGGCAGTCGCGGCGCGCAATGTTCCCGCTCCAACCCCGACCGCGGCGTACGCCGGCTGCGGCCGCCCGGCCCGCGTCATTTCGCGAACCACCAGCGACTCGTCCTGCAGGATGACGATCCGCTTGATCATGTTTTCGAGCTCGCGGATGTTGCCGGGCCACTCGTAGGTCAGGAACAACTGCGCGAGCGCTTCTGAGAGCCGGCGCGGCGGTCGGTTGTAACGGCGCGCGTATCGATCGATGAAGAATTCGGCGAGGTGGGGGATTTCGCTGCGGCGGTCGCGCAGCGGCGGCACGGTGAGTTCGATCACCTTCAACCGGTAATACAGATCCTCGCGGAACTCGCCGTTCTGCAACATCAGCTCGAGATCGCAATTGGTGGCGGCCACGACCCGCACGTCGACGTTGATCGGCTTGTTGCTGCCCAGCTTCGTGAACTGCCCGTCCTGCAGCACGTGCAGCAGCTTGGCCTGCAGCGCCGCCTTCATCTCGCCGATTTCGTCGAGGAAGATCGTCCCGGTGTCGGCCTGCTCGAACTTGCCGACGCGCGTCGCCGCGGCACCGGTGAATGCCCCTTTCTCGTGGCCGAACAGCTCGCTCTCGAGCAGCTCCGCCGGCAACGCGGCGCAGTTGACCTTCACGAACGGCCGGTCGCGCCGCGGCGATCGTTGATGAATGGCGCGCGCGACCAGCTCCTTGCCGACGCCGCTCTCGCCGCGGACGAGTACGGTGACGTCGCTGTCGGACACCTGTTCGATCACCGACGCGATGGTCTTCATTTCCGGGCTGTCGCCCCAGAACAGAAACGCGCGATCCTGATCGTCGCTCAGCTGGCGGCGCAGCTCGGTGATTTCCGAGACCAGCCGCGTCTTTTCGATGGCGTTCTTGATCGCCGCGTCGAGCGCGATCTCGCCGAGGCCTTCGGGATCGTCGGGTTTCACGACGTAGTCGGCGGCGCCGAGGCGCACCGCCTCGACGATCGTCGATGCGTGCTCACGACCCGACAGCATGATCGCCTGGAGATCGGGCTTGGCGGCCTTCAGCGCGCGCAGCGTTTCGAGGCCGTTCATCCCCGGCATCATCACGTCGAGGAGCACGATGTCCGGCGGGTCGCCCTGTTTGACGGACGCCAGCATCTCGTCGCCGCGCGAGTACGATTTGGTCTCGTAACCACGCAGTGAGAGAAACGTCCGAAGGTAACTGGCGAAGGCGGAATCGTCGTCGACGATGGCGACGTACGGTTTCTTCAACGCTTCAACTCCGTAATCGGGAGAGAGATGATCGCCGAGCCTTGCTTGAGCGGATCGTCGTCGCGGAGCGGCTTGGGCGACCAGAGCTCTCCGCCATGGCCCTCGATGACCCGGCGCGCCAGCGGGAGCGCCAGACCGAGGCCGCCGCGCTTCTCGTCGAACGGCACCGGTTCGCGTTCGTATGCGTCTTGTACGCTCGC
>DATFXR010000887.1:0-10560 GCA_035315685.1 Vicinamibacterales bacterium | reverse complement strand
ATCGATCTACTACGTCGTCCGCGGCCCCGAGCCGCTCGCGTCTCCGAGCGGAATGCTATTCAACATCGCCACGCTGGGCGGGACGGCTCGCCGGCTCGGCGTTCCGCTCGATCACTATCCGATCGTGTCCCCCGATGGGAGGGTCGTCGCGTCGCTGCGCGCCGGCTATCCGACGCCCGGCCAGAGCGCTTTGGTCCTGGTCAACACCGATGGTTCGGGGATGCGCACGTTGACGACCGTGCACGAGCCCGACGTGCTGGCGCCAGGCTTCTTCGTCGCGCCGGCGTGGTCACCGTCGGGCGATCGGATCGCCGCGGCCGTCCGCAATCCACACACTCACACGGCACATCTGTTCACGGTCGACGTCGCCAGCGGTGTCGCGAAGCGCTTCGCGGCGACGTTCGCCAACGCGCTGTTCGCGTCGTGGATGCCCGACGGAACGGGGATCGTCTTCACCGGATCGCCTCAGCGCAAGCTGTCGGTTGAGTTCGGATCTGATTTGTGGTTTCAACCGCTGCCGGACGGACCGCCGCGGCCGATCACCACGGGCGTCGTCGAGTATCGCAACGTGAGCGTGTCCGCAGACGGATCGTCGCTGGTCAGCGTCGGCGGACTGCACAACGCGGGGATGTGGCGGCTGCCGCTTGCGGGAGACCGTCTGGAACGAATCCCGAGCGAGAAAGAGGACGGGCTCGGCGGCCTGGCGTGGCTCGATCCGGACACGATCGTGTTCACGTCGTCCGACGGCGGCTCCTCGCAAATCTGGACGATGGGCGTCGACGGCTCGCACCGACGGCAAATCACTATCGATGGATCGAATTGCCTGCCGCGCCCGACGCGAGACGGCCGCACGATCTACTTCCTGTCGACGCGGGACGGACGCGCCGGCATCTGGAAGATGGACCGAAGCGGTGCGCCCGCGTCGCTCGTCGCCCGCACGCCGGAGGCCTGGGATCTCGCCTTGTCGCCGGATGAACGATCGCTTTTTTTCACTGCTCAAGGCGCCGACCGCATCGACTCCACGTGGACCGTGTCGGTTGGCGGCGGTACGCCGGCGATGCTGATCAAAGGGTTGACGCATGCGTCGCCGTCGCCCGACGGTCGTTCGATCGGCGGCCTCTGGCTGTCGCGTCCGTACGGTCCGCCCGCGCTCGCGGTGTTTCCTGTGGCAGGCGGCCAGCCGACGGCCGTGTACGAGGCCAGCGCCGGATCAAGCGACGGCGGCGTCTGGTGGAGCCGCGACAGCCGCGCTCTCTACTACACGAGCGCCGATCGCGTGAACGTCTGGCGCCAACCGCTCAGGGGCGGCGCGGCGAGCGTCGTGACTGACCTGGCCGATGGCACGATCAACCGCGGCGATCTGTCGGCTGACGGCCGCAGCCTCCTCGCGGTTCGGGCGAACCCGCTGCGCGACGCATTCCTGATCACGGGGTTTCACTAGATACGAGAGACACGGAAACGGCTGCGCTCACGCAGCTGGCCGACGCGACCAGACGCCGGTCCGCATGAGCCACCATCGCTCCATCTCGACATTTGACGCCATCGTCGCGTTGGACCGCGGTTTGCTCTTCAAGCTCGAGGCGCTCAGCACGGAGCTGGGCATTTGAAGGAGACAGGAGCATGAAAGCTGTCATTGGATGCGTCGTTGCGGCCGCCGCGCTGTTCGCTGCGGGTCAAGTGCCGATGCACGCGGCCACGCCGCAGGCGCCAAGCGCCACTACCCGGCTGCCGGATTCCACGCTCGGTCCGAGGATCGAGAAACGGATCAACGACTCGTCCCTGAAGAAATACAACATCAAGGTGTCGGTCAATGACGGCGTCGTCACGCTCACCGGCACCGTCCCGACCGAAGCGGATCGCCGGAAGGCCGCCGATCTCGCGGCGATCACCGGCGTGTCGCGCGTCGACAACCAGCTGATCGTCGATCTGAACGCCACCGGAACGGCTGGCAAGGTCGAGGGCAAGGTGGACAAAGGCGCCGAGAAGACGAAGAGCGGCGTCGACAAGGCGATCGACAAGTCGGCAGAAGGCGTGAACACCGCGTGGGAAAAGACCAAAGAAGGCGCCAACACCGCGTGGGTGAAGACGAAGGAAGGCTCGGCGAAGGCCGCTGACAAGTCGGCTGACGGCGTCGCCAGGGCCGGCGAAGCGATCACCGACACCTACATCAAGACGCGCGTGCACACGAAATTCGTCGACGAGGATCTGCTGAAGGGCAGCGACATAAGCGTCGACGTCAAGGATCACGTCGTGACGCTGTCGGGAACCGTGCCGAGCGAAGCCGGCCGCGACCGCGCGATCGAGCAGACGAAGAAAGTGGACGGTGTGCACAAGATCGTGGACAAGCTGATGATTGGGCCGAAGAAGTAGGGACTGGGGGACTGGGGACTGGGGACTGGGAACTGGGAGGCTCGAGGCCAGCCTCCCGGTTGGCAGTTTTCCAGCTCCCAGCTTCCAGTCCTCAGCTTCCAGTCCCCAGCCCCTAGAACGTGACGTTTCCCCCCACATGGACGCGCACCGGATCAGGTGCGCCGCGTCCATGCGCGATCGCGACGTTCAGGCGGAAGAACGCCGCCGCCAGCCAGACGCTGCCACCGTACCCCTGCAGCATCGGCTGATCGCCGAAGCTCTCTCCCTTGTGATACACGGTTCCGCGATCCACGAACGCGGTCACGCCGAACTTCGCGATCTTCACCGGCGAGGTCAGCGGCACGACGAGCTCGCCCGACATCGACACCAGCGTGTCGCCGATCGCGTAGCCCGCGGGGAATCCCCGGACGGTGTTCATCCCGCCGATCTGCGGTTGCATGTACACGGGCAGCGGGCGATTGGAGTCGAGGCGCAGCACCCGGGCCGCGAGCACTGTCTGCCCGATGAATCCCAGGTAACCGCGCCCGTCGAGCTCCGTTCGATTCACACCGCCGCTGTAGCCGCCATAACGGTTGGGATCCAGCGTCGCGTGGGTGGTGTCGGCGAACTGCAGGTGCTCGATGCTCGCGCGCCCGTACAGGGCATTGCGCGCGAGGATGGGATCGATTCGCGTGTCGGCGATGATGTCCGTGCGCACCTGCGTGAAGTAATCCGCCGTCCCTTCGAACGACGCGCGCTGCCAGCCGGTGTCGGCGCCGACGCGCACGCCGTGAACCAGCTCGCGCTCTCCGCGCACGAATACGCGGGCCCGCGTTTCATCCTGCTCGAGCGCCGGATTCTCGCGCCGTGAGACGGAGCCACCGAACGACAGCCGGTCGATCGCCGCGGTGGCGTCGAATCGCTTCTCGACGTCAACAGCTGCCTGCTTCACGCCGCCCCAGGTGATCGGGTACATGACGCGGCTGTTCTTGCCGAACAGGCGCGGCTCCGGCGCCGTCAGGCGCGCGCCGTAAGTGATGCCGACCTCATCGTCGCGCCGCAGAATCGGCAGGATGAGCAGGTTCGGAAAGCGCTTGCGGACGACTTTCGTCGGGTGTTCCGGATCGTCGGTCATGACGATCTTCACCGGCCCCTCGTCTACGACGATCACGACCATGATCTGCGAGGGATCGGCAATCGACGCGAAGCGCTTCCGCACCTCCACCTGCTCGAAGCGCTTGGCGGCGCGCAGACGTGCCGCCACCTGCTCGATCATCGCGTCGTCGAACGGCATGCCGACCTGAACGTCGGCGAGGCGGCGTACCTCCTCGTCGGGGGTCGCCGTGTTGCCCTGGATCTGGATGCCGGCGACGACGGGTGCCTGCGGCGCGAGTCCGGGAAGACCTGCTGCGAGCACCACCACGAGGACCGCCCACACGACTAGCGCTCTTTGATGCCGACTTTGGTCGTGACGTCAGGCTGCCGATAGTCGTAGTAGTCGAGCGCGTAGCGCAGATCGTATTGACCGACGGCCAGCGTCAGCGCCATGTTCATCTCGACGCCGTTGGGCAGCCACACGTTGGGGAAAGGCTGCCCCATCGTCATCGTCGCTTTCGCATCGTTGATGTGAACCAGCCACTGCGCCGGGAGAAAATCGAAGCCGACGTTGTCGAAGGTGTACTTCACGATCTGATGCGCAGTGGGCTCGACCCACAGCGTGACCAGCGCGACCTTGTTCATCAGGCGCTGGAACTCGGCGTCGCGCGCCCGATCCTTGTCCGACTGCTTGCCGTCGCGGTTGCGGCGGCGATCGCTCCCGGTGAACAGGCGTTCGGGGTAGTACTCGATGCGCAGGACCTCGCGGCCGTCGAGTGCCTCGCGGCCGACGAGCGCGTACTTGCCTTCTTCGAACTTGAAGCGCAGGAAGTACGCCGAAGACACGAACTGCGGCTGGCGCGTCTGCTGGATCAGCCCGCCGACGTCGGCAATCTCGCCGTCGCCGCCGTCCGGTGACGTGTCGGCCGGCGACGCTCCGCCGCGCCGATCGCGGCGTTTCTGCCGCGCGAGGTACTCCTCCTCGGCCTTTCGCCGCTCTGATTCAGAAATCGCCGCGCCGTTGAATTTCACCGGGCTGCGGACGAAGAAGCCGTCGCGGATGAACCAGGTGTACTCGCGCCGTTCACCCCAGATCGGCAGGCGATTGGTGCCGCGCAGCTCGATCACCTCACGCTCATCGAGGATGTACTGCTGCAGCTTCTTCCAGTTGTCGTCGCGCTTCACGACGACCTCGCGCATGAACGCATCGAGGTCGGTCTGCGCCGACGGGCCGGCTGGCACCAGCACGAGCAGTGCGGCGATTGCGAAGAGTGCGCGCGTCACCCAGTCATTGTAAGGTGGCGCGGCGCTTGCTCATACCGTGTACATGAGCCTGCGAATTTTGTTGTTGGCGCTGATCTCGACCGTTTCCGCCGCCGCCGATTCGCCGCTCAAAGTGAGCGACGTGGTCACCGGCCCCTCGAGTCGCGTCCGGCTCACCAACACGGCCACGCAGCCGGTCACCGCGTGGAGTCTGGCCGCGACGACGACGTCGGAGAACGGACGAACGCATCGTGACGTTTACACGTCCGACGGGTATCTCAGCGAAGTCACCCACGGACTGCCCGGCGCGAACGAACGGCTCGAGCGCATCATGCCTGGGGAATCGCGTCAGCTGACGCTCGATCCGCTGCCACCCGGCGCGACGGTCGACGTGATCGCGGCCGTCCTGGACGACGGCACCGCGTTTGGCGACGAGGAGGCGATTGCCGCCATTTTTACGCATCGTGCCAAGGAACGCGACGCGCTGAAGGCGGTGGTCGCCGGCTTCAACGACGTGCTGCCCGCCAGGCGCGGCGCCGACGCGCTGATGGCGCTCCGCGAACGGTTCACGGCGCTCGCGCAACGCGACAACTCGATCCCGTGCCGCGCCGCCCTCGATGCGGTGCAGGCGTTTCAACAGAAGGCCAGCGCCGAAGAGATCGACAACTCGCTCCGCACCTACGCCGCATTCGTACAGAAAGAGTACGCGGTCGCCGAAAAACACTCCTCGCGGCGGCGGTGACAATTAGGAATTTGGAATTGGGAATTTGGAATGCGCGAGCCGCTGACGCTCGGCTGACGCCTTCGCGCTACGTTGTCGGTAGTGTCCGGCTTTAGCCTGACCGCGTTCACCCAATCCAAATTCCAATTCCACACTCCTAATTACCAGCCGACGGGTTTACCTGCCAACTGACTGTCCAGCCACGCCGATAGCGGCGCGAAGTAATCAAGGATGGCGGTAGCGTCCATCTGCTTTGCGCCGGTAAGGGTCTCGAGCGCGTCCTGCCAGGGGCGCGATGCGCCGAGCGACAGCATGACGTTCAGCCGCGCGCCGGCGTCCTTGTTGCCATAGGTCGAGCAGCGGTTCAGCGGCAGGGTGCAGCCGGCCACTTTCGACATCGCGCGGTGGAACTGGAACTGCAGGATGTCGGCGAGGAAGTAGCGCGTGTACGGAGTGTTGTCGGGCACGTGGTACTTGGCGCCCGGATCGAAGAACTCTTCGCCGCGTTGCGACGGCGGTGCGATGCCCTGGTACTTCAGCCGCAGATCCCACCACGCCTTGTTGTACTGGTCGGGCGTGATCTCCCCCGCGAACACTTTCCATCGCCACTGGTCGATCAGCAGGCCGAACGGCAGGAACGCCACCTTGTCGAGCGCGCGATCCATCAGCAGGCCGATATCGCGCGACGGGTCGGGCGCCTTGTCGAGCAGCCCGATCGTCACGAGGTATTCCGGCGTCACCGACAGCGCGATGGTGTCGCCGATGGCCTCGTGGAAGCCGTCGTTCGCGCTGTCGCGGAACAGCACCGGCTGCGCCTCGTAGGCGCGCTGGTAGAAGTTGTGCCCGAGTTCGTGGTGGATGGTCGTGAAGTCTTCCGCCGTCGGCTCGATGCACATCTTGATGCGGAGGTCGTGCACGAAGTCGATGTCCCACGCGCTCGCGTGGCAGACGACGTCGCGATCCTTCGGGCGGACGAAGAGCGATCGCTCGAAAAACGACTTCGGCAGCGGCTCGAACCCGAGCGAGGTGTAGAAGCGTTCGCCGATGCGCACCATGTCGACGGCGCCGGTGTTGCGCTTCTTCAGGACGTCGGACAGCGCGTAGCCGGGGTCGGCTTTCGGCGGCGCCAGCAGCGGATAGATGTTCGTCCAGTCCTGCGCCCAGATGTTGCCGAGGAGATGCGCCGGAATCGGACCGTTGGCCGGCACCGCCTCGCCGTACTTCTCGCGCAGCTTCATGCGCGTGTAGGCGTGCAGCTTCAGATAGAGCGGCCGCACCTGATCCCACAGCCGATCGAGCTCCTTCGTGAATGCGTCGGGCGGCATGTCGTACTTCGATCGCCACATCGCGCCGGTGTCGGCGAAGCCGAGCTCGCGCGCCCCCTTGTTCGACAGCTCGACGAAGCGCTGGTAGTCCTTCTTCATCGGCGGCGCGACCGTGTGCCACCCTTCCCACGCGGCCTTCAGCGCGCCGGCGTCGCGCGACGTCGCCATGATCTTCGTCACCTCGTCGATGTTCCGGCAGGTGTCGGGCTTCGACGGATCGCTGCACCACTTGCCCTTGCCGTAGGTCGACTCGAGACGCGCCATGATCTTCGACAGCTCGTCGGACTCCTTCGGATCCGACGGCGTCGCCAGGACCAGCGACGTCTTCAGCAGCATCAGCTGCCGCCGATCCTCGGCCGGCACGTTCACTGCGTCGTACTTCGTCGCCTCTTTTGCGAAGCGCGCCCCGGCTTCGTTGGCGAGCTGGCTGGCGTGTGCCGAGAGCGCTTCGGTGTCGTCGGTGATGTAGGTCTGCTGCACCCAGCCGGCGCGGTTGGCTTCGATGCCCAGCTTCAGCGTGGTGTCGTTGGCCGCGACGAGGAACTGTCGGGCGTCCGCGGCCGTCACGGACGCCGACGAGGCGGATTTCGAGCAGCCGATCGCGCAGGCCGACGCGAGGATCAGCGCCGCACACGTCACGAGCTTCATCACGCCAGTGTAAGCGGACGGCGGCCCGAACAGGACTTGGAAGTTCGCGACACCTTCAAAGGCGCCCACGAAGCCACGAAAGCACGAAGACTTCGTTGTACAAATCGATCTTCGTGCCGCTTCGTGTGCTTCGTGGCTTCGTGGGACCGGCAGGTTTTTCGCAGTGTGATCCTAGCGCGGGCGGATGTTGACGTTCTCCTTGAAGAAGTTGTCGGGGTCGTACGTCCGCTTGAGATCGCGCAGCCTCGCGTAGTTCGGGCCGTACGCCGCCGCCACCGGATCGCCCGGCTCGTCGTCCGCCAGATAGTTCACGTATCGCCGCTCCGCCAGATACGGCGCCAGCGCGGCGTAGGTGTCGCGCGCCCACGCGATGTGCGTGTCGTTCTCGGCCGGGTTCATCCACTGCGAGACGATCACCACGTTGAACCCGGTGAGCCGCATCGCGCAGGCGGTGGCGTCCACCGGCACGCGCGACGCCACGCCGTGGAAGTGCTCGACGACGATCTGCGACATTGGCGACGAGCACTTCTCGAAGCAGTCGATCAGCGTCGCGATGCAGTCGTCGGTCAGATCGGTGACGAACTGCGCCTTCCAGTAGTTGAGCGCACCTTTCGGGAACGCCGCGTCGAGCAACGAGTTCTGCGTCGAGTACGGAATCGGCCCGATCATGTCCATCACCGGCGGACCGAACGATTTCACCGTCCGCACGGCCGCTTCGCCGTCAGCGAGCGATCCGCAGTGCGCGACGAGAATGCCGTTCAGCTTGGCGCCTGAGCCGTCGGGCGCGGTCAGCAGCCCGGCGACCAGCATCAATTCCTCGGGCGCCGACGCACACTGCTCGCGGTACATCTTCAGGACGTCCTTCGCGCGCGCCAGCGGATGTGCGACGAGCCCGCCGGTGATCATCGGTCCGACCTGATGGAGGTTGTATTCGAGCGACGCCGCAATGCCGAAGTTGCCGCCGCCGCCGCGGATCGCCCAGAAGAGATCCGGCTCGCTGTCCGCGCTCGCGCGCACGATGCGGCCGTCGGCCATGACCACTTCCGCCGATCGCAGGTTGTCGAGCGCGAGGCCGTACTTCGGCATCAGCCAGCCGAGGCCGCCACCCAGCGTCAGCCCGGTGATGCCGGTGCTCGAGACGACGCCGCCGGTCACGGCGAGGGCGTGCGCCTGGGTCTCGCGATTGAGCTCCTTCCAGAGGACGCCGCCCTGCGCTCGCGCCGTGCGCGCCACCGGCTCGACGTGGATGCCCTTCATCGGCGCGAGATCGATCATCACGCCCTCGTCTATCGTCGCGCGGCCGGCGACGTTGTGCCCTCCGCCCCGTACCGCCACCGGCAGCTCGAGCGACCGCGCCAGTTTCACCGCGTCGGCGACGTCGGCCGTCCCCGCGCATCGCGCGATCAGCGCCGGACGCTTGTCGATGAGACCGTTATGGACACGACGGGCGCTCTCGTAGGCGGCGTCCGAAGGTTGCAGCAGTTGTCCAGTGAACGACGGCGCCAGCTGCGCCAGGTCGGCAGCGAGTGACATGAACCCTCCTGATCAAATGAATAGCGTCCACAATATACGATTCATTTCGCGATGCGCATCGGGATCGATCTTGGCGGAACGAAAATCGAAGGAATGGCGATCGCACCGGACGGCCGCGAGATCGTCAGACGGCGGATCGCGGCGCCCCGCCACGACTATCGTCAGACGCTCGACGCCGTGGCCAGCCTGGTCCGGGAGATCGAACGCGAGCTCGGCGAGCGCGGCACCGTCGGCGTCGGCATTCCCGGTACGCTCTCACCGGCGAGCGGTCTCGTCAAGAACGCCAATTCGACGTGGCTGATCGGGCAACCGCTCGGCGACGACCTGCCGCGGCTCCTGGATCGGCCGGTTCGCTTTGCCAACGATGCAAACTGCTTCGCGCTCTCGGAAGCGACCGACGGCGCTGCGGCGGGAGCGGCGACCGTATTCGGCGTGATCGTCGGCACCGGCTGCGGCGGCGGCGTCGTGATTGACGGCCGGGTCCTGACCGGTGCCAACGCGATCGCGGGCGAGTGGGGCCACAATCCGCTTCCTGCGCCGCGCGGCACGGAGTCGCCGGGGCCGCCGTGCTACTGCGGGCGGCGCGGCTGCATCGAGCAGTTCCTGTCGGGGCCCGCGCTGGCGCGCGACTATGGCGAGAGCGGCGGCGCGGCGATCACCGCGCGAGAAATCGCGGAGCGGGCGTCGGCTGGCGAGGGACTCGCGGAAGCGGCGCTGTCACGATACGAGGAGCGGCTGGCACGCGCGCTCGGCAGCATCATCAACGTGATCGATCCCGAGGTCGTCGTGCTCGGCGGCGGGGTGTCGAACATCGAGCGGCTCTACGAGCGGGTGCCGCAGTTGTGGGCGCCGTATGTGTTTTCGGATCGCATCGCCACCCGTCTCGTGCGCGCGAAGCACGGAGACTCGAGTGGCGTGCGGGGCGCGGCGTGGCTGTGGGAGGCTGCGCCGAGTTGGGGCTAGGGGCTAGGGGCTGGCTGCTCGACGCTGACGGCTGCAGTCCTGGCCGTTGCGCTCGGGTCATCTGGCATCGATTGCAGCGCGTACGTGCCTGGCGCGCGCAGCGTTGCGAACCCTTCGCCGACCAGCGCCCGATTCCCGCGTCCGGCGTCGGGCCGGGACAATCCGGTGACGCGCGCGAGCTCGCCCGGAATCGTCATGCCGGCGCCGCTGAGAAACGTACGGGCGATCTCGCGGACCGCGACGTCGCGGCTGATACGGCGCCGCAGCGCGTCGGGAAATCGACCGACGCCGAGCGTCCAGACGTAGGTGAACTTCGGCTGGTAGAAGACCTGGCTCGGCACTACGAGCATGGCCGCCTGGAGTTCGTCGAGCGCGCGCGTAAACGCCGAGCGGTCCTTCACCTTCGATTCATCTCTCAAGTCCGCCGTCGCCATTTCCCATTCATGCCGCAGCACGCGGAGGATGGCCTGCGCCCGGGCACTCAATCGGCGACGCTCGTCGGATCGCCGCACGCCCCAGACCGCGTTGAAGAAGGGGATCATCCGCGGCGCCAGGAACATCGCCTTGCCACGAGCGAGCTTGGCATAGTAGACGTGCCCTCGGGTCATCAGCTCGTCCTTCAACCGCCACGTCAACGACGACTCGTCGTCGGTCTGGACGTTG
>DATFXR010000886.1:0-24979 GCA_035315685.1 Vicinamibacterales bacterium | reverse complement strand
GCTGACGAAGCGGCGAGATCTGGTCGCCGAGCTCGAACCGCTGCGCGTGAACGCGCTCGACGGGCATCCGTGGCGCGAGTGGGCCGAATGGGCTGACGCCGACGGCGGCGGGCCGACGCGCATGCCCGGCGGCCAGAGCCGATGGAGCGCTGGCAAGGATCTGTCATGGGAGCCGCTGCGAGTCGAGCGTGTGTGCGAAGTGAAGTACGACCACATGCAGGGCGAGCGGTTCCGCCACGCGGCGACCTTTCTCCGCTGGCGGCCCGACAAGGAGCCGAAGGACTGCCGTTACGATCAGCTGGAGGTCACGACTCCGTACGAGCTCGAGAAGGTCTTCGGCGCGGCCACTCGCCGGTGACTCCGGCCCAGTCGTTCGGCGTGTCGTCCGGATCGAGCGCTTCCTGCGGGGGCCGGAGCGCTTCCGGCACGTGCTGCAGGTTGATGCGGATGCGCGTCCACGTGTGAAAGCGGCCGCGCATCGCGTCCACGAGTAGGTCGGCCGGCTGCAGATGCGCGGCAGCGTCGGGATGGCGCGCTTTCCATCGTTCGAGCCCCGCCAGCGCTTCGTCTTTCTTCCCGGATCGAGCAATTTCGATCAGCGGATGCTTGGGAGTCCGCCGTCGCGACGGCTGGACGCGGGCGGGTTCGCCGGCCTGCTTGCGATAGTGCGGTGGCCACGGTGCATCGCCGAGACCTTCGCGCGCATGACGATCGGCGAGCTCGAGCAGCGCATCGAGCACGCACGGATGGGCGTCGATGTCGGCATGCGGATTCCCGATCGCCTGCAGCCGCGACGGCATCGTCATCATCGTGAACGCGCGCGGGTCGCAGTCGGCGATCTCGTCCCACGCCAGCGGCGCCGACACGCGGGCGTCGGGGGTCGGCCGCACCGAGTACGCACCGGCAATCGTGCGGTCTTTTGCGTTCTGGTTGTAGTCGAGGAATACGCCGTGGCGCTCTTCTTTCCACCACTTGCTCGTCGCCAGCGCCGGCGCCCGACGCTCGACCTCGCGCGCGAACGCGAGCGCGGCGCGGCGGACGAGATCGAAGGTCCAGCGTGTCTCGATCCGGACGTAGACGTGGATGCCGCGCGAGCCGGACGTCTTCGGCCAGCCGATGAGGCCGAAGTCGTCGAGCGTCGAGCGGACGACGCTCGCGACATCGCGGACCTGGTCCCACTGGACGCCGGGCACCGGGTCGAGATCGACACGCAGTTCGTCGGGATGATCGAGATCGTCGGCGCGCACCGGATGCGGATGCAACTCGAGGCACGCGAGGTTCGCCATCCACGCCAGTGCTGCCGCGTCGCGCGGCACCACCTCCTCGGCGGTCCGGCCCGACGGAAACTTGAGCGTGACCACCTCGATCCAGTCGGGCCGCGAGTCCGGCGCGCGTTTCTGATAGAAAAACTCGCCGCCGACGCCGTTGGGGTGCCGCACCAGCACGTTCGGCCGGCCGCCGGAGCCGGCGAGCGCGCCGGCCGCGACCGCGAGGTAGTAGTGCACCAGGTCGTGCTTGGTGTAGCCCGCTTCAGGAAACAACACCTTGCGCGGATTCGAGATCGCAATCTCGCGGCCGTCGATCGTCAGGAGTTCCGTGTCGGGCTTGGCCATCAGGAATCGAATGTAGCGCGAGTGAAACGTGCTTCAGCCGAGCGACTGGCGCGGCCGTCTCTGCCACACAAAGTACACCGGCAACCCGAGAAGCACCACGCCGATGCCGATCGCCGCGCGGCCGGGCTGCGTCGCAATCGTGTTGGCCACCAGCGCTGCCGCTGCGACGATGAAGAGCAGGGGCGCCCAGGGATAGCCGGGGACGCGGAATGGCCGATTCGCATCAGGGTGCGCGCGGCGCAGCGCGAACACACACGCGGCGCCGAGACCGTAGAAGATCCAGCCGACGAATACGACGTAGGTGAGCAGTTGCTCGAACGTGCCGGAGACGGCGAGCACCATCGCCCAGACCGTGCCGGCGACAATGCTGGCGGCCGGGGTGCCGAAACGTGGATGGACGGCGGCGAGACTGCGGAAGAACAAGCGGTCCCGCGCCATCGCGTAGTAGACGCGGGGCGCGCTGATCGTGAGTCCGTTCGTCGCGGAGAAGATCGACACGAGGATCGCCGCAGCGATCAGTTTGCCGGCCCCGCCGCCGGCGACGCGGCTCACCGCTTCTGCGGCGACACGATCGGATCCGGCGACGCCATCGGCCCCGAGCGCGGCGAGATAGCCGATGTTGGCAAACACGTAGATGCCGATGAGCGACGCCGTGCCGATGACGATGGCACGCGGAAACGTCCGCTGCGGACTGGTTGCCTCGCCGGCGGAGAAGGTGACGTACTGCCATCCTTCGTACGCCCACAGCACGCCGATCATGCCGAGACCCATGCCGGACGCGATCTCGGAGGTGAACGCCGGCGGCCAGAACGGCAGCGTCTGTCGCGCCGCGCTGCCGAACGCGACGAGAAACACGCTCATGACGAGCAGCGCTCCGACCTTGATGGCGGTCGTCCAGTTCTGCACGTCGGCACTGCCGCGCGTGCTGCGCACGTTGATCACCGCGACGATCGCGAGAAGCATCACCGCGGTCGCCTTTTGACCGATCGGCCCGAGCGCGACGAACTGCTGCAGGTAAGCGCTCGATGCGACCGCGAGCGTGGCCGCCGATCCGGTGGCGATGACGAGGAAGAAGGTCCAGCCGTAGAGAAATGCCGTGATCGGCCCGAACGCGTCGCGCAGGTACACGTACAGGCCGCCGGCGGCCGGATTCATCGCGCCCAGCTCGCCGTAGGCGAGGGCGCCGAGCAGCGACAGCACGCCGCCGACCACCCAGACGACGAGCGCCGGGCCGGCATAACCGGCGGTCTGCCGTACCACGCCGCCCGGTACGAGGAAGATGCCGGACCCGATCACCGTGCCGACGACGATCAGGATCAGATCGCGAAGGCCGAGCACGCGGGCAAGCGCGCGATCAGACAAGGACGCCTACGTTATCACTTCGAACCGGCGATCAGATCTTGTTTGGGCAGCCGGGCCGGCAGCGGCACGGGATGGTGCGCTCGCCGATGATCGAGTAGTCGTAGGTGAGCTCTTCGCCTTTGCGGATGTCGCGTCTCGCGCGAATCCAGATCGTCTTGTCCACCACCTCGAACCAGCAGTTCGGCGTGCACGAGTGGTTGATGAACCGCGCGATGTTGCCGCCGACCTTCGCGTCGCGGCTCCAGTTCCGGTTCACGCGGAAGACCCAGATGCAGCCCTCGGCGAGGTACCGCTCCTCGCGCTCCTCGCTTTCGTCGTTGCGCACCAGCTCGCCGGCGTAGTCGATGATCCGCGTGTTCTTCGCGATCCGCTCGGCTGCGAAGACGCCGAAGCCGTGAACCGTCGATCGTCTGCGGACGATTTTCGGCAACTGGGGTTCGCGTTTCATCCAGATGTCGATCGTAGCGCCACTTGCCGGGATCACGGTCCGCCTGAAGGCGGACACTACCGGGATCACGGTCCGCCTGAAGACGGACACTACGTACAGATGAAACGTGCTGTAGCCGGCCGTCGGACCGCGAACGCGGTATGCTGACTCGCGTGACCGCGGCTCTCAAGCGCCTCGTCTGGCTGGGGCCGGCGACGATCGCGCTGTCGATCGTCGCCGTGTTCGTCGTCCAGCAGATGGCGCTGCGGTGGTTCACGCCGCTGCCTCGCGAGTACGCGATGCTGCGCTCGCTCGAGCCGATCGTGCTGACCGCGTGTTTCGTGTCAGCCGCGGTGATCGTTTTTGTCGTCGTCGCGCGCGAAGCGGTCGATCCGGTCGGCACTTACAGACGTGTCGCGCTCTGGGCGCTGCTGATCTCGTTCATCCCTGACTTCATTCTCGGGTATACCTCACGGCCGGCGCCGGCGACCAGCTTGTGGCCGATTGCCTTCGTGTTCATGGTGATGCACGTCGTGGCGTGGGCTGTTACGGTGACGCTCCTGACCCGCCGATGGCCGACCAGCGCCTAGTCGAGCGGCTCCGCGCGGCGAAGCGGATTCTGATCTTCTCCGGCGCCGGGGTGTCGACCGCGAGCGGAATCCCCGATTTCCGCGGCCCGAACGGCGTCTGGACGCGCCGCCGCCCGGTCTACTACGACGACTTCATGGCCTCGGAAGCCGCGCGCATCGAGTACTGGGACTACAAGCTCGAGACCTGGCAGATCTATCAGCGTGCGCAGCCGAACGCGGTTCATCACGCGGTGGTGGCGCTCGAACGCGCGGGCACGGCGCTCGCCGTGGTGACGCAGAACGTCGACGGTCTTCACCGCCGCGCCGGGACCGCGCCGGAGAGGCTCGTGGAATTGCACGGCACCGATCTCTTCGTCGAGTGTCAGACCTGCCACGCGCGCAGCGATCCGGCGCCGCACTTCGATCGTTTTCGCGCGACGCGATCGGCGCCGCGCTGCGGCTGCGGCGGCCTGCTGAAGTCAGCGACGATCAGCTTCGGTCAGCCGTTGAACGGTGCCGATCTCGATCGCGCGGCGGCCGCGGCGCAGCGCGCCGATCTCGTCGTCGCCCTCGGATCGACGCTGTCGGTCCATCCGGCGGCGTCGATCCCGATGCGTGCCGCCGAACGCGGGACGCCGTACGTCATCGTCAATCGCGGTGCAACAGGCCACGACGGCCATGACGCGGTGACGCTGAGACTCGACGGTGATGTGACGGAGATCTTCCCGGCCGCCGTCACTGCCGCCACCGTCGCGCCGAAGCTGCGGGGGACTACGTAGCGCAACGTCGCGCGAAGGGCTCGAGCCGAGCGATCAGGAGATCGCTCGTGCGGAATCAGAACAATCGCGGCCATGGAAACGGCGTCGCCGCCGATCGCGTCTTCACCCGCGTCACGACTTCCGCTGGAACGCCGCGCCGCCGCCTGATCCCGGCGTTCTTGCGAGCCGAGCGGAGAAGCCCGCGAATCTCGCGGCGTCCGAGCTCCTCGAGCGCGTGCAGCTGGATGTGGCGCATCGCCTTGCCGGTGCCTTCCAGGAGTCCCGCCGGGTCCTCGAGATCGGTGCCTCGGACGAAGCCGAGATTCACGTGCTTCTTCCAGGCCGTGACGTTGCACACGCCGTCCGCCATCACTTTTTCAGTCGCGCTGTACACGAGCACCAGCGTCGATCGCATGTTGAAGATGTACTCGTGGCACGGCGCCAGCTCTTCGTGAATCAAGCGGCGAACACCCAGCATCAGCGACTGGATGGCGGGTGGGTAGCGATGCAGGAACTCGAGCAGCTGCCCCGGCGGCTGTGTCATCGTCGTGGCGGTGAAGATACGACAGTTGACGACGGGGATCGACGGCAATCGCGGCCTGGCACGTCCGGTCGGTTCGCGATATCATGAGGGCTCGGCAGACCTCACAGTGTGGGCCAGTAGCGCAGTTGGGAGCGCGCATGAATGGCATTCATGAGGTCACGGGTTCGACTCCCGTCTGGTCCACCACCCAACTCGTTCTAGCCTGAAGACTTAGCGATCTCGCTTCTCCGCGTCTCCACTATGCCTCCAAAAAATCCGGGTTTCCCGGGCTGATCGAGCAATCGAATCGCGCCTTCAATCGCCACGGCGACTCAGGTGCATGTACCGCTGCGTCGTCTTGAGATCGGCGTGACCGGCGAGTTCCTGAATCGCCCGCGCAGGCGCGCCTCGCATCGCGAGATGCGAACAGAACGTGTGCCGCAGAATGTGAATCCCGCGGTGCTTGAGCCCAGCTCTCCGTGCGGCGTGATCGACGTGATCACCGATGTCCTTCTCGGTCAACCGTTGCCCGACGCGATCGCAAAAGACCCGAGGAGTTCGAACGCACGATAGCGGCCATGGGACTGACGATCTTGAAGACGTCGCTGCGAACACCGCAGGCGAACGCCTTCTGTGAACGATTGACTGGCACGATGCGCCGCGAGTGCCTGGACTGATGATTCCGTTAAAGGAGGATCACTTCCGACGCGTTCTTCAAGCGTGGGTCGCACATTACAATCGCGGCCGTCCGCACACGAGCCTTGGACCGGGCATTCCAGACGGCCTCGCTTCCGCTCCGGTGTTGGACAGTCACCGAATCCCCGACGGTTACCGCGTCGTTGCAGCGCCAGTTCTGGGCGCCCTTCACCACGAGTACCGTATCTAGCGAGTCGCGGCGTGAGTCCCGTTGAGCGTCGTCGCGATTGTTTTACGGACCACAACCTATGCTTCGTGACTTCGTCGATGACGTTCGATATGCAGCTTCGGCTGCAGCTCCTGCTCGGCGTCGGTCCGCGACTGCTGCCGCGCTTCCGCGATGGCGCTTTCGTAATGACTTTGAGGGCAGCGAACTGTTGATCGAGCGCGCCGCGCAGCTGTGCCTGCAGTTCGTCGAGCGACATCGCTGACTCGTTTTATCACATGGGCTGACGGCCGGTGAGTGCCGATCCGCGGTTGCGAGTGCTTCAGGATCGCGGCGCGATCGGCTCCAACAACCGGTTCACCTCTCGGACGAGCGCCTCGGAGTCCGTCGGCTTTCGGATGAAGAGGTTCGCGCCGAGTTCGAGCGACCGCCGAGCACCCTGACCGGTGGTGCTGCCCGAAATAACCACGATGGGCACGTGCGCGGCGGCCGAGCCTCGTACGTGGGCGATCAGCGAGAAACCGTCCTCGACCGGCATGCGCAGGTCGAGCAGAACGAGATCGCACGGAGAGTTGTCGAAGATATGCCGCGCCGCCCTCCCGTCGGCGGCGGCCAGCACGTTGAAGCCGCTGTGCGTCAGCGATCGGGATAGCACGTTGCGCAAATCGTCATCGTCTTCCGCAAGCAGCACCGTCGAGTGATGCTCGAACGCCTGCGCGATTTCGTGCAGCAGCGCATCACGGCTCACTGGCTTTGCGATGATCGGGAGCCGCGGATCGACGTCACGCGTGTCAGTCACCGCCGAAACGATGATGACTGGAATGTGCGCCGTCCGCTGATCCGCCGCCAGCGCCCGGATGGTGGCGAGACCGCTCCGGCCAGGCAACACGAGATCCATCAGGATCAAGTCTGGCTCCCGCTCGACGGCGATTCCCAGGGCAGCATCGCCGTCGCTCGCTTCCTGTGCGCGGTAGCCGGCCGATTGCAGGAGGGCGCACAACACGCGCCGCACGTCAGCATCGTCGTCGACGACGAGGATCGTGCGATCGGAGGTGGCCTCGACCACGGCCGCGACCGGCGCAGGTACCGCCGGCTGCGACGTAGCTGCCGCGACTGGAAGCGTTACGACGAAGCGGGTTCCCTGGCCAGAGCGGCTCTCGACAGCGACTGAGCCGCCGTGCTGCTCGACGAGCGACTTGGCAATCACGAGGCCGAGGCCCGTTCCGCCCTTGCGCCGCGTTGCCGAGCTGTCCAGTTGCCTGAATTTCTGGAACAGGTTGGAGAGGTCCGCCGCGGCGATGCCAGGTCCCTGATCGCGGACCGAGATTCGAGCCGTGCGGCCGTCGGACGACGCGATGAACGTGACGACCCCGTTGGGGGGCGAGAACTTGACGGCATTCGACAAGAGGTTGACGAATACCTGCACGAGCCGATCGAAGTCGCCGGTGATCCACTCGAGCCCGGGCTCGATCTCCTGGTAGAAATGAACGTTGGCGGCATGCGCCATTCCCTCCACACACTGAATAGAGGCGCGCATGAGCTCATCGAGATTCACCCGTTGCGTCCGCAGCGTGAGCTGGCCGGCTTCCATCTTCGACACGTCCAGGATGTCGTTGATGATGCGGATCAGCCGCTCGCAGTTGTTCAACGCGATCGTCAATAACTCCGCATGCTCGGAATCGGCGCCCTCCGATTGCTCGCCGGTTATCAACTGCAGTGCACCGCGAATTGAGGTGAGCGGCGTCCGCAGCTCGTGGCTCACGATCGAAATGAAGTCGTCCTTCATCCGATCGATCTCGCGGCGCTCGGAGATGTCCCGCAGGAAGGCTCCATAGTGTTTTCCCTCGTCGGCATCGAATTTGAAGAGTGACAGCTCGAGCGGGAACGTGCTGCCGTCTTTTCGCCGTCCCTCCAGCTCCGTTACGAGGCCGAGCGCTCGCTTCGCCAGGTTGTGCAGGAACGGCTCCGCCTCCTGGTCCGGGCCCGCGCCAATCAACCGATGCGGGAACGTGCCGATCAGTTCCGCAGCCCGATAGCCGAAGAGCCCCTCCGCAGCCGGATTCACTGACTCGATCGCGCCGTTACTATCCGTCACGATGAGCCCTGCCAGCATGCGATCGACGATCGCGCGAGCCCGCGCTTCACTCACCTCGAGTGCGCGTTCCGCCGCATTGCGCGCCGCCTTGCTCGAACGGGACACGAACACGAATGCGGCTACGAGCATCAGCGTCCCGAGCACCGTCAACGCGATGAGTACCCGGGCAACGAGGCTCGCGTCCCACGCCGTTGCGGCCTCACGCAGGGTACGCCGGTGGTCCTCGACCGATTCGAGCTCATCAATCGCCGCCCCGATGGCGGCCGCCAGTGCCAGGCCGCGCCCGGTCTTCATGTGTGCCGCCACCGCGGCAGGGCCCTCCGTATCGTGAAGGCGGCGACTTTCCAGCGTGAAGCCACGCCTCGCCCAGATCAGGGCTTCCATCTGATCCAGGCGCGGCCCGTACGCCGGGGTGTCCGCGGTGAGCGTTCGCAGCCCCGCCAGGAGCATTGTCAGGCGCTGGCGATCTGCGTCATCCCGTCGGGTGTAAACCGGATCGCCCGTCAGCAAGTACCCGCGCATTGCCGCCTCCGCGTCCACGGTGGTCCAACGCACCGCCTCGAGCTGCGCGATGACAGCCCGGGAATGGATCTCCGCACGGCTCGTTGTGATCAGATCGTTGATCGCGAATAGCGCCAGCCAGGCCGTCGCGACAAAGACCGCGATTACCAGCGCCGCCGCCAGCGCCATACGAGGACCAATTGCCGCCCGCACGACCCGCATCACGCTTTGAGTAGCTCCCGCACGCGCGCACCGAGCAGCAAGGCGTCGAACGGCTTGACGATGTAGCCCACCGCGCCGAGCGACAGCCCCTGCTTAATCTCAGACTCCTGCGACTTCGCGGTCATGAAGATGACCGGGATGTCGCGCGTCGACGGATCGCTCTTGAGCCGCGTGCATGCAGTGAGACCGTCCATCTCGGGCATCATCCAGTCGAGCAGCACCACGTCTGGATGCACTTCGGCCACGCGCGCGAGCGCCTCTGCGCCGGTCGAGGCCACGGTCACGTTGAACTGCGCGCGCTTCAGGGACAGACGCGCAATCATCTGGATGTCCGGATCGTCCTCTGCGAGCACCACCTTCATGTTCATGCGGCCGAGAACCCCTGTCTCGTCATCGTGCCCCAATCGCTCTTCTTCTTCTTCATGTAGTCCACCATTTCCTGGAAACGCCACCACGTCGTCAACTGTCGATAGCCGAAGTTCTCGACGATTCCCACCGCAAAGAGCACCAGCAGGTCCCTGACCCGTGGATAGCTTTCGAGGGCGATTTCCTTGAAGCGGCACGGCAGCTGTCGAGATCATTGGGCCGTAGGCCACCGCTGACAGAAACAGGAGCTCCGCGAAACGCACGTTCGACAGGCCGAAGGCGAACGCCAGCGCCGTGACCGCGAAGCCGAGGAACTCGATGATCGGTCCGGCCGCCTCGAAAAGCAGGTAGTACGGCATGGCGATCAATCCGATGGCTCCGTAACGCGGATTCGCTCAGCAGCATGTTTCCCGCGGACACCGCGGTGCACCGGCCAGAGAGGCCCGAAAGTACTCGACCACCTGAAAGGTCGCGAGCGCGCTCTTCGGAAGACCCTGGTGCGTCACTTGCCGGCCTCCACCGTGGAACCGTCCACGATGCGGACAATGCCGCCAGCGGCGACGCCCTTTGCGCTTGCCTGCTGGACCGAGCTGTTCCTCGCGGAGGATCTTCTTGACCGTGGTTGCCGATACGATGATGCCGAGACCTTTTCAGCTCGCCCACATTGCGCTGATAGCCCGACCGCGGATTTTCTTGTGCCAAGCGAACGATCGCCGCTCGAAGCTCCTTAGCAATCGGCGGACGCCCTGGTCGTCGTGGATAGGTCCAGCGCTTCGCCACCATCCAGCGGTGCCAGCGCAGGAGCGTCGCCGGCGTGACCAGAAACACCGACCACCGGACGCGCGGCCACAGGTGGCTGGCCGCCGCCAGGAACCAGCGGTCGGCCGGCCGAAACGTCGGTCGATGGACCTGACGACGCAAGACCGCCAACTCATGGCGCAGCACAACGATCTCAAGCTCTTTCGAGTCGGCTGATCGGAACAGAAGCGAGACAAGTTGCAGGACTCGGTGGAGGGCAACGTCAACGACGGACAGGAGCACGGCTTCTCTCCTGAGAAATGGCCGCTATTTTACACAGATCGAGTTAACGCACCCACAGGCTCCAGCTGCGCCGCCTCGACGACATCGTCGAGCACCAGGGGCAAGCACCGCCTTCCGACGCAGCTGCGTCTTCAAGCGGTTCACGGCGCTCGTGTGCGTCGCGTACTCGCCGGGCGAGTCGTCCAGACAACGGCCAGCCTCCTGCAGCTGCTCCAGCAGCTCGACGTTGCCCGGACCGATCGTCAGCCAGATGATGCCGTTCGGGAATGCCGCCTGAACGACCGGATCGTGGCAGAGCGCCTGTGCGAGGACGGTCTTGCCGAGCCCGCCATGCCGTGAAGCCCACGAGGCCCTTCGGCGCGGTCGCCGGTGACGATCTGCCGCGGCGCGGCGAGCGCGCTCTCGCGCGAGACGAAATGCGGCTGTAGATCTCGCGCTTCTCGATGAGCGCCGTTTCGCGAGCGGGATGGCTTCGTGCGCTACGCACTCAGCGGAACTTGATCTGCATCGTCACCTTGTCGATGCCTGGCGTGAAGGTCGTTTTGGTGTTCGCGCAGCCGCGCCGGAAATGCCTTCGCGTAGCTTCTCCATCGTCTGATCGATGATCACAATTGACTCGTTTCACCATTGCGGATGAGCTATGGTCGGTGGTTCGAGTGCCGCCGGATCGGCAAAACGACGTCCACTCGCTTCCTCCCTAATGCGGTGTGCGTACTTCTGGGTATTGTTGCCGACGGGTGGATGCCGCGTCGGATGTCCGATCCGATCACGATTGACGTGAACTACGATGGAACTGACTCGCTGCTACGCCGCGCAGCGAACCGCATCAAGCAATCTCAGCCAGGCGAGTATTCTGAGCACGCAGCCCCTGCGTAACGTTGCCGCGCAGGGCGAGCGAAAACTCCTTCCGCCCGCTCATCGCGACGCTTCGATTAGATCCTCGGCGAATGCGAAGATGTGGCACGCGCCGTTATTCGTCGGCGCTCTCCTCTGCGTCCTCGAGCGCGGCCTCCCGTACACGATCTTCCTCTTCCGCGGTGTCACCTAGGCTCGTCGTCTCGCCGCCGCGCTCGATGCCGCGTACGTCGCCAGGCTGCGCGCGCTCCTGATCGGGATCCGGCCTGTTGTCATTCGGGTTCGTCGAATCTGCGATAAGTCATCTCCTGTGTTGATCAACCCTCTGGCGGCGGATGTTTGCACACCCACACGACGAAATTGCGACAATTCGCGAGCCCTTGGATTTGCGATGGCGTAGGCGTCGATCGTTCCTCCTCCTTCACGCTCACGGTACGTGACGGAGTGCCGGACACGACGGCGTCTGCTAAAATTTTCGTCTCCATGGGTCTGGGGGCCGCGGGCGAGGACGATCCCGAAAGGGCGCTGCGCGAGGTGCGAGGCCGCTTCATCGCCGCGTTTCCCGGTCGGTGCGATTCCGTGGCGGCCCTCCTGGCGGATGCCGCGGCGGATCAGGCTCGAGCGGAGGGTGCGCGGCAGATCGCGCACCGGCTCACGGGGCTCGCAGGCGCAGTCGGCTTTCCCACCGTCAGCGCGCGTGCGCAAGAGCTCGAAGCGCTGCTGACCTCGCCGTCGATCGACGCCGCGCTGGCGCGTGATCTGCTCGGTGGTATCCGGGAAGCCTTCGCGACGGATCTGATGCGGCCGCCCGGGTGGGCGGAGGCACCGTTCGTCGGCGATGCGAGTCGGACGGTACTCATCGTCGAGGACGATCCCGATCAGCTCGCGCTGCTCGAGATTCAGCTGCAGCGCGCCGGGCATCGCACCGCGTCGGTCGCGCGCGGCGACGAAGTGATCGCGGCCGCACGCGCGCGCAGCCCGTCCGTCGTCCTGCTCGACGTCGATCTGCCAGGCCTGGACGGCTTCAGCGTCTGCCGCGCGCTGAAGACCGATGCTGACCTGGCGGGCATTCCGGTTTTGTTCCTGACCACACAAGCGTCCATCGACTCGCGGCTGTCGGGTCTCGCGCTAGGCGCGGACGACTATCTCTGCAAACCGGTCGACGCGCGCGAGCTGCTGTTGCGCGTCTCGCGGCTGGCGCGCGAGACTGCACCCGCGGCGCCGGCGCAGGACACGTTGGCGTTCGACGCCTTTACCGCGGTCGGCGACGCCGCGCTCGCCTCGGGCCCGGCGTCACTGGCGCTGGTGCGCACCGCGCCGGACCGACGCGCGCGGCTCGCCGAAGTGCTGGCCGAGGAGAGCCGCCCGCGCGACGTGGTCGGCCGCCATGACGACTCGCATCTCGCATGGCTGCTGCCGGGCGTACCGGGCCGCGCAGCACTTGAGAAGGTCCAGCTTGTGATTCAGCTGGCGGCCGAGGCGGACGTTTCCGCAACTGCCGGAGTCGCGGCGGCGACGCGTGGTTCGCGCGTCGCCGCGCTCGTCGCCTGGGCCGACGAAGCGCTGACCGAGGCACGCTACCGGCACGAACCGGCGGCGCTCTGTACGGAGCACGCACCTGAGCCGCAGGCAATCGTCTCGCGAACGCTGGTGCTGGCCGACGACGATCCGGAAGTCGTCCGCGTCGTCGACGGCTACATGCGATCAGCGGGTTTCCAGACGGTGGTGGTGTTCGACGGCGCGAAGGCGCTGCAGGCGATCGAGGATCGCGAACCGGACGTCGTCATTCTCGACCTGATGATGCCGGCGATGAGCGGCTTCGACGTGCTGAAGCGTTTGCAAGGACGGCCGCGCCGGCCGCGGGTCGTCGTGCTCTCGGCGCGCGGACGCGAGGATGACGTGACGCGCGCGTTCGAGCTGGGGGCCGACGACTACATCGTCAAGCCGTTCAGTCCGCAAGAGGTGCGCGCGCGCGTCATGAGGGTGCTGAAATGACGCTGCCGTGGGCCGCCGTGCTGGCGTGCGCGATCGCGGCTGCGCCGCAGCAGGCGCCCGACGCGCACGCCGACGCGGAGCGACTCGCGCGGAACGGTGCGCGCGCCGAGGCGCTGCAGCGCTTCCAGACGATCGCCGCCGAGAATCCGAACGACGTCGACGCGCGACTGTGGATCGCCCGTCTCCACATGTGGATGGGTCACCCGGCACTCGCGGTCAACGTCCTCGAATCGATCCTCGCGTCGAACCCGACAAACGTCGAGGCTCTGACGGGCGTGGCGATCGCGCACATGAACGATGGAAATACCGCGGTGGCCGAAGAGGCGCTGACGCGCGCCTACCAGATCATGCCCGAATCGGCCGAGGTGCTCGCAGCGCTCGGACGCCTGTACCGCTTCGAAGGACGGCTGACGCTCGCGCTCGCGTACTACGACCGCGCGGTTCAGCAGAGTCCCGCCGATCGCGACATCCGCGACGCGCGCGATATTGTGTTCGCGCAGCGCGCCCACCGCGTCGAAGCCGGATACCTGTTCGAGCACTTCAACCGGGACGTGACCGACACCAACTCCGGCGCGTTCGACGTGAACCTTCGCGCCGCGGACCGGGCGCGAGTCCATGCCGGCGTGGAGACACAGCGAAAGTTCGACCGCACGGAATCGCGGGGCGGCGGCGGCGTGGAATGGAGCGTGAACCGGAGCGCCGTCTTGCGCGGCGGCGGGCTCTTCAGCAGCGGCTCGGTCGTATTGCCGCGCGCCGACGCGACGGTCGATCTCGATGTCACGCACCGCCAGCTGACCTGGCTGCTCTCCGGCCGCTACCTGCACTTCAGCACGTCCGACGCGGGGGTCGGCGCGATCGGCGTCGCGTGGAGCGCCAGCGACGACACGACCCTTACCGTTCGCTATTTCAGGAGCGAGACCGCATTCAACGCCACGAGCGAGCATGCGGGAAACAACGCTGGCTCGATCCAGCTGTCGCAGCGCGTCGGGCGTCCGGTCCGACTGTACGCCGGCTATGCGCGCGGCTACGAGAGCTTCCAGAACGTGACGGCCGAAACGCTGACGCAGCGCGGCGCGCACACGTTCAGCGGCGGCGCGACGATCGCGGGCGGCCCGCGGCTGGCGATCTCGCCCAGCCTGGAGCTCCAGCGGCGCGACGACCGGTCCCGCGTGACGTCCTTTTTCCTGACGTTCGTGCACCGCTTCTGAAGGGGCGCATGATCCAGCTCGCGCAGCAGTTTCGCGCCCTTCTGTATCCATTTCTGGAAGTGGCGAGCGGGACGCTCGGCGCATTGCTGCTCGTGCTCCTGCTGAACCGGCTCGCGATTGCGTGGCGCGTCGGGCGGCACGCCCGGCTCTCGGCAAAGTACCGGGCGTTCGTCGACCGCCTGCTCCTGCCGCAGCCGGATCCCGCGGCGCTCGACGCGCTCGCGCGGGCGCCGGACGGCGACCGTGACGTCATCGCCACGCTGCTGCTCGCGCCGCTCGTCGTGACGATCGGCGAGACGAAGCGCGCGATACGGGAGGCGTGCGTGCGGCTGGAACTGGATCGGCAGTGGCGTGGCGCGCTCGCATCGCGGCGATGGTGGCAGCGCGCCCAAGCGGCGCGCGCGCTCGGGGCGATCCAGGATCGCGCGGCCTTCGCGCCGATTCGCGGCCTCCTCGACGACGAGCACGGGGAAGTGCGCGCCGCCGCCGTCGACGCGCTCGGGTCGTTTCAGGATCCGCGAGCGCTGCCGTCGCTGACCGCGCTGTTGTCGCTGCCGTGGCGTCACCAGCGGGCCCGTGTCGTCGACGCAATCCGGCGCCACGGCGACGCGGCCATCGACGCGCTGATCGATCGCGCGAAGGTCGCGCCTGAGGATCGTCTGATCGTGGCCGAGTTGCTCGGCCTGATCCCCGCGCCGCGCGCGATCGACCCGCTCGTCGAGTGGCTCTCGGACGACGACGCGTCGCTTCGCGCGGCCGCCGTCCAGTCGCTCGGCGCCATCGGACTCGACGATCGGACCTACTATTGCACGCTGCGCGCGCTTGGCGACGGATCGTCGGACGTGCGCGCCGCTGCGGCGCGCGCGCTGGGCCGGTCGCGGCGTGCGGACGGCTCGCCGTATCTGGAGCCACTGCTCGACGACCAGTGGCAGGTCGCCGCACAAGCGGCGTCGGCGCTCCGCCAGCTCGGATCGCCGGGGCAACTGGCGCTGCGGCGCCGCGCTGCTGAGGAGAGCCAGGCCGGCGACCTCGCGCGCCAGATGCTGTGGGAACGGCAGGCGGCCCTGTGAGGGCAGCCCTCATCTCCGGGATCCAGGTCTTCGACGTCGTGGTCCTGATCTACTTCGTCGCGATCAACTCGCTGTACCTGCTGTTCACTGTCATCGCGTTCTTCCGCCTGCGCGCGCATCGCCGTCGCTGGACGCCGCGCGCGCTCGAAGTTGTGATGCGTTCACCGGCGACGCCCGGCATTTCGCTGATCGCGCCGGCCTACAACGAAGCAGCGACGATCGCCGAGAGCGTCCGTTCGCTGCTGATGATCAACTACCCCCAGTTCGAAATCGTCGTCGTGAACGACGGATCGAAGGACAAGACGCTGGACGTGGCGGTCGCGGCGTTCGACCTGGTACGGGCGCCCATCAGCCACGAAGAGCCCATCACGACAAAGCGCGTCCGCGGCGTGTACCGGTCCCTCGCCACGGCGAATCTCGTCCTCGTCGACAAGGACAACGGCGGCAAGGCTGACGCGATGAACGCCGGCATCAACGCCGCGCGCTACCCGCTGGTGTGCGTCATAGACGCGGACTCGCTGCTCGAGGAGCACGCGCTGTCGGCCGTCGCCCTGCCGTTTCTCGAGGACCCGTCGACGATTGCCTCCGGCGGCATCATCCGGATCGCCAACGGCTGCCGTGTCGAGAACGGCCGCGTGACCGAGGTCCGTCTGCCTTCCAACCGGATCGCGACGTTCCAGGTCGTCGAGTACCTGCGGGCGTTCCTGTCGGGCCGGGTCGCGCACTCGGCGATGAACTGCCTGATGATCGTCTCCGGCGCGTTCGGGCTCTTCCGCCGCGATGCCGTAGTCGAGGCTGCCGGTTTCCGGCACGACACGATCGGCGAGGACATGGAACTCGTCGTCAGGCTCCACCGGCGGTATCGGGAGCAGCGGCGGCGGTATCGGATCGTGTTTCAGCCCGACCCTGTCTGCTGGACGGAGGCGCCGGAGAGCGCGAGGATCCTCGGAAACCAGCGGAACCGCTGGCAGCGCGGGACGATGCAGGTGTTGAACTATCACCGCCGGATGATCGGGAATCCTCGATACGGCATCGTCGGCGTCTTCGCGATGCCCTACTATCTGATCTTCGAGGCCGTCGGACCGGTCGTGGAGACGGCCGGCTATGTCGTGACCGCGATCGCCATTGCCCTGGGCCTGCTCGATGTGGTGTTCGCCGAGCTGTTTTTCGCCTCGGCGGTGCTCTACGGCACGGTCATTTCGATCGCCGCGGTGCTGCTGGAAGAGATCTCGTTCCGCCGTTATCCACGCGTGCGCGATCTGCTTCGCCTCTGTGCGTACGGCGTCCTCGAGAACTTCGGATATCGGCAGATCACGGCGTGGTGGCGGTTCCGCGGTATCGTCGATTACTTCAGGGGCCGCCAGGGCTGGGGAGCCATGACGAGGAAAGGGTTCGCGCGATCATGAGCCGGCATCTGCGATCCGGACATCCGTGTCATGTCGAAGATGGCGCTGAAGCGCGCCGGCTACCGCGTCACGGCGGCCGCCAGCGGCCGCGACGTGCTCGAGCGCGTCGCCCAGGACCGCCCGGATGCGATTCTGCTCGACTACATGATGCCGGAAATCGACGGCGCCGAGGCGTGTCGGCGCCTCAAGGCCGATCCGCGACGCGCGATATTCCCATCGTCTTCCTGACCGCAAGGTCTCACGGGTTCAAGCTCGAGGAGGCGAACCGGTCTTCGACAACCTCACGTGGCTCGCCACCCACATCTGCGCCACGCCAATCGCCACCATGACGTTGATCGATGCCGCGCGGCAGTGGTTCAAGTCGCAGATCGGCATGCCGAAGACTGAGACTCCCCGCGACGAGGTGATCTGCGCGCATGCGATCCTGCATCGCGACGAGATCCTCGAGGTCCACGACACTTGGCAGACGATCGTTTTGCCGACAACCCGTCGGTCACCGAGAGCGACCTGCAAACCAATACGCTTGTGCTTCTGAACGCTAAGCGCGAAGTCCTCCCCCGCGAGAATTGGCCGAGCATGCGGGCACCCGCCGGCAAGTACGTCGTCGAAGAAGTGTTCCTGAAACGGCCGGATGGCGTCGAAACGCCGTTCATCGGTACCGCCGCGCCCGTTCGCGACAGGAAAGGCGCGATCATCGCTACCGCCGCCAGCTACCAGGAGATCACGCCACTCGCCGAGTTCAGCAACTCAAGGATGACTTTGTTGCAACCTTCAGCCATGAGCTGCGCACGCCGATGACGGCGATCAAGGCTCCGCTGCAGCTGCTGCAGCCGAACGCTCCCTCGAACCCGACTACACCGAATTGGTGACGGTGGCGCTTGCAAGCGCGGACCGTCTGATCCGCATGGTCAACGACCTTCTCGACAGTGCGAAGATCGAGGCCGGGAAGCTGACGCTGCAGCGGCGAACACTGACGGTCACCGAACTGGGCGCACTGCCGATGAAGAACGTGCGTTCGATCGCCGCCACTGCGCGCGTCGAGCTGTCGATCGACGTGCAGCCCGGCGTCCGCGTCGTCCACGTGGACGTCGATCGCATGGTGCAGGCGATCGTCAACCTGCTGTCGAATGCGACCAAGTTCGCGCCGACCGGATCCACCGTCACGTTCGGCGCGCGTCCCATGGCCGACGGCGGCGTCGCGATGACGGTCCACGACTCCGGCCAGGGCATCCCGCCCGCCCGGCTCCACCAGCTGTTTCAGAAGTTCTCGCAACTCGAGGGCGGAACCAAGAACCAGGGGAGAGGCACCGGACTGGGCGTCTCGATCGCGAAAGCGCTCGTCGAAGAGCACGGCGGCACCACCGAGGTCGTCAGCAACCGGGAAGGCGGAACGACGTTCGAGATCCGGCTGGGGGAGACGGAATGCCCGTCACGAAGGTCACCGCGTCACCCGATCGGACGGCTGAAGTGCCGCGTCCCGCGCTTCGGTGCGATTCCGGCGCATTTCCTCGGATACGCATTTCGATGAACCCGGGATCGGGCCGCGCGAAATCAACGGAGGATCCGCTAACTCAGGCAGGCGCTGGATCGCCGTAACCCATGCACATTGGGGGCGATGCCGAGACGCGGCTTTCAGCGCGCCGCGTCGGGCGGAGGGACTTCGTGAAGGGCGATACCCGCGAACGAACCATAGCCACTGAAGCGCCGCTCGAGCGTCGGAAGAAGGGACCGAAGGTTGCCGGCGCGGCCGAAGAACGTGACGGTCGACGCCTCGAATGTGGACGTTCTGATCAACCGGAACGCTGCGCCGGATCGATTCGCGTAAGGTGCTCTGACCAACACGAGCGCGTCTCGGTCGCCGATCTTGATCTGCAATAGCGTCCCCGATGGAGCCGGACGGAAGTGGTAGCGCGGCTCGTCGGGCAAGCGACCGGCCTCTAATGCCACACGGATGCGGCGCTTGTGTGCCTCGCCCCAGTCGAGCCACGGTTCCGCAAGGCGTTCGATCGTATCGGGGTCGGTGCGATAGTCCATTACCGCAACCGATTCGATGAAGGCGCTCACACGATCCATCACACGGCCGTCAGCCGTCCTTGCGTTGAGCCACCAGAACGGCACGGCCACTTCGACGGGCATGGCGGCGGCCTTTCGCAGCTGTTCGATCGTGGCCACATACGCTTCGTTCCACTGTTCTTCGTTCAGCGCGTAACCAGGGACGAGATATGGTTCGATGTCGTACTGCACGCCATCGAATCCGGGACTTCCTGCGGCATTGAACGATCGGATGGCACGAGCGCGTTGTACCATCGCGGTACGCTCCGCCTCCATGACCGCGCGGGGATCGCCTTCAACCGCCCAGACACGGAGACGACGATCGCCTGCGTCCCGCAGGAATGCGCGTAACCGGTCTGCATCGACAAGCGCGCCGTCCGCGCCGACCTGCACCGAAACATAGAGCACACCTACATTCCACGACGACGCTCGAGCGAACAGCGACGAGGCTTCAGAGCGCCAGAGCTCTGGACGCCAGGCCCACATGGCTCGGATCGGCGGCTGGCCTTCTGAGAGTGCCGACGAGCGGTTGCTGGAAACGGCGGAGACTTGGGTTGGAGCCTGCGACGTTTCGTCCGGCAGGACAATCTCGCTGCCGCTGCTCGGTACGCCGTCTCCTCCTAGAAGGATCAATCCTCGGCTGAGGCGATTCGTGGTGGCCGGCGCCACAAGTCGGACCCACACGACATCCTCATATGCGATCGGCAGCGGAGTGGCGACGCAACCGACGGGCGCCGTCGCGGCAACATGGGTGGTCTGAACTCGCCCGTCCGGGGCTTCGTACGTGGTTAGGCCGTCCGCGGGGCTCGAAGCCGAGTTGCTACATAAGGCAACCCACAGCGCTGGGCCCGGCGACTGTCCAAAGGCCATACTGACCAGAACCGCTGCCAGGATCATAGAAGTCAAGACGGACAACCGTGTGCGTCGAGACACCATCCAATTCGGTGATGCGGTCGTCGGTAGTATGGCACCAGCTCTGGACACAATCGTGAAGGTGGTAGTGTCCAATAATCTGATTGACGCCGCAACGGGGCGCTTAGGGCTTCGATGAACTCAGCCTCTGATACGCTGGCCGCTATGCTGTCGCCGTCGGATCTCCTGCAGTTCGTGCCGACGAGACCATCCATCTCGGCCCGCTTGCCGTGCGGTTCTTGATCACACGAGCAGACGTGAACCACAGCGTTGCGCTCTTCGAGCTGACTGTCCCCGCCGCACAACGTCTTGCGGCTCCGGCGCACAGCCTGTGATCCGCAAAAACTCGATCCGCGAAGGAATGCGTGCGATTCGCCGCTCCGTCAATCGACGGCTCCGATTGTTCGCCTCCCGCGAACCTGCGAATAAATGTGACGTGGACTGCTACGTAACCCAGTTCAACGACGCTGATCGCTCGAGAGCGACGCTTATTGAGCGCGTCAGGTGATCGACCGCAAGTTACTCTGCGATGGATCTTGATCATCGTCTGTCGTCGGCCGGCGATCTGCCGCATCACGACTACGAACCAGAAGGTCGCGGGCTCAATCCGTCCCGCGGCGGATGCCGCACTGATGAGATAGCCGGGAGATCGTCCAGGGTGGTGAGGCGGATGAGCCAGTGCTTGCGTCACGCAGCCGCCCACGCAAACTAGAAATTCAGATGGTTGCGGGCGCCCGATTTGAACCCGCGAGCAGCGCGTCGCCGTTCAGGCAGTCGTGAAGCGGCGAGTGGCTCGACGCCGTCTCCAAAACGTCTCCACGATTCAGGTCGATTCGCGAGGACCAGCGAAGATTCCAGAAGAAAACCCGAATGCTCTAACTCGACGAGAATCAAACCCTTGAGGCCAGAAGTCGCGCGCCGTCACTCAGTTAGAGAAACGCGCTCAAAGGGTTCGACTCCCGTCTGGTCCACCAAACCTTCATTATCGGTTCTGATCTCCCGCAAGTAGCTGAAAGCCGGTACGGTTACGCCGGTTCCAACAAGCCTTCTTCCCGTCGAAGCGGATCCCGTCCGGAAAGAACACGTGCTGCAGGCGCTGTTTCTGAGCGAGCGACGAGCGGACCCAAAGGTTCGGCGCGCTCGGTAGAACGCGCTCTGCGAACGCCAGGATGCCCTCTACGTCGAGTCCCTCGATCTCCGTGGCGTGACGGTCCATCTGCGCGAGCGTGAGTTCCTCGCGCAGCTTGTCGCAACGCGCTCCACAAACGGACACGAGTTGTTGTGGTTGTTCGCGCCTGGGACGTCGAGAGATTTCCAAGACGTCCACATCAATTTGCGCGGATGAGGGCTCTTGGCCGTCATCGAGTCGCGCGGTGAAACGCGCGACGGTTGTCATAGGTGATGACGTGACTCAGATCGTTGAAGACCAGGGGAGGCGCTCGGCTCGTGGCTCAAGAGCGACGACCGAACGAAGTCCGCAGGCGGAAGTGCGCGAAGCGGGCGGCTCGGGGGAAACAGCGCGAGCTGAACGCAGCATAGCTCCCTGACGCATATTGATCAAACTGAGCCATCGGGCGGCGTCATTGGCTGATTCTCCAGCGCGTGGAACTTCTTGGCGTCGGGTGGCTTGATCGCGGCTGAAACAACGAATCGTGACGGGTCCAACTCCTTCGCGCCGACAATTTGGAGGTACTCGTCAATCGCGCCGGCGTCGATAGTGATCTTTCCGCGGCCGGCCCAGTGACGATCGCCGCCCTTTTTCTTCACCCCGGAGACCCAGTAACTTTCGGCCGTTTCAATGTCGTAATAGTTGCCAGACACACCCTGCGTGCTTCGCTTTAGCGCCTTCCCGTTGAAATACACCGTACGGCCTGATTTCGACACCAAGACCCGTGCAATCCACGCAGGACCGTCGTCGTGATAACCCGACTTGAGCTCGATGTACCGAATCATGTGTGCCAATCGATTCCCGAGTTGAATCTGGACGTACTCGATGCGGCCGTCACGCAAATGCAAACGAGGCGCTGCGCGTAGGCGCGGTCAAGGCCCGAAGCGCCGCGGAACGCGGCGGCGGAGCGCAGCGACGCGGCCTTGACGGCGCCGAGCACAGCGCGACACTCGAGCGTGTGATGGCCGTGGAGGATCCCGGCCACGTTCTTTCGGTGCCTACGCTGCTCGAACCGGCAGGTAGTCGTGCTCGCTTAGTGGCGTCTCTCCGAGGTCGGCGAGGACTTGGTTCAAGCGCTCTAACGGCACGGCTGAGGGAGCGGTGATTTCGACGCCGATTGCCTTGCCGTTCTGCCCGTAGTCGGTCACGAGCAGACCGTCGGTTGATGGAACCGTCCTCGCGCTCTTTTCTCCGGTCTGATGCGAGAGGTGCAGGTACGCGGAAAACGGCTTCCCTTTCCGGTACGTCACCTGCAGAGAACGCTCAGTCATTCGGAGACCTCATAGGCAGTGACGACGACCAGCAGCGAGGCGTCGACGTCGGGCTCCACGATCACGATCCACGCCCGCTTGTTCCTGGCGACATGGATCATGAATCGGCCCTCCACCACGCTCGGCTCACATGCGGTCGCTCGCCCCAGCATAGCGCGGACGTCGACCTCCGTCACGCCGCGCTGTTCCATGCGCAATTCGGCATGAGGAGTGAACGAAAGTTCCCAGCTCCACCAGGACGGAAACTCGAGCCTGGAAGTCATCGACGGTGACGGATGATATCAACCGCACTTCCAATCGAAGCTCTGGCTAGACGCTCGCGCATGCGCCGTACCTGCTCTTCCCAGTACTTGTCCAGCATGACGAAGTCGCAGTACGAAACGGGGACGACCGCGTGCAGGAAATCCACGGCGTGATTACGCGAGAGGTTCGTCGAGCGATCAAGAACGAGACCCCGCAGCAGCTCCTTGAGGATAAGGCGCGTTCCCTTCTGCATCTTCTGGAAGGTCGGCGGCCTCTTGAGAGTGGTCTGAAATGCAGCGTCCGATTCGTGTTCGATCCGAAGCTTGGCGACCTGTTGGACGATGGTGTCAGCAAGTTCGTTGGCCTGCCGCCCGATGCCGCTTCGAACACCATCAAAAAGCATCCGGGCGGTAAACACGGAGACGGATTGGGGCTTCAATCGAAACAGCGTGGTGAACAGTTCGCGATCTTCCTGGGCGGGCCGCCTCGCAGCAGCTCGTCCTCGCGCGTTTGCACCAGGAACGGATCCATTTCGAGAAAGAAGACGTGCGGCAGACTTGCCTCGAGCAGTTCCTCGGCTTGTCTAGCCTGGTGGTCATCCGTCACGTTGCAGAACTCGATCAAGTTGGTACACGACGACGCGAGAGTGCCGTTTCGCAGCTTTAGCGCGGCGACGAACCGCTCAGCGAGCGCCGGCGTTGTCGACAGCTCGCGGAAAGCCCAGTGATCCAGATAGACGGTCGGCGAGCAGTCGCGCTGCGTAGCGACCAAGCGCCCGCCGTTGTCGATCGATATCGTCAACATCTCACGGAACGCTTACCGCTGGAAATCCACCTCGAGTCAGATTACGGCCTGGCATGAACGAATGCAATTTTGTGATCGCAGCCTGCGGTTGGCTCTCCCGATCGGAGGTGAGATACTTGCTCAGGGGACATGCCTTCCGTTTGGTCACGCGCTCTTATCGTGCTCGACATTCTGTCGATGAAAGCGTTTGTGTGGGCCCTCGGGACGACCTTCACGTGGGCGGTCGATCGGAACGGCGGCCTCCTCGATTCGCATCTCTTCTTCTACGACCGCTATTCCGATCTCGCTGAGTACCATCGCCTAAAGGGTCGGACCGCCAAGGCCGACAGGCTCGCTGCGATCGCCGAGGCTTACTACCGAGCCGCGCCCGATGATGATGATGATGAACCCGAGCCTGCTGCGATGGCGATGCCCGTGCCGCGTGCCCCGATCAAGACGAATGTGGTGAGCACTACCCGAGTGCCGAAATCGCGAGCGGACGAACCATCCGAACTGGCTCCATCGCCCGCGCACTGAAGGTGAGACGCCGAAAGACTGTTGCGGCCGGCGGTACAGATTCGGACAACTGGGGGTTAACGCTATGCCTGTTCTGATGCGTTCGCATCTCATGCGCAGCGTGGCTTCTGTATCTCCCTGTTTTTGGCCTCGCGGGCGTCTTGTTGATCGGAGGGGTTCACCTCGTTCGTTTTCGTACCATTCCTTTTCTGTTGTCGTTCGGAGCTGTGGGAGGCGCCAGCCTGGCTGTTCTCTGCCTCACCATCGCGGCCACGACCTATCGTCTGCCAATGCGGGTGTGGCCACTGTGCTGTGTGGTCGGTGCTGCGATGGGAGTCGGTTTGGCGCTACGCGAACTTCCCACAGCCTCGTAGCACGTCCGGCAATGGCCATCGGCGTTACCGCAGCCATCGAGCCAGCGATCAATGAGGCAAATCCGATCGCGCTGCTTGAAGGCGGCGCACCCGCAGACGAATACAGTCCGGAGATCCGAACGATCGTTCCAAGAGTCGTGAACGCCCAGAGCATCGACGAGATCACGGTGCTCTACAGGGAGTTCGTACGTTGGTTCGGCGATTTCCTGCAAGTAGCGGAAGGCCGGGGCGGTTGCGCCGGTTCCAACAAACCGATTTCCGTCGAACGCGATTCCGTCCGGAAAGAACAGTTGTTGGAACCGCTCGCGTTGGTCGAGTGACGCCTCCACCCAGAGATCGGCGGCGCGCGGTAGAACGCGTTCTGCGAACGCCAGGATGCCTTCTACGTCGAGTTCTTCGAGCTGGCCTGAGTGACGGTCGATTCGCGCGAGCGTCAGTTCCTCGCGCAGTTTCTCAGCGTGGCGGTCGTACGTCTCGATATCGATCGAGCGCTCGAAGAGGAACGCTTCGTCGAGACGGTCGAGCTTTCCTTTAATCACCCTCGCTGCTCGCTCAGCCTGTGCGATCTCGTCGCGCACCTCTGCCTTCCGCGCCTTCCAGATCTGGAGCACTGATTCTTTGAGCAGCCGCATGTAGCCCGGAGTTGGCTGCAGCAGAGCGAGTTCGTCTGCGAACAGGCGTTCGAGCGTGGCTTTCGTGACGTTCACCGCACGGCAGCCAGGGCGGCAGTGATAGTAGGCGTAGTAATCGCTGCGCCCCTTCGACCAGCTGCCGGTGAGGCCGCGTC
>DATFXR010000885.1:0-6802 GCA_035315685.1 Vicinamibacterales bacterium | reverse complement strand
CGAGGTCTATCCGGGCCTGATCAACGCGCAGACGACGATGGGCCTCGAGGATCCAGGCGCGGGCAACTACAGCGACGCGAACGAGTTCCTCGAGTTCAACCCGCAGCTCCGCGCGCAGGTGGCGTTCCACAACGACAGCGAGGCGATCCCGATCGCGCGCGCGAACGGCATCACCACGATCGGCGTCACGCCGGGCGGCGGGCTGCTCGGCGGGCAGATCGCGGTGATGGATCTCGACGGCTACACCTGGGAGGAGAGCACGGTGGCCGCGTCGGCCGGCATCACGTTCCAGTTCCCGCGGCTCGGCGGCGGAAGCGGGCGCGGCGGAGGTGGGCGCGGCGGTACGCCGGCCGACCGCAGCTACGACGACGTGAAGAAGGAGCGCGACGCGCAGCTCGATCGCGTGGCGCGCCTGCTCGACAACGCGCGCGCGTATGCGAAGGCCGCCGGAGCGGACCGCCAACGCGATCTGGTTCTCGAGTCCCTGGTGCCGGTGGTCGACAAGCGCGAGCCGCTGGTGACGCGCGTCGCCAACGAGCTGGAGATTCGCGACGCGATTGCGTTTGCCGATCGCACCGGCGTCCGTCTGGTGATCACCGCGCCGCCAGCCGAAGCGGCGATCGCCGCGCCGCTGCTGAAGGACAAGAACGTGCCGGTGATTCTGCGCGACGTGCTGACGCTGCCGTCGCGGCAGGATCTGCCGCACCAGGCGAGCTACGCGGCTCCGGCCGCGCTCGCGAAAGCCGGCGTGACGTTCGCGATCGCAGTGCCGAGCGACACCAACGCACGTCAGCTGCCCTATCATGCGGCGGAAGCGGTGGCGTGGGGCCTGTCGCGTGAGGACGCGCTGAAGGCGATCACGATCAACGCCGCACAGATTCTCGGCGTCGGCGACAAGGTCGGCAGTCTCGAGCCGGGCAAAATCGGCAACCTGTTCATCGCGAACGGCGATCCGCTCGAAGTGCGCACGGCCATCACGCATGTGGTGGTCGCCGGGCGCGACGTGCCAATGGACACAACGCAGCTCGCGCTCTACGAGCGCTACGCGAAGAGGCCGTAGTCATGACCCGCATCGTCCTCGCCTCGCTGCTGGCGACTGCAGCCCTCCCCTTCGCGCTCCGCGCCGACGCGCCGAACGTCTACGCCATCCGCGGCGCACGCGTCATCACCGCCGCCGGCGCGCCGCTCGACTCCGCCACCATCGTCATCCGTCACGGCACGATCGACGCGGTCGGCACGAACCTCACCGTTCCACCGGACGCCACGGTGGTCGACGGCTCCGGGACGACGGTGTATCCCGGCCTGATCGATCTCGGCAACACGCGCGCGGCCGATCAGCCGTCGCCGCAGCCGCCGCAGAACATGCGAACCACTGCGGAGCTCGAACGCTGGAAACGGACGCAGATTCTGAAGCCACAGGCGCGCGCGGCCGACGCAGTGAAGGTGGATGACGCCGAGCTGACGCGGCTGGCGTCGGCGGGCATCACCTCGGCGCTGGCGCTGCCGGCCGGCGAGGTCATCTCCGGCCAGAGCGCGTTCGTCAACGTCGTCGCGCCGCCCGACGAGCCGCAGATTGGCAATGTCGTCGACGCCCGGCGCGGGCTGATTGTCGTGAAGCCGGCCGTCGCGCTGCACGTGTCGTTTCCCGATCGTCCGCGTGCGGCGCAGAACGGCTATCCGGAGTCGCTGATGGGCGTGATCGCGTTCGTCCGGCAGTCGTTCCTCGACGCGCAGCACTATGCGGAGCTTCGCGCGGCCAGGGGCGCGGTGCCGCACGATGCCATCGGCGACGATCCCGCCTTCGACGCGATGCAGCCGGCCATCGAGCGCCGGATGCCGGTCGCCTTCGAAGCGAACGAAGCGCGTCAGATTCTGCGCGCGCTGAAAATGGCGAAGGAGCTGAAGCTCGAACCGATCGTCACCGGCGCGCGGCACGCCGATGAAGTCGCGGCCGATCTCAAGTCGCAGAACGTGCGCGTCATCTACAGCGTCAACTACCCGGTCAGGCCGCGGGCGCTGGCGCCGGACGCCGACGAGCCGCTGAACGCGCTGCGCGAACGGGCCGATGCGCCGAAAGTCCCGGCGGCGCTCGCGTCTGCCGGCATCAGGTTCGCGTTTGCATCCGCCGGCGCGAGCGATCCGAAGGACTTCGTGAAGAACGTCGGCAAAGCGGTCAAAGCCGGCCTGAGCGAAGATGCCGCGATCCGCGCGATGACGATCTCTGCCGCGACGATTGCCGGCGTCGGCGATCGCCTTGGATCGATCGAGAAAGGCAAGCTGGCCAATTTGGTCGTCACCGATGGCAGTCTTTTCGACGAGAAGACGAAGATTACGCGCGTCTTCGTCGAAGGCCGGCCGGTCTCGCTCGACGCTGTGGCGCCGGCGCCCGCCGGACGCGGCCGGGGCCGCGGATTCTAGGTCTCAGATCGCGTGCCGCGGCTCGAGCCGGCAGCGCACGATCGAAGTCGTGAACTCGCGCAGGAGGCCGGTCGCGGCCCAGCGCAACCGGCGGATCGGTACCGCTTCGAACGACGCAAACCTGAACGGGCTCTGTTCAACGAGCGTCTCGAAGCGCGCGATCGTCATCTGGTTGAGGCCGGTCTCGCGGAACGAACGCACCGCGCTCTTGTTCGGCAAAGTGGATCGCCATGCCACGAGTGCCTTTTCAGTGAATATGAAGTGCGCCCACGGAAAGATCGAGTACAGGTGGCCCCCGTACGGGTGATACCACGTCGGCCCGAAGCAGGCGATCACCGAGCCGTCGGGCTTGAGCATGCGCTGGAAGGCAGTCAAGATCGCGGCCGGATCGTCGAAGTGTTCGAACGAATCAAGCGAGATGATGATGTCGGCCCTGGTTCGTCCGTCCCACATTGGCGCGAAGGTACATCGGTCGCTTACACCATGCTGGCGTGCGCGCTCGGTCGCAAGCCAGAGCCAGTAGTCCCACAAATCGATTCCGATGACATGTCGGGCGCCATGTTCGGAAAGCTCGACCGCTTCGATGCCCTCGCCACAACCGAAGTCGATGACCGTCTTATCGCGGATCTCCTCCCAGATTGACGGGCCGAGCAGAACTTCGAGCTTGCTCTGGTTCTGATAGGCCTTCGGAGTTCCCTGGGAGAGTCCGCCTCGGCCAGTCGGGCTCAGCCGCATGAGGATACGGGTTGCCAACCCGCCACCGACGATGGCCATCCACACTCCTGCCGAATCGTCTGATGCAATGTCTGAACCGGAACGCGATGCGGGAGGTTATTTTTTTTCGAGCCGCACCTTGATGCGGACGAGGCTCTGTTCGAGCGTGCTGCGTGCGCGCCGTTCGACGACCGACTTGCGCACCGTGCTCAGCGCGCCGCGAAGCGCGTTGACGCGCGACCGGTTTGCGTAGACCACATAGATCGCGTCGCCGGCCGCGGCGTCGGTGACGATGGCCAGCGCGAGCGACGCGTCGATGTAGCGACTCGAGTAGACGTCTTTCGTCGTCATCGCGCAGGTGTTCGTCGTCGGGCAGACGATCGTGACGTGCGTGACGCTGATGAACGGCTCGGGACCGAACGTCTCCTTCGACCAGTAAAGAAAGTCCTCCGAGTCGGGCACCCGGCTCGATGGAAACTGCGACAGGTGAGCCGGCAGCCCCGGCACCAGCGTCCCGACCGCCGGTGTCGCCGCAAGGATGCCCTCAAACGCGTCGATCGGCCGGATCTGCCGGTTTCCATCGTCGTATTGCACGAATCGGCCGGGGCCACCCGACACGTAGGCCTGGACGTCAGCCAGCAGCACGCGCCTGAACCACGCCGCCGATTCGTCCTGCCCCGCTCCACCCTTGACGTCGATTTCCTTCGGCACGCGCTGGATCACTTCGGCCGGGAGCCGCACGCCGCAGTCGCCGACACGGCACGAATTTGCATCGAAGTCGGTTTTGTCCACTTTCAGCGGCGCGAGATCGTCGATGGTCGGCGGCGAGCTGAAGCGGCCGATCTGCACGATCGGCTCACCGGCCTTGAAGGTCACGATGTCCCGCGCTGCGTCCAGAAACGCCGCCTTCGTGGCCGCGATCCGGATACCACCGGCGACGCCGAATTCACCCGGTGCGTGCGCGTCGAGACCATGCTTGACGGCCCGTCCGCGCTGCATGTCGTTCAGCTCGCTGGCGGAGAACTGCAGCGCGTGCATCAGCACGTCGCGAACGCCGCCATCGATATCGGGCGCCGGCTGGATGCCGCCAGGAGCGATCAGCGCCGCTGCGATCAGTGTGACGGCGCGCCTCATCTCGCCAGTCCAGATGGCGCGGCAGACGCCGTCACCAGACGCTCGAGATGGTCGACCGCCGCGGCGGCGCCGTTGCGAGCGCGAACGGCGCGGCCGATCTCGGCGGCGCGACGGCGATACCGCGGATTCGTCAAGGCCTCGTCGAGGCGCGCGGCGAGCGTGTCGGGCACGACGAGATTCACCGGCACCCCGCGTGGGCCGAGGCCGAGCTCGGCGACACGATGAGCCCAGTAGAACTGGTCGAGGATGTGCGGCAGGACCACCTGCGGCACGCCGGCCGCTGCGGCCGCCGTCGTGGTGCCGGCGCCGCCGTGGTGAATCGCGGCTGCGACTCGGGGGAGCACGATCGCGTGCGGGAGCGCCCGAACGATCAGCAGATCGTCGCCCGCCGCGACGTCCCGGCCGAGATCCGCCCAGCCGCTTCCGACTACCGCCGCGCGTCCAACCGCGCGCACGGCCGCTATCACGTGGCCGGCAACTTCGCGTGCGCGCGCCGCCACCATGCTGCCGAAGCCGACGTAGACCGGCGGCGGATCGAGCTCGAGAAATCGTTCGAGTGTTGCGTCGAGCGGGGCCCCGTCTTCAGCGAGAATCCATGCGTCGGTCGCCATCGCCCGCGCCGGCGCGTCGCTGCCGAGTGGCCCGAGATCGCGATCGGCAGAGACGAGGATCAAATCGCCGGCGAGCTGATCGAGGACGTCGTGCAGCGGACGCAGCCCCAGCGTCGCGCGGCCGCGGTTGATCAACCCGCGGAGCGCCAGTGAAGTCATTGGTCCGCCGAGATCCCAGAGCAGCCGGTTCAGCCAGCGCGGCAGCGTCTGCGTCTTGACCGGCGGCGGCGGAGTCCAGCGGCTCGGCACCGCGCACGGACAGAAGACCGCGGTTGCGTACGGCACGTCGCGGAGTTCCGCGACAGAGGATGCCGCCATCTGGATGCCGGCGCCGACGATGAGGTCGGCGTCGCCGGCATGGTGACCGAGCGAGTCGAACAGCCGGCCGATCAGCGCGTTGAGATGGCGACGCTGCCATCGCATCGATTGCAGATCGGCGCCGGGCTCGTTGAGCAGCGCTTCCACGTCGACGCCGTTCGACTCCGCGTCGAAGCCGTGCGACCGAATCCAGTCGACGAAGTTCGCCGGCGCGATGAAAGCGACCCGATGGGCCCGCGCCGACAGCGCGTGCGCGAGCGCCAGCATCGGCTGAACATCGCCGCGCGTCCCGTGCGGCGCGAGCAGAACACGCATCTCTGTATACTCTCACCGCGCGTGACGGTCACCAACACAGCACAACCGATGCGGCTGACGCCGAATCAGCTACGCGGCTTCCGGGCCGCGCGCCGATCGCCCATCCTCCAGATGGGTCGGGACACCAGTCGTTTGAATTGCGTGGGTCAACCCGCTCCGGTAACCATCTGTTTGGAACGTGTCGCCGTCCGACCCACCAGACCTACCCGGCCCATCCGTCTTACGCGGCGCGCAAGCGCCGCGCCACGTTGACACTGCAATCAGCGATCAGCTACGCTCCTCGCTCGATGTTTCCGGTCCACCATCACGCGCATCGCCACGGTCGCCACGCCGGCAAGGCGGCGGGAGCAGCGTGATCTAGGTTTCCGGACTGGCAACTGACCGACTGGGAACTGACGACCGACCAAGCCCCGCCCGACATGGCGGGGTTTTTCTTTTATGGACTACTCAAAACTCGATGGGCTCATTCCGGCCGTGATCCAGGACGCGGAATCATCCGAGGTCCTGATGGTCGGCTTCATGAACGACGTCGCGCTCGCCGAGACGCGCCGCACCGGGTACGCGACCTTCTTCAGCCGGTCGCGGAACAAGCTGTGGATGAAGGGCGAGACCTCGGGCAACAGGCTCGAGGTGGTCGAGATTCTCGTCGACTGCGACGATGACACGGTGCTCGTGAAGGTGAAGCGCCGCGGCGACGGCAACGTCTGCCACACCGGCGAGCGCACCTGCTTCTACCGGACGCTGGCATGACGCTGAAGCTCGGCATCCCGAAAGGCTCGTTGCAGGACGCGACGATCCAGCTGTTCGCCCGCGCAGGCTTCAACATCTACGTCAGCACGCGCTCGTACTTTCCCTCGATCGACGACAGCGAGATCGAGTGCATGCTGATTCGCGCGCAGGAAATGGCGCGCTACGTCTCCGACGGCGTCCTCGACGCCGGGTTGACCGGCCAGGACTGGATCGCCGAGCACGAAGCGGGCGACGGCCGCACCGGCGTGCTCGAGAGCATTGCCGATCTGATCTACGCCAAGCAGAGCTTCGGCAAGGTACGGTGGGTGCTGGCCGCGCCTGAGGACTCCCCGATCAGATCGGCGCAGGATCTCGAGGGCAAGACCATCGCAACCGAGCTCGTGCGCGCCACCCGCGCGTACTTCGAGCGGCAGCGCGTCAAGGTGAAGGTGGAGTTCTCGTGGGGCGCCACCGAGGTGAAGCCGCCGATGCTGGCGGACGCCATCGTCGAGGTGACCGAGACCGGATCGTCGCTGCGGGCCAACCGCCTGCGGATCATCGAC
>DATFXR010000884.1:0-18434 GCA_035315685.1 Vicinamibacterales bacterium | reverse complement strand
TCAGTCGCGCCTCGCCAACAACGTCCAGATCGAAGGGATTGACGACAATCACCGCACCGGTCTGTTGACCACGCTCATCCCGTCGGCGGAGGCGATCGAGACGGTGAACGTCACGACCAGCGCCTACGACGCGGAGTTCGGGCGTGCCGGCGGGGCGATCACGAACGTGACGCTGCGATCGGGGACGAACCAGTACAAGGGAAGCGTCTACGCGTTCGGCAACAACGAGAAGACGAGCGCGGCCGGCTACTTCTCGCACTCCAACCCGCCGACCGACTATCTCGAGAGCGGCTTCACACTGGGCGGTCCGATCCGGCACGACCGGCTGTTCTTCTTCGGCGACTACCGCCACATCACCGATCATGCCGGCCGCACGACGCGATCGATCATTCCGCCGCTCGCGTTCAGGACCGGTGACTTCAGCGCCGCCTCGACCAGGGTCTACGATCCGGCGACCGGCAGTGCCGACGGGACGGGCCGACTCCCGTTTCCGAACAACATCATTCCCGCCGCGCGCATCAGTCCGATCGCGACGGCGCTCCTGGCGCACGTGCCGACGCCCAACATCGACGCCCCGCCCGGGCAAATCAATTTCCAGCAGGATTACGTTCGCACCAAGCTGACCCACTCGTTCGACACGAAAGTGAATGCGCAGCTCAGTCGCGCCGATCAGATCTCCGCTCGACTCAGTTTCCTTCGACCGGAGATCACCGACCCCTCGGACTTCGCCGGCTTCGGCGGTTCGAAGCAGGGCGGTCCCTCCGGCAACGGCTTCTCCGGGACGGGCACGGACACGACGTACAGCACCGGCGTCAACTACACGCGGACGTGGACCAACACGCTGGTGATGGAGGCGCGCGCCGGCATGAGCTACTTCCACAACGAGGCGTTGACCGATTCCAGCAGCCCGACGGCATCGACCGACGTCGGCATCCCCGGCGCCAATATCGACGACTGGACTGCCGGCATCACGCAGATCGATTTCGGCACCAACCTGAGCCTGAGCAGTCCGCTGATCGGATTCTCGGCCAGCCTGCCGTGGGATCGCAGCGAGCGGACCGTGCAGGTTGCGACCGTCTTCACCAAGGTGACCGGCAATCACACCATCAAGTTCGGCGAAGACCTGCGGCACACGCGCGACTTCCTGCTGCAGACGCAGGACTTCGGCGGCCCGCGCGGGCAGTTCCAGTTTCGGTCCGCGCAGACGTCGATTCCGAGCGACGCCGCCGCGACTGCCGGTTTTGCCAACGCGTTCGCGTCGTTCCTGCTCGACGTGCCGTCGACGGTCCAGCGCGACCTGCAGGTGACGCAGCCGGGTGTCCGGTTCTGGGGATTCTTCTCGTTCATCCAGGACAAGTGGGCCGTGACGCCGAATCTGACCATCGATCTCGGCCTCAGGCACGAGTACTACTCGCCGATGATCGGCCTGGTCGATCAGGGCGGCCTCTCGAACTACGACCCGGCGACCAATACGCTGCAGGTGGCCGGCTACGGGAACGTGTCCGAGAGCGTCGGTGTGCAGAGATATTTCTGGAATTTCGCGCCGCGCACGGGCGTGTCCTACCGGCTCGGCGACAAGACGGTCCTGCGCGGCGGGTATGGCGTGAGCACGATCCCGTTCCCCGACAACAGCTACGCCTACAACTTCCCGGTGAAGCAGAACAACGTCTTCAACGCGCCGAACTCGTTCGCGTCCGCCGGATCGATGCGCGCGGGGTTTCCGACGCCGATCGTGGCGGACATTCCGGCCAACGGTCTGATCGACGCGAGCCCACCGGCGCTGCGCAACGCCGGCTACAACCACGTCCTTCCCGATACGCACGAAGGGTCGCTGCACTCGTGGAACGTCGCCTACCAGCGCGAGCTGCCGTCCCGCTTCACGCTCGATATCGCTTACGTCGGAAACCGCGGCCACGACATCCTCGCGACGTTCAACGAGAACGCCGGGATGGTGCTCGGCGCCGACAACGCCGGACGGCCGCTGTTCGCGCCGTACAACAAGACGGCCAACGTGACGACGTGGATCCCGACCAAGAGCGTCTACAACGCGCTGCAGACGAAGCTCGATCGCCGTTTCACGAACGGCCTGCTGGTCACCTCGTCGTACACCCTCGGCCGGGCGAAGAACTATTCGGACGGCGACAGCAACGGCAACATCCTGACGCCGGCCGACGTCGAGCGCAGCTACGCGCGCACGAACCAGGATCGACTGCACGTCTTCGTGGAGAGCTTTCTCTATCAATTGCCATTCGGGCCGGACCGCCGGTGGCTGAAAGATGGAACGCTCAGCCACATCCTCGGCGGCTGGCAGGTCAGCGGCTTCTTCACGGCGCAATCAGGATTGCCGATCGATTTCACGATGAGCGGCGCGAACCTGCGCGCGCCGGGCAACACGCAGCGGCCGGATGTGAGCGGCACGCCCAAGGTCCTCGGCGCGATCGGCCCGGGGAATCTCTGGTTCGACACCTCCGTGTTCTCGTCGCCGCCCGCGAACACGTTCGGGAACGCGGTGAGGAACGACACGCTGGATGGCCCGGACTACGTCAACCTCGACGCGACCATCGCGAAGCTGTTGTCGTTTCCGCATGCGATCAAGGGCGAGATTCGCGCCGACATCTTCAACATCACCAACACGCCGCATTTCGATCGACCGAACGGCACCTATCTCGGTGCAACGTTCGGACAGATCACGACCACGATGGCCGGCAGCGAGCGCTCGATGCGCTTCGGCTTCAGGTTGATGTTCTGACGCATACTGAGGGTCACGTGAGTCGGGTGGGTCGGGTAGGTCAGGTGGGTCGGGTAAGTCGGGTGGGTCAGGTCGGTCGCAAGAACCCAGAAGCGCGAATGATCCGACCCACCAGGCCCACCCGGCCTACGCGACCCACCCGGCCAGCCGTGCTGTGATGGCTCAGCCGACGCTGTTCGATTCGACCGATCGCGTGCTCGTCGACGACGAGCGCGGCCGCATCGCGTACACGCCGGGGTTCGTCGATCTCGCAACGGCCGAGACATGGTTCGCCGATCTGCGGCACGGCGTGCAGTGGCATGCGCAGCGCCGGATGATGTACGACCGCGAAGTCGACGTCCCGCGGCTGACCGGCCACTTTCGACTCGATCCCGCGCCGGACGGCACGCCGTCAGCGATCGTCGCCGCCGCGCGGCGCGTGATCGAGTCGCTCGACGTGCCGTTCAACAGCGTTGGCCTGAACCTGTATCGCGACGGCCGCGACAGTGTCGCGCCGCACAACGACCATCTCAACGAGATCCGGAAGGGATTTCCGATCGCGCTCGTCTCGCTGGGCGCGACACGGCGCATGACGATCCGCGCGAAAGCAGAGCCCCGCCGGTTGATCCACATCGACCTCGAGCCGGGCAGCCTGTTCGTGATGGACTACGCGACGCAGCTTCACTACATGCACGGCGTGCCGAAGACCGACGAAGCGGTCGGCGAGCGGATCAGCCTCGCGTTCCGCGTGCGGAAAGCAGCCGCACCTGACGAAGCCGGCGGTGGCGTCTATCGCTGATGATGGCCGCTCGCGTCAGCGTTCGTTCAACGCGTGTGTCCAGTTGAGGATGACCTCGATCGGTGACTGCGTCGCCGTTGACTGAGGGTCGATCGTGTCCGGTTCGAGGATGAGGAATCGCTGACCGTCGGGCGCCACTGAGTACTGCCCGATGGAGGCACGAAGGCGGGGGACGGCGAAAAGCTTCACTGGTGTGCCCGGTTCGAACGTGGAAGCGGATGCGATCGGAACCGCCATCAGGGACCGCGTCGCCAAGTTCCAGTAGAACAGTTCCTTCCCGTCAGCGCGCCACAGCGGTGCGGTGCCGCCGTTCTGGGAGACCGGCCACTCGCGATCGCCATCGATCGCGCGAACGTACACGTCGCCCGGGCCGCCCTTGTCCGACACGTACGCAATCCAGCGGCCGTCGGGCGAAAATGTCGCCTGGTCGTGATTGTAGGTCGACTGCACCCACGCGGTTGCCTTGCGCTCGCCGGACAGCGGCAGCAGCCATACATCGCGGTGCAGGTTCGCGCTGATCTGGCTGAAGGCCATCAGGCGCCCGTCTGGCGAGGACGATGTCGGTCGCTGACCTCCCTGAGCGGTATACAACAGTTCCGGTTTGCCGAGCCCGGTGACCGGCACAACGTAAATACCGCCGCCCTGTAAACGGGGCAAGCTTCCAGCGCCGAACGCGACGTGCTGTCCATCGGGCAACCAGGTGAGGCCAACCTTCGTCTGATCGGGTTGTGAAGTCAGCCGCAGGCGTATGGCGTTTCGAGTGAGATCGAGCACAAACACGTCAGCCAGTTGAGGACCGGGTGACCCGGGGCTGTCCTGTTGCATTCTTTTCAACACCGCGAGCAGCCGGCCGTTCGAAGAGAGTTGCGCTTCGACATAGTCGTCAGCTGCGCCGACGGATCCGAGCGGTTTCCCCGAGCGATCGCGCCACGACAGAAGGGCGCGGCCGCCGAGAATTCCGCCTCGATAGATCAGCATCCCGCTGTCCGACACGTTGAATCCGGTGCGCCCGTTGCCATTGTTCGTGGCGACCGGATCGGCGACGGGAACTGGCTCGCCGACGAGACGCAGCGTGCGCGCGTCGAAGGGCTGCGCGGTCAACGTGGCGCCACGCAGAAACAATAGATGATCGCTTCCATACATGGCGCGCAAGGCACCGCGCAGAACGAGCGTGCGGTCCGCCGACTCGACCGAACCCACGTATAGTGCCCGCAGGTCATTCAGCGCGTCCTGGCTGATCTCGTTTGGCGCCGCTTGCCGCGCGCCGGTCATGGCCAGATACAGAAAATGCCGTCCGTCGGGTAGAAACTGCGGCCAACGGTGCGACGTCTCGCCATGAGCTGCATCCAGGGTCGTGAGCGGCGCCGCGATGCCGCCGCCGGCCGGCACTCGAAACAGGCCGCCCGTGTCATCTGGCGCGAAGGCGATGATGCCGTCGCGATTCCAGGAGCCTCCTTCGCCCGCCGGCGCATCACAGATCGTCGCGGGCGCGCCGCCGTTCGCATCGATCGTCTTCAGCTTGCCCTGTGCGAAGAAGCCGATGAAACGGTCATCTGGAGACCAGAATGGAAACGACGCTTCATCGGTGCCGGCCAGGTTCCGACTCAACTGCGCGTCGAGCCGACGCACCCACAGTTGCGGCCTCTGATCTTCTTTGAATCCAATGAAGGCAATGGAGCGGCCATCGTGCGACGCGGCGAAGTGTGGCGCCGGTTGTGAGGTTCCGCGCTGCGCGACATTGCTTCCCAGCGTCACGCCGTCTGGCGGAGTCAGCGAAAAGCGGACCGCGCCGAGCCCGACCGGCTCCCGATGACGTGCGATGAGCGCTGCGAGACCAACCGCTGCCGCAACCGCCGCTGCCGCGATGGCCCACGGAACAATCGATCGCACGCGACTGATGGCCCGCTCCGGCGTCCCAACGACGAGACCAGCGTCCGCTTCGGCGTCTTCGATGTCGAGTCTCGCGACGCCGATATGGGGCAGCCGGCGGCGCACGTCTTTTTGCAGGCAGCGTCGCAGCAGCGCGACGATGCGGGGCGGTGTCGCGGCCGGCAAGCGCTTCCAGTCAGGTTCGTTCTTGATGATCGCCGCGATCGTGTCGGTGACCGTGTCGCCGGACTCGAACGGCTGCGTGCCCGCGAGCATCTCGAAGAGCACGCACCCAAATGCCCACACGTCAGCACGCCGATCGAGCGGTTTCCCGCGCGCCTGCTCGGGACTCATGTACGCCGCCGTGCCCAGCACGACGCCGGCCATGGTCGCGTGCACGCTGAGCGTCGGCGAGAAGCTCGGATTGGCAGTGTTCACGCTCGACGCGGTGCTCGTCTCGACCATCTTGGCGAGCCCGAAGTCGAGGACCTTGACGGTCCCGTCGCGCGAAACCTTGATGTTCGCCGGCTTCAGATCGCGATGGACGATGCCTCTGTCATGGGCTGCCTCGAGCGCGTCGACGATCTGGCCGGCAACCGTGAGCGCCTCGTCCATCGCGAGAGGGCCTCGGGAGAGGACGTCGGCGAGCGTCTCACCTTCGACCAGCTCCAGAACAATGGCGGCGCGGTCGCTGCTTTCTTCCAATCCGTAGACCGCGGCGATGTGCGGGTTGTTGAGGGTGGCGAGGAGCTCGGCCTCGCGCTGAAATCGCGTGAGACGATCGGCGTCGTGCGCCAGGCTGTCGGGCAGGACCTTGAGCGCGACGTCGCGCCGCAATTTCGTATCGCGAGCGCGATAGACCTCGCCCATCCCGCCGGCGCCGACGAGCTCGATGATCTCGTAGATGCCTACGCGCGCGCCGGGCAGCAAAGGCATGCGTCGTCAGTTCTTCCGCGAACGGCCTGGTATCTCGATCGGGCCAGCCGCTTGCACCTGTTTCCAGATCCGCCGCCCGACCTTGTCCGCTTCAGCGACGATGGCGGTCTCGTCCACCGTCTGAACCTTTCGATCGCGCATGACGAACTGGCCGTCGATCATCACCGCTTCGATGTCCGCCGGCTGCCCGTTGTGAATCAACGCCGACACGATGCGCCCCGCCGGGACGAGATGAGCACGCAGCGTGTCGACGACGAGGAGGTCTGCCTTCTTCCCGACTTCGAGCGAGCCGACGAGTTTCTCCTGCCGGACCGCCCGCGCGCCGCCTCGGGTTGCGTCCTCCAGCATGTCTTCCGGCTGCGGCCGGACGCCGGGGAACGGATCGTTGCGCGAGATGCGCTCCGTCAGCAGCGCGACGCGCATCACCTCGAACAGATCATTGGTGTTGTTGTCCGTGCCGTTCGCGATCGGGCAGCCTGCCGCTCGCAGCGCGGCGATCGGCGGGATGACGCCGCGGTTCGCCGCCATCGCCGCCTGATGAGTGACGATCGTGTGCGAGCGGCCAAGCAGCTCGATGTCAGCGGCGTCGACGTAGCGGCAGTGTGCCGCGAACAGCCGCGGCCCGAGGAAGCCGTGCTTCGCGAGAAACGCCGGCGGGCTGACGCCGTGATGCCGCTTCATGAACTCCACCTCGGCGCGGCTCTGCGACAGGTGGATCGTGTACCCGAGGTCGTGTTTCTCTGCGAACTCGCGAACCGCCCGCAGCAGTTCCGGCGACGAGGTCTCGGCGAGCGCCGCAGCGGGGAACACGGTGATGCGGCCCTGGTTCTTGCCGTGCCACGTCGTGAACAGGTCGGTGATGTGCCGCATGCCCTCGTCGCGCAGCTTCGCCGAGAACCTGGGCGTCTGACTCTTCGCGAGCCCGTCGGGCGACATCGGGCCGGCCACGTTCTCGCTGTCGCGAATCGATTCCGCGAACACGCAGCGCAGGCCGGTCTGCGCCAGCGCGGCTGCCGACCGGCCGATCCCGCCGGCGTTCTCGACGATCGTCGTCGTCCCGGTGCGGATCGCTTCCAGCGCGCCGATGCTGACCATCAGCGTGCCTTCTTCACCCTGAAGAAGGCTGGCGGGCCGGACGGCCAGATGTGCGGAGTTCGGGAAGCCGAAGTCCTCGTTGAACCCGCGCTCGAGCGTGGCCGCGAGATGCGCGTGACAGTTGATCAGCCCCGGAAGGATCGCCTTTCCGCGACCGTCATACACCTCGGCTCGCGGATACGTCCTGAGGATCTGATCGGTTGGCCCGATCGCGGCGATCTTGTCGCCATCGACCGCCAGCGCCACGTCGTCCTGAACGGCGTCGACGTTCACGATGGTCGTATGCGAGAAGACGACGGTCCTGCCCGGAGGTGTCTGCGCCTGCACGCCGTTCCGCTCGAGCAGAAGAGCGGCCGTGCCGGCGCCGACGCCGGCCAGCAGTTCTCGCCGGCTGAGGGGTGCGGTGTTGTGAGCGGACGGCGGCGACGAGTGGAGATTCAGCGTTCGCGGCATAGGGTGGCCTCCGGCACGCGCCGCTGATTATGGCCCCACAGCGCCGCTGCGCGACCGCCCAAGGTACTCATCGGCGGTTGATGAGGAACTGCTGAATCCTGCCGTCTGGCGTGCGATACATCGCCGACTGCGCGGGCGTGGTGCCGACAGTGAACTGCACGATCGCGACCTCCATTCCACCCCGCTCGCGCGTCCCGACGACGCGAACGTCCGCGACGCGGCCATGCGCCGCGAGCGAGGCGCGGTCGCTCGCCAAGTGATCAGGCGTGAGCAGCGCGTTGAAGTCGTCGCCCAGCGTCGTGCGGTCGACCGTTCCCTGTTCGAGCGACGCGAGGAAGCCCCTGGCGGCCTCCAGCGCCGGGAGTCCGGCGATCGTTGGCGCGTCGACGTGTGGTGAGAGTTTCGCAACAACTGACGTGACGATATCGTCGATTGCCGCGAAGTCGGCGTTCGCGAAGACGACGACCGCCGAGCGCGTCGAGTGGATGAGGATATTCTGGGCGACCGACCCCGCGACGGCGCCGCCGTGACGCAATACCAGCCCGGAGCCGCTCGATTGCACGCCCATGCCGCAGCCGTATCCCGTGGAACGGCCGTCGGAGAGCGTGCGCGGTGTGGTGAGTACGTCGTACGAGCCGGGCTTCAGCACTTTTCCATCCATCAGCGCGAGATCCCACTTGAGCAGGTCGCCTGGCGTCGACCAGATCGCCCCGGCGGCGCCCGTCCAGCCGCTTGCCTCGGGCAGAGCCGGGGACGGCGGCGCGAGCGCGTACGAGGTGTAGCCGCGGGCCAGATCGACGTCAGATTGCGGCCGATCGTAGGCCGTGCGGGTCATCCCGAGCGGGACGAAGATGCGCTTCGCGAAAAACGCGCCGACCGATTCTCCCGACGCGGCCTCGATCGCCTTGCCGAGGATCAGAAAGTTCGTGTTGCTGTAGGACCAGCGCGCGCCCGGGTCGAAGTCGAGAGAACGCGTCGCATATCGGCTGATGATCGTGTCCGCGGTCTCCGGCTTCTGCATCTCACGGACAACGAAGTCGAGCGGGTAATAGTCGCGGTATCCGCTGACGTGTTGTCCCAGGTCGAGCAGCGAGACCTCCTTCGCGCGTGTCGCACTCGGGACGTACTTCGCGACCGGATCGCGCATCGACAGCCGGCCGTCCTCGGCGAGCATGAGCGCGGCGCTGCAGGTGAACTGCTTCGTTACGGAGCCGATCGGGAACATCGTCGATGCTGTGACGGGCTCGCGCGGTTCGAGCGATCGAAATCCGTAGCCCCTGGCGAGTACGGGCTTGCCGTCCTGCATGACGCCCACCGAGAGGCCAACCAGTTGTTTGTCCGCCACGACACTTTGGATCAGTGCATCGAGATCGGCGACGTCGACAGCCGGCACTCTGACGGGTGCGCGCGCCGCCGCAGCCGCTGACGCGGGGCGGCTGACGCCGCCGTCGGAGCAGGCGGCCATGGCGACGGCCATCACGGTCGTCAATATAGTTCCCGCACGTGACGACATCACGTTGGCATTGGGAAGCCGCGACGGCCACGTTCGTCTTTGGCTGTGCGACATATGTGGACCTCGTTCAAGGCATTTGATTCGTCGGGTGTGCGCCGCATCCGCGGCGTGCCGGCGGTGATCCTACCGCAGCCCCGCTCCGCACGGTCGGCATGATCTAGACTGGCCCCCTTCCATGCGCATCGCGCTTCAACTCAAGCCGTCGGCGAACGGGGCTGTCGGCGTCGATGTCGCCGCGCTCCCGGCAGCGGTCCGCCGCGTCCTCGCCCTGCTCGCGGAAGGACGCCACACCGAAGAGGAGCTCAACGCGCGAGTAATCGAAGAGGGTGATGTCGACTCGCTGCTTCGTTGGCAGCACGTGCTCGCGTTGTGCACGGACGACAATCTGATCGCGTTCCGGGTCGAGGATGCGGGACGTCACCTCGTAACCGTGGAGCCGCTCGAGCCAGGCGTCAGCTGGCCGCCGCTCAACGAGGCGGCCGCTATCCCGCGTCGTCTGTCTCGATTTGCATACCTCCGTCGCGACAACGAACGAATCGTGCTGGAATCCCCGCACGCGCGTGCGCGCCTGATCCTCGCCGCGGAGACGATCGCCAGTGTGTTTGGATCGATATCGGCTCCGCTGGCCGCGGTGCTGGACGCCTGGAACTTTCTCGAACCAGCCGGGCACGAGCCGCCGGCGGCGTCGACCTGGGAATTTCACGATGCCCTCTTTCATCGCGCCAGCCGTCTTGGCGGCGGACGCACGGTCGGCGCAACGTATCGGCTGGCCGATCGGCTGCGGCCGTGGCCAGCCTACAGGTCAACCGGCTCCGGCCGTCGCGTCGCGCTCAGGCGTCCCGACCTCGGGCGGCTCGCCGTGGAGGAGGCGACCTTCACCGCGGTGGCCGAGGCGCGTCGTTCGATTCGGTCAGCATCGTCGACGCTGACGCTCGAGGAGCTGTCGAGCGTGCTCTTCCGCACGCTCCACGTGCGTGCGATCGAGGACGGGCAGCGCGGGGAGACGATTCGGCGCGCCGTTCCCTCCGGCGGCGCGCTGCACGAGCTCGAAGCCTACGTCGCCGTACGCCGCTGCACGGGGTTGGTGTCCGGTGTCTATTGGTACGACGCGCACAGCCACCAGCTGGAGGCGCTTTCGGACGACGAGGCGCTCGCAGCCGAGTTCGCCGATCAGGCGTCGCGATCCTGGGGCCGCAGGTTCCCGCCGCCCGACGTCTTCATCACTCTTGCCGCGCGGTTTCCGCGCGTGGCGTGGAAGTACGAGGCTGCGGCCTACCGCATCGTCCTGCTCAACGCCGGCGTCGTCATGCAGATGCTGTATCTCGTCGCGACGGCGATGGGACTCGCGCCGTGCGCGGTGGCCAATGGCGATCCGGCGCTGCTCACGCGTGTGACCGGCGCGGACCCCTTCGAGGAGACGTCGGTCGGGGAGTTCGCGCTCAGCGGGCGGATTTGATTTCGCTCGCGACGCGTTCGCCCGACTCGATCGCGCCCTCGATCCAGCCGGGAATCAGCGACGTGTGATCGCCCGCAAAATGGATGCGGCCTTCCGGCCGCGTCAGATGAGGGAGAAATGCCATCATCTCGCGGGGCGCGTACCACGCGTAGGCGCCTCGCGCCCACTGGTCGTTGTCCCAGCAGTGCCACACGACGTGTTCGGCGAACTCCGGCAGGTCCGGAAAGACCTGCGCCATCGTTCTGACGATTGCCGGCGCCGGATTCCGCATCGCGCTCAGGCGGCGGGCCGGGACGCCGCAGATATACGCTTCGAGCACTCCGCGGTGGCTGGGGCGCGCGTAGCCTGAAAAGATCGAGAGGCCTGGAATGTCGGTGAAGACGGTTCCGGACGGATCTACGCGCTCCCAGAACCGCGTGCGGCACTGGACGAAGGCGCGCACCACCGACGTGTTCCGCAGCTCGGCCACCACGCGGCGCTTGCGCGACGGCAGGCGGGGACGGATCCGAACGTGCCGCAGCGCCGCGTAAGGAATCGCCGCGACCAGAAAGTCAGCCTCCATCCGGCCGGTCGCGCGCCCGCGGCGAACGTCGACGCGAACTCCGCGCGGGCTGTGGTGAATGGCCGTCACGTTGCAGCCGTAGTGAATCCGATCGCGATAACGCGCGGAGAGCGCCGCCGGCAAACGGTCCATGCCGCCCCGAATGGTGTAGGTGACCTTGAACTCGGACAGTTTCTGCTGCGTGGTCAGGAACAGGCCCGACGTCGAGTCGAGCCCGTCACCGTACAGACCGAGGAGGCTGTCGCCGAGCAATTTGGTCGCGGGGTTCGAGGCGCCTGCGTCGCGCAGCAACTGCCGGCCATTGATCCGATCGAGCGCGCGCGCGTGCGCATCGGGCCAGCGGGCTCCAAGCGAGGGTTGAGCCACCGCTTTGAGCCCGGGCGACAGATACGTGATCAGCATGCCGACGAACCCCATGTGGCGCTCGGCGGCGGTAAGGCGCAGTGGAAAATCAGCCGGCAACTGATTCGTGAACGGGAGATTGCGGCCCTCGAGGTGATAGATGGAGGCGAGGTGCCGCGGGTTCACGATCTGCAGCGGCAGATCCAGCTCGTCGACGTACGCCAGCAGGCGCGTGTGGCAGTCGACGACGTAGCTGGCGCCGAAATCGGCATACAGCTGGTCGGCGAACGGTCCGCGCACGGTCCGCACGCGTCCGCCGGCGCGCCCCTGCGCCTCGAGTACCGTCACGTGGAAACCGGCATGCGACAGCCGATCGAGCGCCGTCAGGCCGGCCATGCCTGCGCCGATCACGAGCACGCGGCGCCCCGCGCCTCCCGCCACTGTTGCCTCCTTGTCAGGTGAAGCTGCGCCAGCCTACTGTAGCGTCCGCCAAATCACAATGATGTCGCTCGTGCCGGAGATCGCGCCCGGCGTCTCGGTTGCCATCCTCGCTGACGACCTGCTGGTCGTTGTCGAGAACGAAGACGCGCGGCCGCTGACCGGGCGTTTGTTTCCACTCATTCTTCCCCTCGTCGATGGCCGCCGATCGGTCGCCGAGATCGCGGACGCACTCGATGGTCGCGCGACGATCGCTGACGTGGCCGTCGGCGTCGAGGAGCTCGTCGAGGAGCGCGCGCTCGCCGCAGCGGGCAGCGATCCCCGACGCACGATCTGGATCGAGCCGATCTTCGGCGGCGGACCGTCCGATCCATGCCGCCGCTGCCTGCAGCTGCGCCTGGACGAGATGTTCGCCGTGACGCGCTACCTTGCGCAGCACTACCCGGACAGAGCGCTGATCCGCTCACCGCGTCGCCCCGCTGCCGCGCCTCACGTTCCAGGCCGCGCCGGCAACGTGCTCTACACGCTCGACACGGGCACGGGTGTCTTCACACCGCATCGCGTGGTCAGGCGGCCTGACTGTCCGGACTGTGGCGGCTCGACGACGGTGGTCGAGGAACCGCAGCCGCTCGATCGCCATGTCGATCCGATTACCGGCGTCGTTCACTCGCTCAGGCTGTGGTCGCGAGACGACGTGCCTGCGCACATGGTGGTGGCAGAGCATGTGTTTCCGCCGGAAATCGAATTCGTCGAGTCGATCTGGCGGCGCTGCCGCCGACGCACTGCGGCCGGAGGCGCCACGCTCGAGCAAGCCAGGGCCGGCGCGATCGGCGAGGCGATCGAACGGTACTCAGGCGTCTATCGCCGCACTGATCGCGGGCGCCGTGCGACATATACCGTGCTTGATGAGACGGCCATCCACCCGAACCGCGTGATGGGTTTCAGCGCGGGACAACTCCGCGATCGCGTTCGATGGAACAGACGCCATCCGTCGCGTTTTGCGCGCGTCGCCGAGCCGTTCTGCGAGCAGACCGAATACGCGTGGACGCGCCTGCGGCCGCTCGACGGCGGCGCAGAGCGCTGGTTGCCAACCGCCTGCTGCTATTACGGGGCGGAGCCGGAATCGGAACGGCGCTCCTGTTTCGGCGGCTCGAACGGGTGCGCGGCGGGCACCACGTTCGAAGACGCAATTGTTCGCGGATTTCTCGAAGCGGTCGAGCGGGACGCCGTCGGAATCTGGTGGCACAACCGGATCGAACGGCGCGGCGTTGATCTCGCGACGGTCCCCGACGAGTTCGTCCGCTCGGTCGCAGCCGCGTACGAGCGTTTCGGTCGCACACTCTGTGTGCTGAACGTCACCACGGACCTCGGCGTGCCATGTTTCGCCGCGGTATCCCGCGATTCCGCGACCGGCGCCCTGACGACGCTCGGCTTTGGCGCTCACTTCGATGCGCGGGAGGCGCTCCGCCATGCGCTTCGGGAGATCAACCTGTTTCTGCCCGAACTGCTCGAGAACCGCAGGCGCAGCCTGTTCGATGGCGAGCCGTCGGGCGCGTACCTGGAGCCGACCGATCGCGCGCCATGGTCCGCGTCGGACTGGCCGTCCTATGCCACAGATCCTCTGACGCAGGTCCGTCGGACGGCCGCGGCGCACGGCCTCGAGGTCTTGGTCCTCGATCAAACGAGGAGCGACCTCGGAGTTCCGGTCGCGAGGGTCGTCGTGCCCGATCTCTGTCACTTCTGGCCGCGATACGGACACGCCCGCCTGTCATCGGTCCCGATCGTCATGGGCTGGCGACGCGCGATCACGGCGGAAACGGATCTGAACCCGGCCTTGATTCTTCTCTGAGCGGCCTGTTTGGGCTGGACAAGCCCAGCCGTTGCGCCTACGCTTGCACCCGCTCATCAACGAAAAGGAGGTCCGCAATGTCCGAGGCTGCAGCTGAGAAGTTCGTCGAAGGACTCGAGAAGGACAAGGCGCTGCTCGACGAGGTGAAAAAGACAGGCAACATCTTCGCGGTTGCGAAGAAGCATGGAGCCGAGTTCTCGGCGAACGATTTGAAGGCTGCGGTCAAGAAGCGGTACGGCGGCAAGACGTCGCCGCATTTCCACGACCATCCGGATCTCACCTGCTTCGCGTGACGCGCTGGGTCGCGATTCCTCACAGCGAGCCGCATCATGGCGCGCACATCACGGCGGCGCGCGGGAGGCCGGATGGCGATCAGCGCATTCAAGCGACGGTCGTGCTCCGCTCACGCTGCTGTGACACGGAACTGCTGGAGGAGGTCGAGCGCAACAGCCGCACACATCCGCTCGACCGTCCTCGACTGACGGAGCGTCAGTTCTCTCGGCAGTACGGCCCGCTGCGCGAGGACGTGGGCAAGGTCGTCGACTACGCACGCGCCAGTCGTCTTCGCGTCTGCGAGATCAGCGGCCCGCGCCACTCCGTCGTCCTCGAGGGCACGCTCGATCGCTTCGCGCGCGCGTTCCGGATCGATTTTGCAAGGTATCTCTACGACCAGAAGACGCCGTTTCTAGGGCATCGAACGCCGCTATCGGTTCCCGACACGCTTTCGCACGCGGTTGCGGCCATTCTCGGCTTCGACAATCGACCACTGGCGCGCCCTCACGCAGCAGCGGCGCCGACCAAGCGCGGCGTCCATCCCGCTGTCGTGGCACGCGCTTACGGGTTTCCTCGGGCGAAACGCTCAGGGCACACGATTGCCATCATGCTGCCGTACGGCGGCTTCCGCCGGTCGGACATCGAGCGGTTCTTTCGCCGGATCGGCCGCAGGCCGCCGCGCATCCATCTCCTGCGCGTGGGCGGGCGCACGAATGCTCCGGCACCGGCAGGCGCTGTCGGCGCGTTTCTGGATGTACTCGACGGCGATGCCTCGCCGCCCGTCGAGGTCGCCGCACATGAGGATCAGGCGTCTCCGTGGAACGTGCTCTGGACCGTCGAGGCGGCGCTCGACATCGAGCTCGCCGGTGCGATGGCGCCGCGATGCGGCATTCTCGCGTGCCTCATCCCGGACACACCGCGCGGCAAATTCGAGGGGTTCAGCCGAGCACTCGTACATCCATCGCGGCCGTCGGTGATCTCCTGCAGCTGGAGCGCGCACGAGCGTGACGTGCCGCCGATGCTTCGTCATGTGCTCAATCGGCTGTTCATGTTGGCGACGCTCAGGAACGTCACCATCTGCTGCTCGTCAGGCGACGACGGGGCGGCGGCCGGCGAACGCAAGCAGGTTCATTTCCCCGCGTCGAGCCCGTTCGTGCTCGCGTGCGGCGGGTCGACGTTCGCCGACCCGCAGCGGCGCCGGCACGAAACAGTCTGGAACGAAGAAGTGGGCAGCCGCGCGATGTCGACGAGCGGCGGCTTCAGCCGCGTGTTTCCTCGGCCGGCGTGGCAGCGGCCGCACGTGAAGTACGGCGGCATGGGCAGGACCGGTCGCGCCGTACCGGACGTCGCCGCAAAGGCGGACTTCGGGCGCGGTTACGAGATCGTCGTCGGCGGGCGAGTGGCGTGCCTGGGAGGCACCAGCGCAGCGACGCCGGCGTGGGCAGCGCTGGTCGCCTCGCTCAACGGCGTCGTCAACGCGTCGCTCGGCCTCATTTCGCCCTGGCTGTATGAGCGGCGTGCGCGTACCGCCCTGCACAGAGTCGTCAAAGGCACCAACGGAACCTATCGCGCCCGTCGCGGCTGGGATCCCTGCACGGGCCTTGGCACGCCCGTCGGAGCGGCGCTGCTGGATCTGTTCCGGCGTGCACGGTGATGCTCGTCTACCTTCGAACCCTCACGTCCCTGCACCGATCGCGGCGGCTATCGCCGGGCGCGTCATCAGATCCGTCAGCGCGCGATCCAGGTACGCGGGCATCTCGTTCCGCGATCGCGCGGCGGTCGCGACGTCCAGCATCGCCCGGAACTGCGCCACCGCATCGCTGACGAGCGATCGATAGCGCGAGTCCCCGGCCAGCGACGTCATGTCCGGTTGCAGAACCAGCAGATCGAGTGGTTCGCGCAGTCCCGCCTCTCTTCGTCCGAATAGCAGATCGAGCGCGGCGTCCGGACGCCCGTAACGGGTCAGGAGGATCGCGACGCCGGACGTCGACGACTGCCATCGCGGGAACGCAAGCTTGCCCTGTGCAGCGGCGATCAGATACGCGCACAGCTGCTCGGCATCGCGGCCGTCCGCTGCAATCGCCGTGTGCGCGCGCGCCATCTCGCCGGCGAAGCGTAGCCATTCCGGATGCAGGCGGCCGGCCGCCAGCGGCTTCAACGCCTCCACTTCCCTCAGGGCCTCCTCGTCACGTCCGGCACTGATCAGGATGAGCGTTTTCATGTAGCGCGTGAACGGAGCGTCAGGCTCGAGCGCCAGCGCCGTCTCGATGCACCGCAGCCCACGCGTGGCGTCACCGGCCACCGTGCAGGCGATCGCTTCGTACAGATGTCCCGTCAGCACGAGCGGATCGAGCTGGGCGGCCCGATGAGCGGCCTCGCGCGCGAGGAAGGCGGACGCGGGAAAAATCGCGCTGGTCAGGCGGGTGTGAGTGAAATCGTCGCCGGATCCGAGCGAGACGCCGCGCAGCGCGTATTCGAGCCGCAGACGGAACCCTTCTTGCGACGATTGCGGCTGCACTTCGCTGAGCGCGCTCCACGCGCGCGCGGCGCGCGGATCGATCTCGAGCGCCCGCCGAGCGTAGCGCTCCACGCCCGCGGCAATGTCCGCGGGGGACGCGCCCACGACCACCCGCGACAGCTCGAGGATGGCGAGCCCCTCGAGTGCCGGCGCCGATCGCGGGTTCGTCTCGAGGACCGCGTTGAAGCCCGCAGCCGCGCGCTCGAGGTCGCCGGCGTGGCCACGGTTCACGAAAAGATTCGAGTAGTAGGTGGCGCGCTGCAGCCCCAGCTCTCCTATCGACGTGCCGGAGTGGCTGCGGTCGTCGAGCGGCACATCGAGCGCCTGTCGAATGCCGCGCGCGGCCTCGCGCACCAGCGACGAGTACTTGCTGCGAGTACCCTCGACTTCGCCTGCCCAGAGGATCCGGAGCGTCCTGGCCTCGACGATCTGTACGCCGATGGTCAGCTTCCGCGCGCTCGCCGTAACCGTCGTCGTCACGCAGCGCGACACCATGTATGCCGACGCAACCCGCGAGACGTCGCCGCCGACGCGCTCGACGTCGTGCCTGGTCGGCGGCGACTTGACGTCGAGACCCGACGCCTTCGCCAGTTCGATGGTCAGCAGGTTCGGGATGGCCTCCGCCAGGAATTCATCGCTGTCCTTGCCATAGACCCGCGCCGGAAGGGCGACGAGCGACGTCGCTCGGGCCGGAACCGATGGTGCGCTGGCGTCCATCGGTACGATCGCGGACTGCGCAGATCGCCCGATGGCGGCCGCGAGCTCGGAGGCGGCCTCCGCCGCCGATTGCGGCCGGCTCCGCGGGTCCTTGTTCAGGAAGCGCATCACCAGGCGATCCAGGGATGCCGGCACATCGGCGCGAAGCGCGCGCGGCGGCATCGCCTCGCGATTCAGGATCGCGTCGATGAGCCGCACCGCGTTGGCCTCGCGGAACGGCCGCATGCCGGTCAGCATTTCATAGAGCACAGCGCCGAGCGCGTAGATGTCGCTGCGTGCGTCGACGAAGCCGCCCTGGAGCTGCTCGGGCGCCATGTACGGCATCGTCCCGACGAGCGCACCGGCGCCGGCAATCGATTCGGCAATCGATCGCGTCTCTCCCGTGGCATCGACGTCCTCGACCACGTGGGCGAGGCCGAAATCGATCACCTTGATGCGGTTCGCGCGGGTGATCAGGACATTGGTCGGCTTGAGATCGCGGTGGACGACGTTGGCGTGGTGAGCCGCGTCGAGCGCCTCGGCGATCTGGCGCGCGTACTCGACCGCGTCGCCCGGCGCGACCGGTCCACGCGAGATGCGCGCGGCGAGCGACTCGCCTTCGATCACTTCCATCACGAGAAAGTCGACGCCGTCCGCGGCATCGAAGTCGTGAATGGTCGCGATCGCCGGATGATTCAGCTTCGAGAGCGAGAGCGCTTCGCGTTTCAGCCGCCTGCGGGCCGCCGCGTCGTGATGCAGCGCCGCAGGCAGCACCTTGATCGCGACCTCGCGTTCGAGGCGCGTATCCTGCGCACGGTAGGCTTCGCCCATGCCTCCGGCGCCCAGCCGTGACAGCACGCGGTAACGACCCAGGTCGCGATCAATCACAGGAACGCAGGATGTTACT
>DATFXR010000883.1:0-10777 GCA_035315685.1 Vicinamibacterales bacterium | reverse complement strand
AGTTTGTGCGCGAGCGCCTGCAATCGACCAAATTCATCGACGCCGGCTGTGAGCCGATGGAGGACGGCCGGCCGGTAGATGTCGTGCTGCATGTCCTCTTCACGGGACCAGATCACTTTCACCGGAGCGCCGATCGCTTTGGACGCGACCACCGCCTGAACGACGAAGTCGGGAACGAGCCGCCGGCCGAAACCGCCGCCCACCAGCGTCCGATTGATCGTGATCTTTTCTTTTGGCAGGCCGAGCACTTGCGAGACGACGATCTGGGCGAGCTCCTGCCCCTGCGTCGGCGCCCACACCTCGCAGTGGTCAGCCGTGACGCTGGCGGTGCAATTCATCGGCTCCATCGTCGCGTGGGCGAGGAATTGCGATTCGTACACTTCCGAAAACGTTGTCGCGAATCCCTTGTCGATGGCGGCGGGATCGCCATCAGCATGGGCTGCGTGCCACGAGCTGCCCGCGAGCGCGGCCTCGTACTGCGATCGCAGCGTGTCGCTGCCCATCGATGCCTGTGAGCCGCTGTCGAACGTGACACGGAGCGCCGCGAGCGCGTTGCGTGCCTGCCAGTAGCTCGTCGCCACGACGGCGACTCCGTTCGGAACATCGACGACGCCGACGACGCCGGGCAGGTTGCGTACCGGTGTCCTGTCGCATGCCGCGACTGTTCCGCCAAAAACGGGACTGGTCTTGATCGCCGCGTACAACATGCCGGGCACGGTCACATCGATCCCGAAGATCGCGCGGCCAGTTACCTTGTCCACATTCTCGACGCGCGGCAGGGATCGGCCGATGAGCGTCCACTGTTCAGGATTCTTCAGGCGCGGGTTCTCCGGCTCGCGAATCGTCGCTGCCGACTGCGCGAGCGCGCCGAACGTGGCCTTGCAGCCCGTGGCGGCGTGCACGACCGTGGCGGCCTCCGTATGACAGCTTGCCGGATCGACGTTCCAACGTGCGGCCGCGGCCGCTTTCAACCTCTCGCGCGCGCTCGCACCCATCCGGCGCATCAAGTCGAAGAACGCCGTGGTGCTCTCGCTGTTTCCCGTAAACTGCCAATTGATCCGGGGATTGCGGTACGCCGGATCGGCCGGCGCGTTTTCGAGCCGCACGCGGCGCCAGTCTGCGCCCAATTCATCGGCGAGGACGGCAGGCAGTGTCGTCTGGATTCCCTGGCCCATCTCGGCTTGCGACGAGATGATTGTGATCGTGTTGTCGCGCGCAATTCGTACCCAGGCGTTCAGCGCGTACTCGGAGGTTGATACTGCGACCGACGGCGACGACTCTGCGAGTGCGAAGCGTCCGTGAATGAGCAGGCCTCCCGCCGCGAGCGAGCTCGAAATCAGAAAGTCTCTGCGACTTGGTTTGATTGCCGCGGCACCTATTCGGGACATATGGCCCCCAGTTCAATCCACGTCTTGAATTGTTCGACGAACGCCTCATGCGACAACGGAGGCAGCGGTCGTCCAGGCCCCGGATTCCAGCTCGACGTCACAATTCGATCGCGACTCACGTGTTCCAGCAGGTCCGCCAGCGTGCGCCTTCCGTTCTTTGTCTGGTCCTTGAGCATCCGGCATTGATCGCCGGGCGTCAGTTCCTTCCAGGCCATCGGCGTCGCCGGCGGCGGCAGGCGCCAGTCGGGTGCCCCGGGCGGTGCATGAGGCGTGGAGGAACTGACGTCCTGGTGGCAGTTCGTGCAGCGCATCGCCGGCGTCCCGCGCCCGTCTGGTCCGCGCCGAACATTCATCGAGTGTGGATGCCCATCGTCGCCATGCCGGGGTGACTCACCCGCGATGTGGCAGTTGGCACAGCGAGGACTCGCCAGCACCGTCGCAACGCTGGCGAATGCGCGCGCCGCGGCGACGCGGTCCTCTGCGATCGGGCGTGATTGGGGAACGATGCCCAGCATTGCCGCGATCGCGATGATGAACGCGAGAACGATTTTCATCGGCGTCCTCCGGCCATCAATTCGGCGGCACGATGGACGGCGCGGCGAATGCGGTGATAGGTGCCGCACCGGCACAGATTGCCGGCCATCGCGTCGATGATGTCGGCGTCCGTCGGTCGAGCGATCGCGTTCAGCAGAACGACCGCGGACATCATCTGCCCCGACTGGCAGTAGCCGCACTGCGGCACCTGCTCGGCGAGCCACGCTCGCTGGACCGGATGACTGCCATCTGCGGAGAGGCCTTCGATGGTCGTGACGCGCTTGCCTTCCGCGCGGCGGATCGGTGTCACGCACGATCGGACGGCGTCACCGTCGAGGATCACCGTGCAGGCGCCGCACTGCGCGATGCCGCAACCGAATTTCGTGCCGGTCAGTCCGAATGCTTCGCGGAGCACCCACAGCAGCGGCGTCGACGGATCGACGTCGACGCCACGGGGCTGGTCGTTAACCGTGAGATTGATCGCAGGCATGACCTCCTCGCTAGAATCGATACGTGAGCCACGGCGAGATGAAGGTCATCGTCGACGTGCCGTGCACAGACGCTTCTTCGAACCGTCCGTTGAACACATAGATGTAGTTGACGTGCGCCGACAGGTGACGCGACACCTGCCAATCGACCTGGATCGTCGGCCGGCTCCCTTCGAACCGGCCTGGCACGCCGTTGCCTGGCACGACCACTTGTCCGGGAATTCCGTACAGAGCGTCGTGGACGCTTTCGCGCCAGTAGAATCCCCACCCGCCCGACACGACCACCAGCGAGAACGGATTGCGCGTCACTGAGGGCTCGAATCGAATCGAGTTGTTCGGTCCGAGCAGCTGGGCGCGACCGGAGTACGTGCCACTCTGGAACATCGCATTAAAGGTCTGCAGGTCCGGGTTGAGCGGATTCCTGTCTCCGCTCGCGGCGTCCAGCATAGCGTCGAGGCGCGGTCTCCACGGCGCGCCGCTCCAGATGTGCGATCCGTTCGCGACGACTCGCCATGCGCGAATGTCGCCGGTCCCGAAGCGGCCGAACTGGAACATCGCTTCGCCGTCGTAGCCCCACTCGCGCTGGCGCCAGATGCGCGCGCCGATCGTGTGGCGCGTCTCGTCGGCAACGCCCTGATCGAATCGAGCCTGCTGCCGATCGAGACCGACGTAATAGGCATCGACACTCACGCTGCTGGTGGCGTTCACCGGTCGGCTTGCATACGCACCCCACACTTCGAACTGCCGGTGCGATCCGTCGTCGAAGACTCCGTTGCGATTGACAACGAGCCGCGCCGCCCATCCGTCGACGCGCCACACACCGCTTCGCGCCGACAGGCGGATCCCGTCGAAGCTGGATGGAACGTTCGGCCCCTCGCGAAGGGAATACATTCTCCCGGAGCCGATGGCGATCTCCTGCCGGCCGGCCCGGATCATCAGCGACGTAGATGGATCCGAATACACAGTCGCCTCTACGAAGGCCTGGTGAACATCGAGCGCGTTCTTGTCCAGGACGGGGCGAGGGCCCCCAACCCGACCGCTCTCGAACGAACTATTCAGCTCCGCCCATGCTCGAACGCGTCGGCCTGCGTGCACGTCGGCGTGCACGAGATACCGCTGAAGCAGGTAACCGTTTGGCGACGGTGTGCTGAGTCCGAAGTTCTGATTGCCGAACCGCTCGTACGTCGCGCGAGCTTCACCGCCAAGCGAGACGAACGACGCCTGGTCGTCGGAGATTGGAATGAATTTGACCGCGTCCCATGAGTCATCCGATTGGTCCGGACGCGCGAGACGTCGCCAATCCTCGTCGTAGGTCGGCAGGGGATACCGCGGCGGAGCTGACGGTGGCAGAGCGCTTTGCCCGAACGCGCCGCCGCCGCCAACAACGACTAGCGTCACGCCGAGAACGATTGTTCGAACGAGAGGCGCCGATGTCATCGACGCGATGATGCGGCACCCTGCAACGAGATCGCGTGAAACCCACGTTTAATTCCTGTGAAATCGTCGTTGAACGCGATTAGAGCAGCGCGTGCACGCGCTCGAGATCGCCCGCCAGACGCCGCTCGAACATCACGCGCTCAGAGTGATTCAGCCGCCGATGCAGCACTTCGCGATAGAGCCCGTGGCTGAACTCGAGTTCCACGGTCGATTCACCATTCTGAAGCGTGAGCGTCCCGCACGCTCTTACGAATTGCTGGCCCTGCGCCAGCGCTTCGCATTGCGCCTCAACGTCGGATTCATCCTGAACGAGCATCGCTGCGATCGCCCGCGTCGTGAAACGTTGGCCCGCCACGCTGGCACAACCGAGGAGTCGTCGGTCGGCGATGCTCAACTGACGCAGCAGCGTTTCCACCATTTGCCTGACCGTGTCGGGCACACCCGGAGCCAGATGATCAACCGAGCCTCGCACTCCCCAGCCGTCGTTGCCGTGAATCACGATGTGGCTTTGAACGAGGTGGTCTACGATCGCCGTCATGAACAACGGATTGCCGTCCGAATGCCGATGGATGACTGCTGCCAGGCCTTCCGGCAGATCGCTGCCCGCAAATCTCTCGCTCACGTACAGTGCGACGTCCCTTGCGGAAAGGCGCTCGAGCTTCACGTCGGCGGCCAACTGATGGACCACGAGGTCGTGTCTGAGGCCTTTCAACGGACTCTCGCTGACGTTCGCGTCGGCTGGCCGCAGCGTCCCGATCACCAGCAGTCTCGCCGTCTCACGACGACGGGCGATTGCCGAAACGACGTCGAGCGTGGAATGGTCGGCCCAGTGCAGATCTTCGAGGACCAGGACCACTGTGTCGATCTGCGCCATCGCTTCGAGCGCTTCGCAGATCTCTCGGACCATCCGCTCGGGCGTGGCGCCGATTGTCTCTTCGTGCAGCATTGCTCGCCGCTGTGCGCTGACAAGCGATCGAAACCGGATCAACCAGGTCGGCGCGTGGGTCGCCAGCGTATTTGCGACAACCCCGCCCGCCGGACCGTGCACGAGCTGTCCGAGCGCCTCGAGTATCGGGTAGTGCGTTTCTTTTCCTCCGAAACCCTCGAGCGAGTGACCACGCGCCACGTGCACGTCCGGAGTCGACTCGGCGGCGTGCTGAAAGGCATCCATGAGGCTCGTCTTGCCGATGCCGGCTTCGCCTGCGACGAATATCACCTGGCGGCGACCGAGCTGGGCGCGCTTCAACGCGGCCTGCAGATCATCAAGTGCACGTCTGCGTCCCACGAAACGTGGATCACTCTCGCGATCGGCGACCCGCGCGCCATCTCGGCTGACGGGCGCGATGAACTGATAGCCGCGCTTGGGGAATGTCCGGATGAACCGCGGCGCATTCGCCGAATCGCCAAGAGCCCTCCGGATCTCGAGGATGTGCTGCCGGATCACCTCGGGCTGCACGTACGTTTCCGGCCAGATGGCCGTAAGGATTTCGTCCTGGGTCACGAGCCGGTCGGCACGTGCGATCAGGTACTGGAGGACGGCGAACGGCTTCGGCTTGAGGCCGATGCGGGTTCCGTCGCTCCAGAGACATTGGTTGAGGTGGTCGAGTCGGAACGGTTCGAACACGATGACCGCCGCCTGCATCGCGCTGTTCGGTTCACCCATCGCTGCACTCCATCAGCATCGACGGAGGCGCGCCATCGCCGGATGCTTGGTTCCACCTTGATTCCTTCTAACCAGCGAAATCCATTTGTCGCAATCAGTTGGAGCGTCGTCGCATCCGGTGGAACGTCGTCACATCACAGGTGTACACTCTGGCGCTGCGCAAGCCGGGACAGCAGGGACAGCCAGCGATGGTCCTCGATGCCTTCTCCGCCACTCGCGCTGTAGTCCGCTTCGGCACGTTCGAGGCTGACCTGCGCGCCGGCGAGCTGCATAAGCGTGGCGTCAAGGTCAGAATTCAGGAACAACCCTTCCAGGTTCTGAAGGCGCTGCTGCAGCGGCCCGGCGAGCTCGTCACCCGCGAGGAGCTTCGGTCGCAGCTCTGGCGGCGCGACACGTTCGTCGATTTCGACAACGGGCTCAATACATCGATCAACAAGTTGCGCGAAGCGCTGGGCGATAGTGCCGACAACCCCCGCTTCGTGGAGACGGTGCCGAGACGCGGCTACCGATTCATCGCGCCGGTCGCGGCGGACCACGGCGAGACGCCGTCAATCGCTGCGGGAGCGGCGCCCCATCGTTGGACGCGCACGATTCTCATTGTGGCAGCCGTCTTCGTCGTGGCGGCGGCGCTGGGCATTGCATATCTACAGCGCGATCGGCGTCCGCCCGGACTCACTGAAAAGGACACGATCGTTCTCGCCGATTTCACGAACACCACCGGCGACAGAGTATTCGACGGCACGCTCCGGCAGGGCCTTGCAGTGGAGCTCGAGCAGTCGCCGTATCTCAGTCTCGTGCCGGAAGGAGAGATTCAACAGACGCTGCGCATGATGAAGCGGCCGGCCGACTCGACGATCACGTCGGAACTCGCTCGCGAAATCTGCCAGCGGACCAGGACGACTATCGTCCTCGACGGATCCATCGCCCAGGTCGGGACGCAATACACCGTGATCCTGCGTGCGACGAATTGCTCGAACGGGCAGGCGCTCACGAGCACAGAGGCCCGCGCGCCGGACAAGAACCGGGTGCTCGATGCGCTCGGCCGAGCGTCTTCGGACATGCGGCGAAGGCTCGGCGAGTCACTCGCGACTGTACAGAGATTCGATACGCCTCTCGTGCAGGCCAGCACGCCGTCGCTGGAGGCGCTTCAGTTCTACAGTCTTGGGTACCGGGCGCTCATCGGCAAAGGCGACTCGGCTGCCGCCATCCCATTCTTTCGAGAAGCGGTGAAGCACGACCCCAACTTCGCCATGGCGTACGCCCTGCTCGGAAACGCCAGCTGGAATGTCGGCGAGAACACCGCGGCCTCGGACAACATCCGGAAGGCGTACGACCTGCGCTCCAGCGTCAGTGAGTCGGAGCGGCTCCGCATCGAGTCCGCGTACGACTCGCTGGGAACCGCTGATCTCGAGAAGGCCAAGACTGATTTCGAGGTCTGGGTACAAACCTATCCGCGGGACTGCGGCCCTCGAAACCAGATCGGCGTCATCCACTCAGTACTCGGCCACTACGACCTCGCGCGATCGGTATTCGTCGATGCGCTCGGTCTCTGCCCGCAGAGCGGATTAATACGCGGCAACCTCATCACCTCATTGATTTCGCTGAATCGTCTCCGAGACGCGCACGCGGCGCTCGACGAGGCCACGCGCAGAAATCCCGACTCTCCAGGCGTCCGCATCAACTCGTACCGCCTTGCGTTCCTCGAGCACGACACCGAGGGCATGCAGCAGCAACTCGCGCTGAGCGCCGGGGTGCCGGGCCTCGAAGACGAGCTCCTGTGGTTCAAATCGGCGACCGCGAGCTACTACGGCCAGTGGACGAACGCGCGTGCGTTTCATCGTCAGGCCGTGGATTCAACGGAACGCGCCGGCGAAGTCGAGAATGCGGCGAGTTACGAGGCAGATGCCGCGCTACGGGCGGCTCTCGTCGACTTTCGAACCGACGCGCTGCACCGTGCCCGGTCGGCTCTTCTCCGCTCGACGGGACCGCAAGTGCTGTTCCGAGGCGGCCTCGCGTTGGCGATCGTCGGCGATCTCGCGGCTGCACGAACGGCTGCGGATGAATTGAGCCATCGTTTTCCCGCGGACACGATCGTCCAGTCGGTTTACGTGCCGACTCTTCGTGCCCAGCTTGCACTCAGCGGGCGCGACGCGCGCAAGGCTCTCGAGCTTCTCGAACCGGTCATTCCGTACGAGCGAGGGTCTGCGCTCTACCCGGCATATGTGCGGGGTCTTGCCCTGCTGGTCGAGCGTCGGGCGAGCGACGCTGCGACGGAGTTCGAGAAGATCACCAGCAATAGAGGCATCGTGTTGACCTCGGTGATCGGGACGCTCGCGCATCTGCAGACGGGGAGGGCCCACGCGATCGCACATGATCTTGCGCAGGCGCGCGCGGCGTACGAACGGTTCTTCGATCTATGGAAGGACGCCGACCCCGACGTTCCCGTGCTTCGGCATGCGCGATCCGAGTACGACAAACTGCGATCGCGGTGAATCAGTGCGACGTACCGTTACTTCAGCAATCCCCGCCTGGCCGCGGCCGCGATCGCTTCCGTCCGAGTCGAGGTGCCCATCGCCGCGAACAGCGCAGCGAGGCGCGCTTCGACTTCGGACAAATGGATGCCGAGACAGCTCGCGATGTCCGTCGCTCCCTTTTCGTCGGCCAGCATCTGGAGCGCCTGACGCTCCGACGGCGTGATTTGAAGCAGAGCGCCCGCTGCTGTCGCCAGGCGCATCAAAAGTCCACCGCGAGTCCGACCGACGGAAGGAGCGGCGCCGTCGAGCCGAGGCGCGCCCACGCGTGGCTGATGTAGTCGCCGCCAATACCCATGTAGCGAAGGTTGCGGTGGTTCGTGGCATTGAGTGCTTCCGCGTACATCGTCATCTTCCATTTGTCGTGGACGAAGGACTTGTTCAACCGTACGTCCAGTCGCTGGTACGACGGCAGCCTCGACACGTTCCGCGGTTCGGTGACGACCGAGTCCTCGGTCACGAAATCGGTGATCGAGAAGAATCCAGGTATCGGCGCGCCGGCCGCGTAGCCGTATCGCCCGCTGAGATTGATGCTCGGCGTGATGCGGTAGGTTGCGTAGAGATTCAGCGCGTGCCGGACGTCGCCGTCGCTGTCGAACCAGGTGCCCGTCGCCAAATCCTGTGATCGGTTGTAAGCGAGGGTATACCCGATCCAACCGGAGACGCGGCTCGCGCTTCGCCGTTGCACGATGAGCTCGAGTCCACGTGAGTGACCATCGTACGCGTTGGTCCACTTGGGCGCCGACGCAGGCCATGTCACGCTGCCGCCGACCAGACGCGGATAGACATCCGGCGCATCGAGGACGTTTCGGTTCTCGCGATCGTACGCTTCGATCCTGATGCGAGTGTGCGCATCGACGCGATGCTCGAACGCCGCGACATAGTGGGTCGATCGCTCGTCCAGCAACGGACGGTCGGATCGTGCGAGCTGGAGCATGTCGATCTCCGGGAATTGTGCGTAGCGGCCCCATCCAACTTCGATTTTCGACTGCGCTCCGAGATCGAACGAACTCGAGACGAATGGAAGGACCGGTCGGTCGTCGACCTCGCTGTGCTGCTGCCATCGCAGACCGCCGGTGAGGTGCAGGCGACCTGATTTCGAGATCCAATCCTGTTCGACGTATGCGTTCTGGGAGTGAGCCGTTCCGTCGTATGCATTCGCCGATCGCCATCGCACGTTCTCGAGCAGCGACAGATACGATGTGCCCGACTGAGATCCGGAGCGCGACGCGAAGCCCGCCCGCAACGGCATGGCGGGCTTCCAGAGCCATGACGCAGTGGTTTGAGCGCTGACGTCTGAATAGCGACTCGACACCGCCGGCGTATCCGACGTCGAGAGGGCTTCGTCATGCGTGCGCTGGTACGCAGCCGTCGTGTTGATCGTGACTGTCGCCGCCGGCGAGTAGCGCCAGTTCGCCCTGACCACAGCAGTCGAGCCATCGCTGTTGAAGACGGTGTCCGGCCCGAAACGAAACGGAAAGGCCGGATCGATCTCTTGAATGCCTGACTTGTAGCTGCTCGTCCCCGCGAGCACGTGCATCGACACTGAGTTCCGCGAGTCGACGTCGTAGGTCAGTTTGCCCTGCACGTCCTCGAACATGACCTTCTCATCGTCGTTGCCCGCGAGTTGCTTCGTGACGTAGGCGAGGTGACTCTTGCGTCCGGCGACCAGCCAGGATCCCCGTTTGTCCCCTCCGATTGGCCCTTCGCCGAGCACGTTGATGTCCGAGACGCCGACGGAGGCGTGAACCGAGGTTCTGTCTCGGCTGCCGTCGCGCGTGTCCACAGCCATCGCGGCGCCGATGGTGCCACCGAACGCCGGCGGTGGCGCGGCCGGCATCAGCGTCATGCTGCCGAGCATCTGATCGTTGAGCGACGAGATGGAGTAGCCGTCGCCAAGCCCGCCGAAGGTGTGCGTCGGCGCCCGAAGCGGAACGTCGTCGAGGTACACGCCGACGTGGGCGAACGGCGCGCCTCGGACCGAGAACGCGGCGTGATAGTCATCGGGAGCCGTGACGCCGGGCAGAATGCTGATCGAGCGCATCGGATCGTCGAGCAGGACGCTGCTCAGGTTGCGGATCTCGGCGGCACCGATGCGCGTTTGTGAAGGACTGGCGGGCACGACCGACGCGAATGGATCGACGGTCACCGTGACCGTTTCGGTCAACCGTACCGAATCGCCGGTCAGCGCGACCACGATTTCAGTCGCGTGATCGGTGAACGTCATGATCTGCTCGCGGTGCAGCCGGTAGCCAACGGTCTCGGCGATCAGCGTGTGCTCGCCGGCTGCCAGATCGTCGAACGTGAACTCGCCGACCTCGTTGGTCACCGTCGCCTGACCGGTTCCTTCGATGCGGATCCGAACCCGCGCCAGGCGCTCGCCGCCGGACGCGTCGATGACGATGCCTCTCACCGACGGGGCCGCGAGCGCCGGCGCCGGGGCGGATGCGAGAAGAACCCCGGAAACCGTCACGATCCGTGCGACTCGTCGAGCAGCTCTGAACATCAATTCTTCCTTTCACGGTCCTTCGTCGCCGCGGCCATTGGGCTTGCGTCCGTTGTCTGGTGGTGTCGTCAGGCAGTCGGCGAGGAACGCGAGCAGCTCCTCGGTGGATCTGAAATGCCGCTCGCGTCCCGTATCCACCTCCTCGATCCAGCCGGTGAATTCCTGCAGCACCGGCTCGCTCTCGCGACTGAGTCGAAGCACGAACGCGTCTCGCATGTGGAGCGAGCGTA
>DATFXR010000882.1:0-7603 GCA_035315685.1 Vicinamibacterales bacterium | reverse complement strand
TCGATCGCGCCCGACTGGCGGCCGATGGAAGAGCAGCCGGCCTGGCGGGCGGACTTTCCGATCGACTGGCCGCAGGATCACTACGTCGAGCGCCGCGACTTCATGAAGTTCATGGTGCTCACCAGCCTCGCGTTCACGGTCGGGCAGTTGTGGATTGCCGCGCAGAACTGGTGGCGCCGGCGTCGCGGCGCCTCCGAGATGGTTCGTCTGGCGTCGGTGACCGACATCCCGATCGGCGCCACGCACATGTTTGCGTACCCGACCGACTACGATCCGTGCGTGCTTGTGCGTTCCGGCGAACAGACCTTCGTCGCGTACAGTCAGGAGTGCACCCATCTCTCGTGCGCCGTGGTCCCGAACGTGGCTGAAGGCGTCATCCGCTGCCCGTGTCACGAAGGGGTATTCGACCTGGCAACCGGCCGGCCGCTTGCCGGGCCACCGCGACGGCCGCTGTCCCGCGTACGCCTCGCCATCCGCGGCGGCGAGATCGTCGCGACCGGCATCGAAGAGAGAACCGTGTGACCATCAAACGTCCGTTCACGCGTGCGCAACGGGCGACCATCGTCAACGGCATGCTCGCGTTCGTGGTGATGCTGGTGGTGCTGCAACTGTGGCTGCTGACGGCGACGATGAATGCGTACCTGGGAGGCGATCAGTCGGTGATCTGGCCGGCGGCGGCCGCCAGCGCCGCATGCCTCCTGCTGAACGCCGGTCTGCTGCGCTACCTCTATCACATCGAGCGCACCAGACGATGAACGGCGGCATCGCCACACTTCACCCCGCGTACTTCGCGCTGGTGATGGCGACCGGCATCATCTCGATCGCATGCAGTCTCGTCGGCCTGCGTCCCCTCAGCGTCGGTTTCCTGTGGCTCAACGGCGTCTTCTACGTCGTGCTGTGGGTGCTGACGGTCATTCGCATCATTCGTTTTCGAGATCGGGTCGTCGCGGACCTGATGCACCACGGCCGCGCCGTCGGGTTCTTCACGACCGTCGCGGCGACCTGCGTGCTCGGAAGCCAGTGGATCATCGTCGCGTCGGCATGGTGGCTCGCGTTCTGGTTGTGGGTCGCCGGCATCGTGCTATGGGCCGTCATCACCTACACCGTCTTCACGCTGCTCACCGTGATGGAGCAGAAGCCGACGCTGGCGCAGGGCATCAACGGCGGCTGGCTGGTCTCGGTTGTCGCCGGGCAGTCGGTCTCGGTCCTGGGGACGCAGCTGGCATCCGGGTTCGCGACACGCGCGCCACAGATCCTGTTCTTCTGCCTGGCGATGTGGCTGGGATCGGGAATGCTGTACATCTGGATCATCTCGCTGATCTTCTATCGCTACACATTCGCCCCCATGGAGCCGTCCGATCTGGCACCGCCGTACTGGATCAACATGGGCGCGGTGGCGATCTCCACGCTCGCCGGTTCGCTGCTGGTGCTCGCCGCGGCTGACTCGATGCTGATCCGCGACCTGCTCCCGTTCGTCAAAGGACTGACGTTGATGTTCTGGGCGACCGCCACGTGGTGGATCCCGATGCTGGTGATCCTCGGCGTCTGGCGCCATGTCTACCGGCGCTTTCCGTTGCAATACGATCCGCTGTACTGGGGTGCGGTGTTCCCGCTCGGGATGTACACCGTCTGCACCTACCGGCTGGCGCAGGCGATCGATGCGCCGTTTCTGTTCGCCATTCCGCGTGCGTTCGTCTACGTCGCGATGGCGGCCTGGACGCTGACGATGGCCGGCCTCGTGCACACGCTGGCCACTCGGTTTTTGCTTACGTCAAAAACCTAGACCGCTTTTCATTTCTCCGTAGTGTCCGGCTTTGGCCGGACCGGCGACTGACGTCAAAAGCGAACGAGCATTTCCGCATACCCGAGGTGCGCGGCGTTGTGCGTGGAATAGATCGCCTCGGGGACGGGCCCGCCGTGTGCATATCCGTAGTAGCCGGCAACCGCGAGGTGTGCATTGACGGACCAGTCGACGCCCGCATCGGACAGCGTGGCCAGCGCCGTCGCGCCGTTGGCTGGCCGACCGGCGTAGCCGAACGTCGCGGCTTGAAACGCTCCGCCGCCCGTATACCAGAGATCGTGTGCGTCAGCGAGAGCCAGGGAGTGGACGTCGCTCCGCACGATGACGCGCGGCGCAGGCTTCACGATCACTTCGGCGAAGGCATCGCCGTCGTTCATCATGTTGAAGAATGGAAGTCGCGCGTACAGCCGCGGTGTCGGCAGCACCTGAAAGAACGTGCCGTGCCTCTCGTCGGTCGGAGATGCGTCGCCGGATCCGTACTGGTATCCGCCGCGGATCCACAGCCCGAGACGTTCAGCCGCGCGCGGCTGCCAGCCAACTTCTGAAGCGAACGCGCCGGCACGGTGCGCCAGTGCGCCCCACGCTCCCGTCTGGACCGCCGACCAGAGCAGGAAGTCGATCGGTCCTCCGCTCGTGTCGACAACCTGCACGTAGTGTCCGCCGATCGTCGCGATCGCGATCGAACCGGTATCAGCGGTTCGGGCGGCTGCCGGGCGATTGTCGGCCTTGTCCGTGAGATGCCGGTAATCGTCGTAACCGAGCCCGAAGATGCGCCACTCCGCGGGTGCGCGTTCGGTGCCCGCCTGGTGCGTCAGCGCGCCGTAGAACACGTTCACGCTCAGTTCGGGCCATCCGCTGACGTCGAACACGCCCTGTGTAGGCCGTCCGCCGAGAAGCGTGAGATTCGTCCGCTTCGCTGCGAAGGTGTATTCGGCTCCGTCGACGCTACGCCCGACGTCGGTGAATCCGAACGTGCCGATCAATCGCTGGCCGATGCGATCGCGTTTGAGCGCGGCGAGCGTGCTGTCGGACGGCATCGCCTCGACGCCGTCGGTGAATTCCAGCCGGCCGATTGTGAGCGCGTGAGCGCCGCCGGCACCCTGGCGTTTGAGACGGACGTACGCCTGTTTGAGAAACAGAGACGCGTTGTCAGTGCTGTTGCCATTCGCGGCAAAGTAGGACGCTCCAAGGCCAAGCTGTCCCTTCGGCACCGGCAGGACCGCGTCGCCGGGCAGATGCAGGACAACTGGAAACGCGAGCTCCACCTGCCAGTCGAGCTTCGTCTTCGAGTGGCGGAGCGCGACGCGACCAATTGCGGCGGGATAGAAGTAGTCCCCGCCCGGATCATCGCCGAACCAGTTCCACGCGTACGCCCTCGTCCGGAGCGAACCGGAGAACGTCATGCCGGTCTCGGCCGGTGCCCTGTCTGCGGTCTGTGCCGCAGCCTCGCGGGCCGGCAGGTTCAGCACAATCGCGCAGAGCGAGGACGCGGCAATGAACAGATGCTGACGTCGCGTCATGGATATTCCAAGTTTCGTCGATGTGCCGCATCAGACCTATGAGTCTGCGCTACCGGGGACCGCGCGCTGTTTGAACGTTTCAGTCCGGGCGGATGATCGATCTTGCTGAGCGTCATGCTTCGTGAACGTACGACCGACGACGAATGAAGTGTCCACTGCGGCGACGGCCACCGCCGCGAAAAGCGCCCAGGCACCGGCGCTGACAAGGGCGGCCGACTCGAGGAACATCCCGCCTGCCAGCGCTGGCACGCCGAGCGTCCAGGCCGCGAAGACGACCGTCTGGAGCGTGCGATCCCGCATCGCGTGCGGCGAGGGCGGCGCGATCCGATACCTGGCGCCGGCGTACGCACAGTACCATGCCGCCATCGGAAGGAGCCGTGATTCCATGGCGACGATCATCTGAGCGAGGAACCCGACGAGTCCATCGCGTCATTCACCGCCGATTGCATGCCGCTACACCGCGGCAACGAGCGGTTCGATCGAGTCGCCCGGCTCGTATGTACAGAGCGGATCCGACGCCATCACCGCGCCGGTCGTCGCGTAGGCGCGAGATCGCGAGCCGCCGCACATGGCGCGGAATCGGCAGCGCCCACATTTGCCCATCAGCGCATCGGCGTCCCGCAGGCGGACGAACATGTCGTCTGTGCGGTACACGTCTGCCAGCGACGTCGACCGCACGTTACCCCTCGCGGCTGGCAGGAATCCGCTGGGACAGATGTTGCCGAGATGATCGATGAAAACGAAGCCGTTCCCGTCGTTCACGCTGCGCGGGGCACGCAACTGTCGCCGCCGGGCCCCGACCGCCTCGGCCGTGTCGGTATGCGCCCGTCCGTGCTCGCGCTGCCAGACGATGCGGTGGTAGTGGGGCGCCTCCGTCGTCTTGATCCCGAACGGCGAGGTCAGCGACAGGTCGTAGAGGTAGTGCAGCACGCGCTCGCACTCGTCGGCCGTGATCTGCTCGAGCGTCGCCCCTCTGCCGGTCTGGATCAGGAAGAACAGCGCCCACAAGGTGAGCGGGAACTCGGCGACGCGCCGCGCCATCGCCTCCAGGTTCGGCAGCGTCGTCCGGCTGATGGTGGTGTTGATCTGCAGCGGCAATTCAAGCTCGATTGCCGTTTCGATGATCCGCGTCGTCCATGCGTACGAGCCGCGGACGCGGCGGAACGCATCGTGAGCCTCCGGGTCCGGCCCGTCCAGGCTCACGGCGATGCGCGACAGCCCAGCCTCTTTCAGCTCTCGGAGGCGGGCCGGCGTCGCGGCGGCGGTGCCGCTCGGCGTCAGGGCGACCGTCAGCCCGACGCTCTTCGCGTACGCCACCAGATCGCGCAGATCGGGACGACGCATCGGATCGCCGCCTGTCAACACGAACAGCGGCGGCGGCGCGAACGCCCGGACCTGGTCGATCAGGCGACAGCCTTCTGCGGTGGTCAGCTCGCGCGGATCGCGGCGGCTCATCGCGTCGGCGCGGCAGTGGACGCAGGCCAGCGCGCATGCACGCGTCACTTCCCAAATGACGAGAAAGGGCGCGCGGTTGAAGTCGAGTTGGGTGAAGTCCGGTGGCGGCATGCCCCAGCATCGCCCGACACCCGGAACCCGCCTATGACGGCGGTCATAGGCGATCGGTAGCGCGAAGGCTTCAGGCGAGCGGCTCGCCGCCGGAGACAAGAAAAGACAGTCGGTATGACGGGCGTCATAGGACGCCAACCGGGTGAGTTCTACAGTGCGATCATGACGATCAACCGCCTTGCGTTCATGGGCATCGCCGCCGCGATCGGCCTGTCGGCGTGCTCGAAACCTGCACCCGGAACGAGCTCGCTCACGCCACCGTTCCTCGACCTGCCGGTCCCGCCGCGGCCACAGTCGACCGCCGCCACTGTCGATCGCGGCAGGCATCTGTACGAAACCAATTGCGTGCAATGCCACGGCGTGGAGGGAAAGGGCGACGGCTACGGAGCTCCATTTCTAGTACCGCCGCCGCGGGATTTCACGGCGGGTCAGTTCAAGTTCCGCTCGACCTCGTCGGGGCAATTGCCGAGCGATCAGGATTTGTTCCGCACCATCTCACGTGGCGCGGATGGCACCGGCATGCCGCCGTGGAAATACCTCCTGTCCGACGAAGAGCGCTGGGCGCTGGTCGACTACGTGAAGGCCTTCGACAGCCGCTTCGCGGCGGCGCGCGAGCTGAAGCCGATGCCGCTGCCGGACACGCCGAAGTCGCGCAGCGCCGGTCGCGGCAAGGACGTCTACGCGAAGATGCAGTGCGCCAAGTGCCATGGCGACGACGGCCGCGGCGTCGGCCCTTCGTCGAACACGATGGTCGATGCGAAAGGCCGGCACGTCAACGCGCGGGACCTGACCCAGCCGGGAACGTTCCGCACCGGCTGGACCGAACGGGAGATCGTCCGCACGCTCGAAACCGGCATGAACGGCGTGCCGATGCCGTCGTACTCGGGCGTCATGCCGACACAGGATGAGTACGACCTGGTCGCTTACGTGTTGTCGCTGTCGAAGCACGGGTCAGGCAATCAGAAGCGGCAGCTGGCGAAGAGCATGGAGGGCGTCGGTGCTCCTGATCGCGTCATCCAGCTGCGCGAACACGCCTGGAAGTACGAGCCGTCCGAAATCCGCGTCCGGCACGGCGAGGTCGTGAAGATCGAGTTCTCGGCGACCGACAACGGACTCGGCGCCGGTCACGGGTTCGCGCTCGACGGTCTCGATCAGAACGTGTTCATCAACGGCGCGATGGTGGGCGCACCGCTCTCGGTGACGTTCAAGGTCGACACTCCTGGCCGCTACAACTTTTATTGCGCCACACAATGCAGCACGACGGAGCTCCACCCGCACATGCACGGCGTGCTCGTCGTCGAGTGAGGTCATCATGATCAAGCGTCATCCGTTCATCCTCGTGATCGTCAGCGTGGTCGCGACGCTCGGCGCCGTGCACACGCTCGGCTGTGGCGCGTCGCGGTCGGCGCGCTCGCTCGCCGCCGAGAAGATTTACGTCGCACCCGGCGAGCTCGACAAGTACTACGCGTTCCTGTCCGGAGGCCAGAGCGGCTCGGTGTTCGTCGTCGGCATCCCCTCCGGACGGCTGATCCGCGAAATTCCGATCTTCGAGCCGCGCGCCGCCTACGGCTACGCGATGAACGACAGCGATCCGCGGCGAATCGAGCTCGCGTCGACCGGCGGCACGTGGGGGGACACGCACCATCCGGTGCTGTCGGAAACCGACGGCGTGCCGAACGGCAAGTACCTCTGGATCAACGATCTCGCCAACGGGCGTCTGGCGCGCGTCCGGCTCGACTACTTCGAGGCGGACCGCATCGTGAAGATCCCGAATCTCCAGGGTGCGCACGGCATCGCCGTCGTCTCGCCGAACACGAAGTACATCGTCGTCAACGGCGAGTTCGAGCAGCCGACGGACGGACTCGCGACCAATCCGGCCCCCTACACGTCGGTCGTCGCGTTCGTGGATCCGGAGACCATGGAGGTCAAGTTCGAGGTCCGGGTGAACGGCAACATCGACATCGCGGACACGTCCAAGGACGGCCGCTATTCCTTCTCGACGGTCTACAACCTCGAGCAGGGGAAGGACATGGGCGCGATGATTCAGTACGACCGCGACGCGGTGGCCGCGATCGACATTCCGGCGGCGGAAAAGGCCGCTGCCGCCGGTCGCGGCGAGGCTCGCAACGGTGTTCCAATCATCGATCCCGATCAGAACCCCGGCATCCTGACGCTGATACCCGTCCCGAAGAATCCCCACGGCATCAACGTCACGCCCGACGGCAAGTACGCGATCGCGAGCGGCAAGCTGTCGCCGACGGTGACGATCATCGACGCGCACACGCTGAAGATCATCGCCGAGCCGGAGGTCGGTCTCGGCCCGCTGCACACGACGTTCGATGATCGCGGGAACGCGTATACCTCGCTGTTCCTCGACAGCCAGGTCGTGAAGTGGAACATCGACAAGGCGATCAACGGCGCGTCCGACTACGTCGTCGATCGTATCAACGTCCACTACAACATCGGCCACCTGCAGGCGGTCGGCGGCGACCACATGCACCCGTTCGGCGACTACCTGCTCGCGCTGAACAAACTGTCGAAGGATCAATACGTGCCGGTCGGTCCGGACCTGCCCGAGAACCAGGAGATCATCGACATCTCGGGCGACAAGATGAAGATGCTGGCGTCGTTCCCGACGCCGCCCGAGCCGCACGACGCGACGTTCATGGCGGTGTCGGCGCTGCGGCCGCTGGTCCACCAGACCTACACGCCGGCG
>DATFXR010000881.1:0-6421 GCA_035315685.1 Vicinamibacterales bacterium | reverse complement strand
GTGGAGCGACTCTGGGCCCCATGGAGACTCGCCTACGTGACCAGCGCAAGTGGCGAGCCGACCGACTGCATCTTCTGTAACACCTCCGATCCCGCGCGCGGGGACCTGATCGTCGCACGCGGTCGGCTCTCGTTCGTCATCCTCAATCTCTACCCGTACAACAACGGCCACCTGATGGTCGTGCCCAACCGGCACGTGCCGAGTCTGGCGTCGATGCACCGCGAGGAGCTCGACGAGCTGATGCAGTTCACACGGCGTTCCGAGATCGCGCTCAACGAGGCGTACAAGCCGCAGGGAATCAACGTCGGCATCAATCTGGGCCGGCCGGCCGGCGCCGGCGTCGCCGATCACCTGCACGTGCATCTCGTCCCGCGGTGGAACGGCGACACCAACTTCATGACGGTGGTCGGCAACGTCCGCGTCGTGCCCGAAGCGCTCGATGCGACGAGGGCGAAGCTCGTGCCGATCTTCGAACGTCTCGCCAAATCCGAGGCGTGACGAAAACCGCGGAGCGCGCGGAGAACGCAGAGTCTCTTCTTTACTGCTGTCGATTCGCGCATGGCCTGCTCGTTCGCCTGCGGCGCGCACGACCAACGCCCGACAATTTCTGATCTCTGCGTACTCGGCGGTCTCCGCGGTTCCTATCACCTTGCGAACGTGGTCTGAGGGTATCCTATCGACGATGGTGCTCGAGCTCACGCCGGAACAGGAAGCCTTTCAGCGACAGATCGAAACATTCGCGCGCGACGTGGTTGCGCTGCGTGCCGCAGGAATCGACAAGTCGGGGGAGTTTCCGACCGATGTGATGCACGCGGCCGCGCAGTACGGACTGCTCGGCGTCACGATTCCGAAGCAGTGGGGCGGCGCGGGACGCGACTACGTCAGCTACGCGCTCGCGATCGAATCGGTCGCGCGGGCGAGCGCCACGGTCGCCGTGTCGCTGTCGGTCACCAACTCGCTGGTCGCGGAAGTGATCGCGCACGCCGGCCGCGATCAGCAGCGCGAGCGATGGCTGCGGCCGCTCGCGAGCGGCGACGCGATCGGCGCGTTTGCGCTCTCCGAGCCCGACGCCGGCACCGACGCGGCGAATCAGCAGACGAAGGCGGTCAGAATCGCGAGCGGCTACCACATCACCGGCCGGAAGGTGTGGGTTGCCAACGCCGAGGAAGCGAAGATCGTGATCGTGTTCGCGTGCACGCGGCCGGGTCTGCGCGGCCAGGGCGTGACGGCGTTCCTGGTGCCGATGGACACGGCCGGCATCAGACGCACGGCACGTGCTGACTCGCTCGGCGTACGCGGCCTCGGCTGCATGGACCTCGACCTCGACATCACGGTCGGCGACGACCAGGTGCTCGGCCACGTCGATCAGGGCTTCCGCCTCGCGATGTGGGCGCTTCAGGGCGGGCGCGTCGCGATCGCCGCGCAGGCGCTCGGCATCGGCCAGGCCGCACTCGACGAAGCGATTGCCTACGCCAAGCAGCGCGAGCAGTTCGGCCAGCCGATTGCGAATTACCAGGCGATTCAGTGGATGCTCGCCGACATGGCGACCGAGCTCGCGGCCGCGCGCATGCTGACCCTGAAAGCGGCCGCGGCGAAGGACACGCAGGAGAAAAGCGCGCTCGAGGCGTCGATGGCCAAGCTCGCCGCGTCGGAGGCTGCGCACAAGGCGGCCGACAAGGCGATGCAGATTCTGGCGTCGGCCGGCTATCGCCGCGGGTCGGTGGTCGAGCGCCTGTTTCGCGACGTCAGGGCGACTGAAATTTATCAGGGGACATCCGAGGCGCAACGGATGATAATCGCCGCCAACGTTCTCGCGAACGTCTAGGCGGAGGGGCAGGACGGCCGGGACGGCAGGAAGGGCTACCGGTCGTGTCCGGCTTCAGCCGGACCGTGATCGATCAGGAGGCGCGATGGCTCGCACACTGAATCGGCGCGAATTCGTCCAGGCGACAACAGCCGCGGCGGCAGCGGCGTCCACACCACTGTTCGGTCAAGCCCCGACGATGATGACGGCCAGGAGCGTCAAGCCATGCGTCGTCGCCTCGGGCAACGGGAATCGATCGAAGGACGAGAACGGCGTCACCTGCGTCGCGAGAGCCTTCAAGATGATGACGGAGGGCGCCGACGTCCTCGACGCGCTCGTCGCGGGCGTCGCGATCGTCGAGCTCGACCCGAATCAGACCGGCGTCGGCTGGAGCGGACTCCCCAATGCCGAGGGTGTCGTCCAGCTCGATGCGTCGTGCATGCACGGGCCGAAGAAGCGCGCCGGCGCGGTAGCTGCGATCGAGGGAGTGCGTACGCCGGCACGCGTCGCGCAACTCGTGGCGGACGAAACCGATCATCATCTGCTCGTCGGCAAGGGGGCGCAGGACTTCGCGCGCGCGATGGGCTTCAAGATCGAGGAAGGCCTGATCAACGAGAACGCGCGCAAGCAATGGCTGGAGTGGAAGCGGCGCACCGATCCGCTGCACTACCTGACACCGAAGACGCGCGCCCGGGCGTGGTACGACACCGGACTCCAGATGGTCCGCGAAGGGCTGATCGACGGTGAGCACTTCTGGGGCACGATCAACTGCGACGGCGTCAACGCCAAGGGCGAGATTTGTGGTGTCACCACCACGAGCGGACTCGCGTGGAAGATCCCCGGCCGCGCCGGCGATTCCCCGATCCTCGGCGCCGGACTGTATGTCGACGGCGACGTCGGCGCCGCCGGGTCGACCGGCCGAGGCGAAGCGAATCTCTACAATCTCTCGTCGTTCCTGATTGTCGAGGAGATGCGCCGCGGTGCGCATCCGAAGGACGCGGCGATCACGGCACTGAGGCGCGTCGCGAAGAACACTGTTGAAAAGCGGCTGCTGAACTCGAAGGGCCAGCCGAACTTCGGGTTGAATTTTTACGTGCTGAATGCCAAAGGTGAATACGCGGGCGTCGCGATGTACGAGGGCACGTACGCGGTGTGCACCGAAAAGGGACCCGAAACGCTGAAGACCGATGCCCTGTTCGAAGGGAAGCCGACGGACTGACGGACGTAGCGCGAAGCCTTCAGGCGAGCGGCCGGACGCGCGATGTCTGACGCGCGGCTGAAGCCTTCGCGCTACCCGATGAGGATGCGATGAGGAAACTGAATCGCCGCGAATTCGTGCAGACCACCGGCGCGGCAGCCGCCGCGGTGGCGGCCGTGCCGAAAACACTTTTCGGTCAGGCGCCGGCGGTGATGACCAGGAGCGTGAAGCCGCTGGTCATCGCGTCGAGCAACGGCCACAAGTACAAGAACGGCGGCACGCAGACCTGCGTCGAAAAGGCGTTTCAGATGATCACCGGCGGGTCGGACGTCCTCGACGCGCTGATCGCCGGCGTCAACATCGTCGAGCTCGACCCGACCGACGACAGCGTCGGCTACGGCGGGCTGCCGAACGCCGAGGGTGTCGTCCAGCTCGACTCGTGCTGCATGCACGGGCCGAAGAAGCGCGCCGGCGGCGTCGCCGAGATCGAGGGTGTCCGCACGCCATCGAAAGTCGCGCAGCTGGTGATGGACGAAACCGACCATCATCTCCTCGTCGGCAAAGGCGCGCAGGATTTCGCGCGCGGCATGGGCTTCAAGATCGAAGACGACCTCAACACCGAGAACTCGCGCAGGAAATGGCTCGAATGGAAACGCCGCACCGATCCGCTGCACTATCTGACGCCGAAGGATCGGCAGGCTGCCTACCATCAGGTGGCGATGGACATGATCGCCGAGGGCTGGATCGATCCCGATCACTACTACGGCACGATCAACTGCGACGGCATCAACGCGAAGGGCGAGATCTGCGGTGTGACGACGACGAGCGGGCTCGCGTGGAAGATCCCGGGCCGCGCCGGCGACTCGCCGATCCTTGGCGCGGGGCTCTACGTCGACGGCGACATTGGCGCCGCCGGCTCGACCGGGCGCGGCGAGGCGAACCTCTACAACCTCTCGTCGTTCATGATCGTCGAGGAGATGCGCCGCGGCGCCCATCCCAAGGATGCCGCAGTGACGATTCTCAAACGGGTCGCCAAGAACACCATCGAAAAACGGCTGCTGAACTCGCGCACCCAGCCGAACTTCGGGCTGAACTTCTACGTGCTGAACGCGAAGGGCGAGCACGCCGGTGTCGCGATGTACGAATCGACGTATGCCGTCTGTACTGAGAACGGACCGGGGGTCGTGAAGACCGACGCGCTGTTTTCCGGAAACGCGACCGACTGACAGCTGGACCGTCGTCGAATTGACGCATGCTGTGTCCACAGATGAGGAGGCGAACATGCAGGTCCTGATTGTGAACTTCAACCTGAAGGGCCTCGACGAAGCACAGTACGCGAAGCTCTGCGGCGAAGCCGCGCCGGCGTTCGCAGCGGTGCCCGGGCTGATCAGCAAGTTCTGGCTCAAGAACTCCGACACCGGCACCTACGGCGGTGTCTACATCTTCGAAGATCGCAATGCGTTGAACCGGTATCAGGAAAGCGATCTGTTCCACGCGCTCGCGGTGAACAAGAACCTGATCAATGTCACCGCCGAGGATTTCGAGGTGTTCGAGGCGCCGACGCGGGTGACGAACGGCATGCTGACGACCGTGTCGGCGTCGTGAGCTGCCGCCGTTTTTTCACACGCTGACCACATTTCTGCGACAGGCGTCCGGTCTGACTCCTGTGACGGCATCAGCACGATGCCAGCGCCGTCAAGGAGACCGCAATGAAGATCCGATCGGCCGCCGCACTCATCTTCGTGTTCGTGCTCGCTGCGCTCGCGACGGCGTGCAGTAACTCATCCACAGCTGCCAGCTCGGTCACGTCGATTACGGTGGCGGGCACGGTGCCGGCCGTTGGCGCCACGTCGCAGTTCACTGCGACCGCGACGATGTCCACCGGCAGCACGCAGGATGTTACCAGTCAGGCGTCGTGGAGTTCGTCCAACGCCGCAGCCGCGACGGTGTCCGGCAGCGGCGTCGTCAGCGGTGTTGCCGCCGGTGCGGCGGTGATCACGGCTACCTATTCGAGCGTCGCCGGCACCGACGCGATCACCATCCCGTAGCAGCGAAGATTTCCACAGGGGGTCGGGAATCGTTTTGTTTGACAAAACGATTCCCGACCCCCCTGTGGAAATCTCTACGGGAACTCCCATCGCGTGGCGTCTTTCGGCAGATTCGTCCACGCGAAGGCGACCCGCGGCCGGAACACATGCACGTCGGTCTGCTCGTACTGCTCGGGCGTCTGAGCGTATCCGTATTTGCGCGCGGAACTCTCAGCCAGCCGCTTCGCCAGCTCGGCATCGGGCCGCTCCGGACGGGCGTCGCCATGCAGGACGACGACGTCTGCGGCGCTCTCGAGATGGACGCACACCGACGGATTCGTCGCGAGATTGCGCTGACGGCGGGTTCGCGCACTGCCGCCGAAGTACAGCCGATCGTCGAGCCACAAGCCGTCAACCGGCGTCGCATGCGGCGCGCCGTCCGGACTCGTCGTGCAGATCCAGTAATGCTGCGCCCTGGTCATCCGCTCGACGACGTGCGACCACGGCAGAAGTCCCGTCGCGCTCGTGGAGACGCCGTACTCGCGTGGAAACCAGGGTCGACTCACCGTTGGACTGGTCGAATTGCGGACCGATTTCGGCATCAGAGCCCCGAGTCGTCGCGGTCGATGTCTACCGCACGAGCCCTTTCGACTTGAACTCGCCCACCGCATGCTTCGCCGACTCGCCCTTGGGAATCGTGAGCGACTTCCATCCAGGTCCGGCGAAGTGCCGCGCCAGGTAGACCATCTGTCCGACGTGGTACGCCGTGTGAGTGATCGATCGGTTCAGGGCTTCGATGACCAGAAAGCCCTCGCCGCGGATCGAGATCGTCCGGGTGAGATCGTCCGGAGTCAGCGCGTCGATCGCGCCGAGTGCGGTCGTCCACCCGTCCTCCCACCACTGCATGACCTCGGCGCGCGACGCCCGCTCAGGCATCTGGAATTCGCCGTCGCGGTTGCGGTCCGGCTTCTCGCCATCGGTCGTGAGGAACTCGCGGAACCGCGATCGCAGGTTGCCGCCCACATGCTTCACGACCACGGCGATACTGTTGGAGTTCGCGTCGAGCTCCGTGTGAAGCGCTTCGTCGGGTGTTTGTGCGAGCGCCTTCTCGCCGAGCGCCTGGTAATTCCGGAAGGTTCGAACGATGTCACGAAGGTAGGCGGCAGCGGTGTCCTGACTCATGGCGCGGCTCCTGCTCTACCCGAGGAGCTGCTTGGCGATCGTCTGCAGCTGAAGGTTGGACGTGCCCTCGTAGATCTGGCCGATCTTCGCGTCGCGGAACAACTTCTCGACCGGATACTCCTTGACGAAGCCGTTGCCGCCGAACAGGTTCACCGCCAGCGACGCGGCACGCTCGGCGACCTCCGACGAGAAGATCTTGCACATCGCCGC
>DATFXR010000880.1:0-7151 GCA_035315685.1 Vicinamibacterales bacterium | reverse complement strand
TCTTAAGAATTGCTGGTGCCTCTCGGTCGCATCACACCTGACGGCGAACGATTCATCGGCCATTTGAGACAGGGCCGGATCGAAACAGCCGCTCCGCAAATCCAGGTCGTCCTCAACTGGTTGACTGAGCTTCAGCAGCGCGCTCCCAAGCACTGACATCAATTGCGAAACCGTGGCAGGCGATCCGTGTGGGCCTGAGGGCGCTCGTGCGACTCCCTGAAGCGGAAGCGCCTCACGCTGTCGGCTCCCCAGAGCCGGCCAACCGCGATCAGCAGATCGAGGTCCGGTCGAAACACGTCTAGGACGGGGCTGCGCGCCGCCAGCTCCTGCAGTTGCGGGTAACTGAGCTCACGAAGATGCAAGGACTGCCGGCCAAGCTTCACCGGATGATCCTTCAACAACACGCTGTCGATCAGCACGTCGAGCACCCGGTCGCGCCACTCACGAGACAGCCTGGGAACCACGCTGCGAAACCACATGGTGTTGATGAGTCGTTTCACCTCGTCCCCGTCAAACGGGATCTCCGAGGCCACTCCGTTGCTCGCCAGACCAAGCGCAACCGGGTCGGAACGGTTGACGGCAACCGCAAACTCCCAGAGGGTCGAGAACGGACGTCCACGAGATTGCTCGAGATGCGCTTGATCGGCCGGAGCTTCGGCGCGCGTCGGAGAGTCCGCTGGGGCTCGAGACGAGTCCTCTCTCGTCACTGGCTCTGTCACGCTCTCGTGCGATACGGAGGTGGAGCGAACGCCTCTCTCGAGGCTCCAATCGATCTCGAGCGGCGGATGCGCGCCCGTGTACTCGGCGAACAGCGCCGTGACGCCCCACGGCTTCGGCGTACCCTGGGCTCGCGCGTACAGCGGGCTGTAGGGACTCTTGGAATCGACGCCGATCGCGCTCGCCAGCCGCCCCTTGATCTTGGCATCGACGACGTTTGACCAATCGCCCTGGATGCAGATCAAGGATGTCCCCGCAGGCTTCCGGAATGCATAGTACGGATTGTTGCAACACCGGCGTGCGGCTGTCTCCACCATTTCATCCGAAGGATCACTCCCCACGGGAGGGTCGATCTCGCCGAAACCGATCCGCATGCGGCCGTGTCCGGCAAACAGCACGGAGAGATCGGATGGATCGACTTGCGAAAGGTCCCACAGGACGAAAATCAACCCGCGCAGGCCCCTGGCAATCGGCACATTCATCCGCTCCCACACCTCGGCCTGGGAGCGCGGGTCGTTCTCCACATAGCCGTGATCGTTGAGAATCTCCATCAGCCGGATTCCAGCCGAGTCGAACTGCTCGATGACGTGGACCGCGTGGTCATAGTGGCGCTTGTCCACTTCGTGGCGCTCGAACGATGGGCGGACGAAGACGGGAAAAACGAGCTTCTTCTGCTGACGCGCGATCTGCGCTAGCGGAAACATCGTTCCCGAGCCGGTACCCTTCCCTCCGGTACCCATGATGATGATGATCGAATAGCGGCTGAACAGCGCCTCCACGTCCCTGCGCGATTCGTCCAGAGCCTGTCGTGCCACCTCAGGGTCGTGCCTGGCGCCCAGGCGGCCCGTCGTCTGAGCCCCGATGAGCAACCGCTCCGCTTCCGGTAGATCGGATAGCGCGAACTCATTGGTGTCCAGGAACCGGGTCGTCACCGAGCGACTGAGTCGTTCCGCGTAACGGGAGTCCGCCTTCTGGATCGTCGCCAGATCGCGTCGAAATGATGCCTTCACCGATCGGAGAATGCTGCCGCCGCCGCCTCCGGCGCTTATAAGGAGGATATGCATCTGACTCCTCGTTGCTTCAGGCGGGGGCTGAAGCGAAAGGGCACGACGACCCATCCTTCCCGCATGCGGAGCCGGCCGCGCGCGAATGATTCGTCGGCAAGCGCGGACAGCACGCGGTCCACGTCGTATTCCACATTTTTCCGGTGATCCGACAGGTTTGGATAGCGGCGTCCGCTTGCGGGCGCCAGACAAATCTCCAGCCGCGCTCGATACGGGCTTATGCGAAGCTGGGTCCTCACCGCGGGCTCGGCCGCGTGATGAAGGAGTGGGCGCTCGAACTCGCGGACAAAGAGATTCGCAAACTGAGTCATGAAAATCCTTGCGGCATGCCGCCGCCGGACGTGCCCGCCGAGGATCAGGAATCCCAGCGCCGGGACGACGGCGGCGGCGCCAAGCCTTACGTGTGTAGGGTCGACATTCAGGCTCGCTCGAAGGGCGACCAGACTCGGTTGAAAGACATCCTGGATCGTGCGCGGAGCACTGGCCGACGGCGGACCGGCCGGCGGTTCGACTTGCCTCGCCGCCTCGTCGGCAACGACCTGACGCGCTTCGAGCGGGCGGCCCTCGACCGTCTTCTCGAGGATGCACGCGCGCCATCCGGAACGAACGCGATCGTACTGGGACTTGGGAACGGATCTGCCCGAGAGGTTCACGATGTCGAACCAGGGCTGATACTTGTTAGAAGCGTCGCCGGTAATGCGCTTTGCGACTCGGGATGCGGTGTCACCCGGCCGAACCGGGTAGCACGCGAACGACTCTGCGAAGGCCGCGGTCGGCCCGGCCATGAGCGTCAGAACGATCGGCCATGCGCAACGGGAGAACCTCGTCATCCCGCACACCTCATCCGTTCTGCGTCATGACGTCATGACGCTCTGAGTCAGCTTGCCTGGTCGATTGCGCGGCGGCTGACTCAAACCATGTGCCAACGCCGCGCAGCGAATTCACCTGCTATTCAGCACAGCTTCGGCCGTCGGCGGGGGATCTCGTGTCGAGCTTTTGCTACACATCCCGATGTACTCTCCTCACCTGCGCTGGTGCGGTGGGATTCGAGGCCCCTGCTGCGGCTCGCGCCAGAGAACCGCAGTGGGGCCATCCACGACTCGTCGGCGAACTGAAGGGGCTGGCATCTGTCAGGCACGCGCCGGCAGGAGCCGTCGCCGAATACGTCTGACGCGCCACGCCATATAATTTCCACCGATTGGGCCATGGCGCTCAGTCGGGGAATGCGTATCGGGCCGTACCAGGTCGTTTCCGCCATCGGCGCGGGCGGCATGGGCGAAGTGTTCCGGGCTCGCGATACCAGCCTGCACCGCGACGTTGCCCTCAAGATTCTGCCCGCTGCGTTCGCCTCGGATCCCGACCGACTGGCGCGGTTCACTCGCGAAGCCCACACGCTGGCAGCGCTCAACCATCCGGCTATCGCCCAGATTCACGGCCTCGAGGAGCGCGACGGCATTCGCGCGCTGGTCATGGAGTTTGTCGACGGCGAGGACCTCGCGCAACGCGTCGCACGCGGACCGATCCCGGCCGACGAAGCGCTGCCCATCGCACGGCAGATCGCCGACGCGCTCGAAGCGGCGCACGAGCAGGGGATCGTCCACCGCGATCTGAAGCCGGCCAACGTCAAGGTGCGGCCCGATGGCACGGTGAAGGTGCTGGACTTCGGGCTCGCGAAGGCGATGGCGGCTGGTGACACGAGCGATCAGCTCACGGTGGCGGCTCCGCCGCCGGCGACCCTGACGAGCCCGGCCGGTCGGACGACCACCGGCATCGTGCTCGGCACGGCGGCATACATGGCGCCTGAGCAGGCCAGGGGCAAGCCGGTCGACAAGCGCGCCGACATCTGGGCGTTCGGCGTGGTCGTGTACGAGATGCTGACCGGCGTCCAGCCGTTCGTCGGGGACACGTTCGGCGAGACCGTCGGGCTGGTCGTCGCCCGCGAACCCGACTGGAAGGCGCTGCCGGCCGCGACGCCGCCCGCCGTCGCGCATCTGCTGCGCCGTTGTCTGACGAAGGATCTGCGACAGCGCTTGCGCGACATCGGCGAAGCGCGCATCACGCTCGAACGCCCCGACGACGCGGCGGAGCCGGCGACGGTCCCGATCGCGAAGAGCACTGGCGCCGCCGTGTGGCTGGCCGTCGCGGGAGCGCTCGTCGTGCTCGGCCTGGCGTTCGCGCTCAGGTGGCCCGCTGCGCCGGCGACCGGACCGTTCCGCCGCTTCGATCTGCCGCCCGCGCTCGCGCGCATGGACACGTTTGCCGTCTCGCGCGACGGATCGCGGCTGGCGTTCGTCGTGGACGGTCATCTGCGCGTGCGCGCGTTCGATGCCCTCGACGCACGCGATCTCACGGTCGTGCCGCGCGACACGTCGATCGTCTTCTGGTCGCCCGACGGCCAGTCGATCGGCTTCAACGCGGAAGGGACGATCCGAACGGTGCCCGCCGGCGGCGGCCCCGCGTTCGTCGTCGGCAGGATTCCGGCGTCCGGTCAGGCGATCGATGCCGCATGGCTGCCGGACGGAACGATCGTGTTCTCGGTGTGGCGCGATAACGTCTACAAGGTCCCGGCCGGCGGCGGCGTTCCGGCCGCTTACCTTCACGTCGATCACGCCACCGAAATCGACTTTCACGAGATCACGCCGTTGCCGGACAACCGGATCGTCGTGCTCACACATCTGCGGCAGCGCGATGGACATCGGCACGAGCTGTACGACGGCTCGCGGCGCGTCGTGCGCTCGAGCGACGCCACGATCGGATCGATGAAGTTCGCCGCGCCGAACCGCCTCGTCTTCGGCCGCGCCGACGCGAACCGGGGAGTCTGGACGCTCCCGTTCTCCGAGAGCGCGCTCGACCTGTCCAAGGCCGCGCTCGTGCAGGCCGGCGTCGGCAGGTTCGACGTCGGCGGCAACACGCTCGTCGCGGTCCTCTCGTCGGAGGCGCCGGCGAAATCGGAGATCGTCTGGGTCGATCGCAAAGGCGTTCAGATGCCGGTCGCGGGACCCGCTGTCGAGTTCGGCGGCCTCGGGCTAGGACTGAACCGCGTCGCGCTCGCGCCGGACGGCCGCCGGATGGCGTACGTGGCAGGGCCCACCACTGCGGCCCTGTTCGTCCGCGATCTCGGATCCGGAATCGAGACACGGCTGACTTTCGACGCCACGACGAAAGGTGCGCCGTCGTGGTTTCCGAAAAGCGAGCGGCTCCTGTACTCGGGCGAGCCGGCTGCCGACAACGTGAGGATCTTCGGCCTCGCTTCCGACGGCAGCGACAAGCCGCAGGCGCTGGTCGACGGGACGGCCGGACGCGTGTCACCCGACGGCCGATATCTCGCGTTCATCACCGATACGAGCGGCCACCAACGCCTTCGTTACGCGCCACTGGCACCCGACGGTACCGTTGGAGCATCCGAGCCGGTGTTCAACGGAGAAGAGGAACCTGATGTGCGAACCTTCGACGTCTCGCCGGACGACGCGTTGCTCGGGTACGTCGCGCTCTCGCCCGACCGGCGGCTCGACCTCTTCGTCACGCCGTTTCCTCACGCGGGCGCACGCTGGAAGGTAGCGGGCGATGGGTGGCAGCCGCGGTTCGCGCGCGAGACAGGCGAGCTGTTCTACGTAGCCGGCGATCGAGCAGAGGGTGCGAAGCCGTCGCAGCTGATGGCGGTATCGGTCACATCGCGGCCGACGCTCACCATTGGAACGCCTGTCGCGCTCTTCGATCTCGATCCGTCGCGGCCGAACGGTCTGGCGGCCGAACCAGGCTACGACGTCACGGCTGACGGAAAGCGTTTCCTCCTCGCGCGCTCGACAGGCGGAGCCGGGGAACGCCGGGCGATTGTCGTCGAAAATTGGATGGCGGTGGTGGATCGGCCGCGTTAAGTTTCTTTTTCCGCGTGTTAACCGGAGGGTTGCTGGTTCGAATCCAGCCTGAGGAGCCAATCCCACAGTTTCGACGCAATCCGCGTTCAGACAGGCGGTTGCGAGTTCTAGCGCGTGTCCCAGACCCTTGGTGCCACGTTGACATCGGCTCGGATCGATGGTTGAACTCGAGTTAACCCATGAGGTCTTGGGACGAATGTTCCGATCAATGCGAAACGGCTGCGGTCGACGCTTCTCGACGTTGTCGAACGTGTGCGTAAGGGCACGCGCTTTACGGTGATCTACCGCAGCCGGCCGGCTTTTCAGATTGTTCCAGTCGACGATCATGGCACCGCATCGATCGCGCTCGCGGACGACACCCTCTACCGTGCGCAATCCGTTGGTTCATCCGATGACGCACGTACGTCTGTCGACCACGACGCGATCTTGTACCGACGATGAACGCCGTGTTCGTCGATACAGGCGGCTGGATGGCGTCGCCGACGTTCCGATCCTGTCCATACGGCATGCACTGCCGCCCGTGACGCGACGTTCGAGGCGGGTCGAATTCTTGTCACCACGGACTTCGTCGTCGACGAGACGCTGACCCTGCTTCGGTTCCGTCTCGGGCCTGCCGCCACGAACGCATGGTGGCAGCAGATCGATGGCAGCGCCAGGTTGCGATGGGAGCGTGTCGATAACGATCGTTTCGAACGAGCGCGGAACCTCTTCTTCCAGTATCGTGATAAGGACCTGTCGTTCACGGACTGCACCAGCTTTGCGATCATGCGTGAGTTGAGGGTGACGACCGTGATCACGACCGACGACCACTTTCGCCAGGTCGGCTTCGATGTGCTGCCGGCAGTTCGGCGTCAGACCAATCGAAAAGCCGCGGCGCTCCCGATCGAGCTGCCGTCGTCTATCTGGCCATGACCCGGCTCGGAAGTGAAGACTTGGCGTCGCCCGCGTACGGCGTCGCGCAGCCGGATCATTTGGAGGCAGCATGCGACTTTCGTCTCTGATTGTCCTCGCGGGCGTTTTCGCGCTCGCCTCGCCACGCGCCCAGACCCCGACAACCAACGGCGGCGAATCCGAGCTGAAGGTCGTGCTTCTCGGCACAATGGGCGGACCGACATTTAGCCCCGAACGCCTGGGGATCAGCACGTTGGTAATCGCCGGTGACGAGAGGCTCCTCTTTGATGCCGGTCGGAACTTTACGACCGGTCTGGCCAGGCTGAACATCAACCCGGCGAGCGTGACTCGCGTATTTCTCACGCATCTGCATTCCGATCACATCGTTTCGCTGCCCGAGCTGCTCCTGTTCCCCTGGGCGTCACAGGGGCGAGCGGTACCGCTGCAGGTGTGGGGGCCGACCGGGACCCGGGCGATGATGGAGCGCCTGCAGGAGGCGTTCGCGTTTGACATTCACGTCCGTCGCGACGTGGACGAACGATTTTCACCGGAAGGAATCAGGGTGCTGGCGACTGATATTCGCGAAGGCGTCGTCTACGAGGCG
>DATFXR010000879.1:0-2769 GCA_035315685.1 Vicinamibacterales bacterium | reverse complement strand
CCTGTTTGGCAACAACGATGCGTGGATCGACACGGTGCGGCGCGTCGCGAATCGAGCGGGCGATCGCGTATGGCCGATGCCGTTGTTCGACGACTACCGCGAGCAGATCAAGAGCGACATCGCGGACATGATGAACACCGGGGGCCGTGCGGCCGGCTCGATCACTGCCGCGATGTTCCTCAAGGAATTCGCCGAAGGCGTGCCGTGGGCGCATCTCGATATCGCCGGCACGGCATGGGCTGAGGAAGCCAGGCCGTACCTGCCGAAGGGGCCGAGCGGCGTCGCGGTCCGGACGCTGGCGGCGCTTGCGTTCGAGAAGTTTTGATCCAGAACCCAGACCCGGTCATCGTCAAGATCGTCAGCCCGCCGAAGGACGAGAGCGGCCTGTCGCAGCTCGCCGGCGTCCTGATCGGTTCGCTCGGCCTGACGGGCGCCATCGTCCTCATCGCGCTGCTCCTCGGCGCGCTGATGGCCGGCATCATGTTTCTGTGGAGACGGCGGTCCGCCTGACGAATTAAGAATTTGGAATTTGGAATGCTTTATCACGGGTCCGGCTGAAGCCGGACACTACCACAGGACGACAGCGTGACAGTGTGACGCGCATTCCCAATTCCAGATGCCAAGTTCCTAATTTCTCATTCCCCTAATTCTGCATGGCTACCGCGGTCGCGTTCTTGAGCGACGTCTGATACTTCCGGATCGCGTTGAACAGCGACTCGGCGATCTTCTGGCGATAGGCGGTCCCCTTCAGCAGCCGCGCTTCCTGCGGATTCGTGACAAATGAGATTTCGGCGAGCACGCTCGGCATCGTCGCGCCGATCAGGACGACGAACGGCGCCTGCTTGACGCCGAGATCCTTCAGCGTCTTGTTGGTCGTCCGCAGCCGTTCCAGCATCGCGCGCTGCACGTGCGCGGCAAAGTCGCGCGACTCGTCGACCTTGTTGTTCAACGCGATCGCCTTGACGATGTCGGGCATTTCGCCCATCGCGAGCGTCGAGGCGGCGTTCTCGCGCGCAGCGACGGCGGCGGCGCTGGTGTTGGTCGCGAAATTCAGGAAGTAGGTTTCGATGCCGTGAGCCTGGACGTTCTGACTCGCGTTGGCGTGGATTGACAGGAACAGATCGGCGGTTTCGCGGTTGGCGATCGCGGTGCGCTCCGGCAGCGGCACGAAGTCGTCGGTCCGTCGGGTGAGGATCACGTCCACCCCCGGGACCTGTTCCAGCAGTTTTTCGACACGAAGCGCGATATCGAGCACGAGCTCGGCCTCGGTGACGCCTTTGCCTTTCGCGCCTGGATCATGGCCGCCATGGCCCGGATCGATGACGATGCGCGAGACGCCCAGCCCGAGCTGGCGCGCAATCGACAATCCACCGGACGTTCCCGGTGACGAAGGCGGCGTATCGGGCGGCGGCGCGGGCGGAGAGGGCGCGGCGAGCGGCGCCACGGGCCCGTTCGACGGCACCACCGCCACGACGGCCGCTTCTTCGGCGAGCCGCGCGCGCAGAATCGCCGCGCGATTGAGCGGCGTTCCCGACGGGACGCGGCGCGCCCACACGGAGGTGAGACTTCGAGACGGAAGGATCGCGGGCTGGGGGGGCGTCACGGCCAAAGCGGCCGCCTCCTCGGCGAGACGTGCGCGGATGATCGCCGCACGGTTGGTCAGCGCCGCGGAGGGGAGGCGGCGCGTCCAGCCGGCAGTGAGGCTTCGGGACAGCAGGATCGCCAGCTTCGGTTCGCGGACCGACGCACGTGCCGGTTCGCTCACCGTTGCTGCCGAGGTACGCACGCAGTCGATCACCAGTCGATACGGTGCGTACAGCGGATAGACGCTGTATGTGGACACGCCGCCCGCGTCGAGCACCACGCGGGTCGTGTTGTTGGGATGTCGGCCGATGCGCACCTGCCGGACGACATCGGCGTCCGACGCGAAACGCAGCGTTTTGTCGAGCAGCGCCACGCTCGGCCGCGTTCCGGACAGATCGAGGAATACGCGATCGGGATTGTCGATGCGTTCATCATGGAACGAGACTTCGCCGTCGAGCTCGATCGTGACGCGGACAGCATCCGGGAGGACGGACCGCTTGATCTCGCGAATCGTCGCGATGCGGTCGCGGGTCGGCGGCGTCCGCGGTATTGGAGTCGCTGGATTCTCGGTCGGGGGTGCCGTTGCGCTCGCAGGAGCAGGACGGGGAGTCGGGCTCTTCGGTGGCGCCGCCTCGGCGGCCGTGTTCTCGACATTCACCGCCGCCAGCTGCTCCGGTACCTGCGGCGACAGCTTGCTGAACGGGTACGTCGCAGCGAGCCGCCGCAGCAACCGGACGCCGGTGTTCCGATCGGCCACTTCGCCGAAACGCGCAAACGCATCGAGCGCGAGCCGGCCGCCCTGCCACAGGGCGTTGTCGGCGTAGCCGCTGGTGGGATAGCGGTGAACCAGCGATTCGTAGGTCGCAACCAGCGCGCGAACCTCGGCGAGTACCGCCGGCGTCGCGTCCGGGGCGTTCAGCGCGGCGCGCACGGCCTGCTCGCGCGCGAACGCGTCGTTGTACATGGTTCGGACCGGCGGCACTGCCCACCCGGCCGTCGCCAGCAGCACCAGACAGAACCCGCAGAATCCGAGACGGCTGTTGATTCTTCCCATGGCTCTACCCGTACTCATCGAAGCTGCGCGTCGACTTCCTCGAAATAGCCCTTGTCCACCAGTACCTCGCGCGGCTTGCCGCCGACGGAGGGCGAGACGAGCCCTTCCATCTCCATCATGTCGACGAGGCG
>DATFXR010000878.1:0-11111 GCA_035315685.1 Vicinamibacterales bacterium | reverse complement strand
CGCCGACGACATCGAAGCCGGCGGCTTCACGATCTCGACGTCGCTCTTCAACGTGATCGAAGGCGGCAATCACGTCGCGATGGCGAAGACGGCGTGCCTCACGGCGCTCGAGTTCACCAACGGGATTCACGCCGCCGATCCGGACATCGTGGTGATCTGCGGCGATCGGTTCGAGCAGCTCGCCATCGCGATGGCCGCGGCGTATCTCAACCGGACGATCGCGCACATCGAGGGGGGCGACGTCACCGGGAGCATCGACGAGAGCGTCCGCCACGCGATCACCAAGCTGGCGCACCTGCACTTCGTCACCAACGCCGACGCGCACCGCCGCGTGCTCGCGATGGGCGAGGATCCGGGCTACGTCTTCAACACCGGCTCCCTCGACGTCGAAGTGGCGGCGCAGCTCGACGGCGCGATCACCAGCGAGACGCTGAACCGGTACGGCGTCGGCGACGGGATCGACGTCTCGCGGCGATTCGTGCTCGTCATCCAGCATCCTGTGACGACCGAAGCCGACAACGGCGCGCATCTCGAGGAGACGCTCGCTGCGGTCCTGCAGCTGGGCATCCCGGCGGTGTGGATCTGGCCGAATCCCGACGCGGGCACCGGCGAGATGTCGGAGCGCCTGCGCCACTTCCGCGAGCGCGCGAGGCGTGAGGAGCACGCGATGCGCTTCATCACCGACGTGCCGGTATCCGAGTTCATCGCGCTGCTCCGGCGCGCGTCGTGCCTGGTCGGCAACTCGTCGGCGGGAATCAAGGAGTGTTCGTTTCTCGGCACGCCGGTCGTGGACGTCGGCAGCCGGCAGCAGGGCCGGCTGTGCGCCGACAACGTCGTGCACGTCGGCTACGACCGCGACGCGATCGTCGGCGCCGTGCAGCGCCAGATCGCGCATGGCGCGTACGCGGCCTCCGACGTCTATTACCGCCCTGGCGTCAGCGACGCGATCGTCAGCGTCCTCGCCGGCGCGACCCTCTACACGCAGAAGCGGTTCTGCGACAACTCGGCGATGAGCGTGAGGACCTGATGACAGACCAGCAGCGCATCGTCATCGGCGGGCGCGCGGTGGGGGACGGCCGGCCCTGCTTCGTCATCGCCGAGGCGGGCATCAACCATAACGGTGACGCAGCGCTTGCCGCCGAGCTCGTCGACGCGGCGGCCGCAGCTGGCGCCGACGCGATCAAGTTCCAGACACACTTTCCCGAGCATGAGATGCTGCGCGGCGGCGCCACGGCCGCCTACGTCGGCGAGTCGCTGTTCGATCTGTTGACGCGCACGGCGCTGTCGCGCGACGACCATTTCATGCTGCGGGATCGCGCACGGCAGAAGGGCATCCTGTTTCTCTCGACGCCGTTCTCGCGCGAGGCGGCGGACTTCCTCGAAACCGTCGGCGTGCCGGCGTTCAAGACCGGTTCGGGTGAGCTCACCCACCTGCCGATGCAGGAGCACATCGCGCGCAAGGGCAAGCCGATGATCATCTCCACCGGCATGTCGACACCCGAGGAGATCGATCGAACCGTGCAGGCCGTCCGGGCGGCGGGCGGACGCTTCGCGCTGATGCACTGCACGTCGACCTACCCGACGCCGTACGAGCACGTCCAGCTCGATTGCATCGCGGCGCTCAAGGAGAAGTACGGCGTACCGGTCGGGCTCTCTGATCACACGCTCGGCACCACGATGGCGTTTGCCGCCGTTGCGCTCGGCGCCAACCTGTACGAGAAGCACTTCACGACGTCGCGTACTCTGCCTGGCCCGGATCAGCAGGGCTCCATGGAGCCGGCGGAGCTGAAGGCGATCGTCGCCGGCATCCGTGCGATCGAGAAGGCGCGCGGCGCCACCAAGCGGATTCAGCCGGGCGAGCAGGACGTCCGCAACATGGCGCATCACAGCGTCGTCTCGATCCGGGATATCGCGGCCGGCGCCACGATCGGATCGGGCGACGTCTGGGCCAAGCGCCCAGGCACCGGCATTCCCGCGCGACAGCTCAATGACGTCGTCGGGCGCGTCGCGGCGCGGGCCATTCCGAAAGATCGGTTGATCACGGCCGACGATCTCGTGCCGTGATCGCGGGCTTCATTCCTCGCGATTGATCAAGGCTCCGACCGCGATCGTGGCTCCACGACTGTGGACCATCGACGCGCTTCGCGGCACCGCAGCGCTGGCGGTCGTGCTCTGTCATGCGATCGCGGGACAGCCGCCCGGCGACACGTTTCTTGAAGCGTTCGCCTACACGACGCTGTCCTTCGGCCGCTATGGCGTGTGGCTGTTCTTCGTCATCTCCGGGTTCTGCATCCACTACCGCTGGGCGCTTCGCGCTCGCGCCGGATCGACGGCGCCGCCCGAGTTCGCTGCGTTCTGGCGGCGGCGCATCCGCCGGTTGTATCCGCCGTACCTGGTGGCGCTCGCGCTGTTCGTCTGGTTGCGCTTCGGCACGGCGTGGACGTCGCCTGATGCGCTGCGCCTGATCGGACTTCACGTGCTGATGCTCCAGAACTTCAGTCAGTCGACGGTAACAGGCATCAACGAGGTGTTCTGGACGCTTGCCACCGAGGAGCAGTTGTACCTGCTGTACTTCGTGCTGATGCGGCTGCGCGCAGCGGCTGGCTGGCCGATCGTCCTCGGCGCAGGCGTGCTCGCTCGCGTCGCATGGTTCGTGTTCGCGGGAGTGATGCATCGCCTCGGTTACGTCGACGTCCTCGTGACGCAGGCGGCGGCGGCGCAATGGCCGATCTGGATGCTCGGCGCCCTCAGCGTCGAAGCGATGGTCGGACTGGTCGACGTTCCGCGGGTCTTCCGCAACACAGCCGTGTGCGTGGCGCTGCTCACGGCGGCTGCGTGCATCTCGTACGGCCTGCTCTACACCATTCCGCCGGGCCTCGTGTATCGCGCGGTGTGGTTCTCTGTCGATCTGTGCTGGGGCCTGGGATTCTTCGTCGCGGTGAACCTCGCGGTCGCTCGCCAGCGCCGGGAGCAGGCGCCGTCGCGGCTCGCCGCCGCGCTGGCGGCCGCAGGCATCTTCTCGTACTCGCTGTATCTCACCCACGAGGTCGTGACCACGTACGCGTGGCGTGTCGCGTCCACGCTCGGTTGGTCGGTCGTTCCAGCGGCGCTCGCCATCGCAGTGGCGGCGATCGCGAGCCTCGGGTTCGCACGGGTGTTCTTCCAGGTGTTCGAGCGCCCGTTCCTCTCTGTGACCTCACGCGCGATACGACCGGCGATCGCGGTTTGAAACGGACGGTCCCATGGCCAAAATCGAGTTGGACATCGAAGCGCAACGCGATCTGAAGCTGCTCGAGGCCGTGGAGCAGGATTCGCGCGTCACCCAGCGGAGTCTCGCGAGCAAGCTCGGCATCGCGCTCGGCCTCACCAACATCTATCTGCGGCGGCTGGTGCGCAAGGGCTACATCAAGTGTGTGAACGTGCAGTCCAACCGCATCACCTACCTGATTACGCCCCGCGGCATCGCTGAGAAGGCGCGCCTGACCTACGAGTTCATGGACTACTCCCTTCACCTGTTCGCCGAGGTCCGGCAGCACCTGCGCGAGGCGCTGCAGGAATGCGCCGCTGCCGATCGGCGCGTCGCGATTTTCGGCTGCGGTGAGGCGGCTGAGATCGCCTACCTGTCGTTGAAGGAGTACGGTCTCGAACCGGTTGCCATCTTCGACGTCGACGGCGGCCAGGAATTTCTGGGCATGCCGGTGCGCGCGGTCGCCGAGCACGTTCACGTGAACTACGACCTCATGATCGTGGCGACGCTGGAACGATCGTCCGCGCAGCTCTCGGTGCTCGTGAACGGCGGCGTGCCGCACGACAAGCTGTTTCCACTCCGCCGGGAGCGGCCGGCGCGCCGGCTCACGCCCGAGTCGCCGAAGAACGGCGCCGGCAATCACGCATAGAGGATGTCGACCGCATGGCTCTGACGAACAAGCGTGTGTGCATCACCGGCGGCGCCGGCTTCATCGGATCGCATCTCGCCGAACAGCTGATCGCCGACAACGAAGTCGTCGTCTATGACAATCTGCACCGCAACGCGATTCAGTTCGCGCATCTCGACGGCCATCCCAACCTGACGTTCATCAAAGGCGACGTGATGGACGCCGAGGCGGCGCGACGCGCAATCGCGGGCTGCCACGTCGTCATCCACTGCGCGGCCATCGCCGGCGTCTACTCGGTCGATCGCAATGCGGTGACGACGATCGAGGTGAACCTGCTCGGCACCAACAGCGTCGTGCGGGCCGCGCTGGCAACCGGCGTGGAGCGCTTCGTCGAGTTCTCGACGAGCGAGGTCTACGGACCGTTCATCCACAAGGGCAAGGAAGACGACCTCACGACGATTGGACCGGTCGGCGAAAACCGATGGGTCTACGCCGCCAGCAAGCTCGCGTCGGAGCACCTGTCTTTCGCGCACTACAAGGAAGACGGCCTGCCGCTGACGATCGTGCGGCCGTTCAACGTCTACGGCCCGCGCCAGGTCGGCGACGGCGCGATTCGCGGGATGACGCTGCAGGCGCTGCAGCACGCCCCGATCACGCTCTACAACGACGGCACGCAGATCCGCGCCTGGTGCTTCGTCGAGGACTTCGTCGACGGCGTGCTGCGCTGCGCCGAACAGCCGGTCGCCGTCGGGCAGGCGTTCAACCTCGGCAACCCGCAGGGGACGATCACCAACTTCGAGCTCGCGAACATGATCATCCGGCTCACCAACTCGAAGTCGGAGATCGTCTTCAAGCCGCATCCCGGACCGGAAGTCGATCTGCGTGTGCCGTCGATCGAGAAGGCGATGACGCTGCTCGGTTATCTGCCGAAGGTCTCGCTCGAAGCTGGCCTGCGGCGGACGATTCCGTTCTACGCCGAGCACTTCGCCGGGGCCCCGGTCGGATCGCCGGCGTGAGCAGTCGCCGTCCAGCATGAAGGTGATCGTGACCGGCGCCTCGGGCTTCATCGGTCGCAACGTGCTGCTGCGCGCGCCGCGCGACTGGCGCATTCTCGCGATCTACAAGTCGACGACCGACTTGCCGGCATTCGTCGCCGAGCATCGGCTCGGCCACGTCACCGCCGTGCGCTGCGACCTGCTCGACCCTGACGCAGTCACGGCAGCAAGCGCTTCGTTCGGTCGTGCGGACGCGGCGCTGTATCTGGCCGCCAACGGCGATCCCGCGGCGTCGGCGTCACGGCCGCTCTGGGACCTTCAGCTGAACACGGTCGCGGTCGTCACGTTTCTCGAGCGGGCGGCGGTCGATCGCATGGTCTACATGTCGTCGGGCGCGGTGTACGACGGGCTGACCGGCCCGGTGACACCGGCAACGCCCGTCAACCCACGGCTCCCCTACGCGATCGCCAAGCTCGCGTCCGAGCGGTACGTGACGTTCTTTACCGACGTTCGCCATGCGCTCGCGAGCTACGCCAACGTCCGCTTCTTCGGCGCGTACGGTCCGTACGAGGCGCCGCGCAAGATCACCACACGCTGGCTGCGCGCCATCATGGCCGGCCAGCGCGAGTTCACGGTTCGCGGCAACGGCTGCAACCTGATCGACTTCATGTACGTGGACGACGCAGTGGACGTGCTGCTGCGGATCGTCGCCGACGCCGGCTTCAGCGGCACTCTCGATCTGGCGTGCGGAAGTCCGTCGACCGTCGACGAGGTGGTTCGCGCGATGGCATGCGCGGTCGGCGTCGAGGTCGCGATCCGCCACGAGGGCCACGTCGAGGAATACATCGAGTTCCGCAGCATGGACACCACCGTCCGGGATCGCTTCGGCGGCGTCGCGTCCCTGCCGTTCGACGCCGGCATCCGCCGCCTGCATGACTTCTTCCGTCACGAAACCGCGCCAGCTCAATGAGCGCGCGCTCCACGAGTACGTGGCCGAAGTCGAGGGCCACGACGCGCAGATTACCGGTGTGGTCGGCTACTTCTACCGCATGTATCGCGACGAAGTGCGGCGGCGCGTCGGCGCAGTCGCCGGCAGCGCGATCCTCGAGGTCGGCTGCGGCGAAGGCCTGATGTTCGACGGAACGTCGACCCGTCCCATTCAGATGGACGTGTCGATGACGCGGGTCGAGCGCGCCCGCGCGAAGTCGCGGCATCTGCTGTGTGCGGACGGCTACGACCTGCCGTTCGCGTCGGCGGCGTTCGAGGTCGTGCTGCTCATCGCAGTCCTCGAGCACACGCGCGATCCGCAGCGCATCCTCGCCGAAGCGCAGCGCGTGCTGAAGCCCGGCGGGCGCGTGCTGATGGTCGTGCCGAACGACGTGACGATGAGCCTCGGCCGCCTGCTGCTGCGCAAGTTTCCGATCCGCTACCCGGACCACGTCACGTTGACGACGCCCCGGCGCATGCGGCGCTGGATCGGCGCCGCCGGCTTGAGGATTCGAGAGGGCTTCACGCTGCCGGTGCGCGCGCTGCCGTTCGCCGTGAACCTGTACTACTTCGTCGAGGCCGAACGGCCCCCATCGATGGTCCGCTGAACTGCTGATGACCAAACCTCGCGTCGCGATTCTCGGCGCCGGCCCGGCCGGCATGTCCGCGGCGTGGCAGTTGTCGCGCCGCGGTTATCCGGTGACGGTTCTCGAGCGCGACGGCGCTGTCGGCGGCATGGGCAAGACGATCGCCGTCGGGTCGTACGCCGTCGATTATGGACCGCACACGTTTCACATTCGCGAAACGCCGGAGAGTCGCGGGATCGTCGACGCGATCAAACCGCTGTTCGGCGACGATCCGCTGATCCTCACCCGCGGCACGCGCGTCCTCCTCAGAGGCAAGTACTACATCTACCCGCTCGAGATGATGCAGGTGCTCACCGGCGTCAGCCCGATGCTTTCGGCGCGGATCATCTTCGACTACATCGCCGCGACGGTGAAATCGACGCTGGCGCCGCCGCGCAAGGAGCACTCGTTCGAGGAGTGGGGCGTGCGCAATCTCGGTCGCACGCTGTACGACTTGTGCTTCGGCATCTACTCGGCGCGCGTCTGGGGGCTGCCCACCGGACAGATCTCGTCGAAGCAGGCGCAGCGGGTCGCCAAGCTGAATCTCAAGAACATCATTCTCAGGACGCTCGGCATCAAAGCCGATCCGGCGACCTACTTCACGAAGTACATGTACCCGCGCCAGGGCATCAGCGTGCTCTACGAGGGCATGGCCGCCGAGATCAGAAAGGCGGGCGGCTGCATCTGCCTCGAGACGCCGGTCGTCGCGCTGGAGCGCGATGGTCACGACGGCGGCATCTCGCGGGTCGTCTTCAAGACGCGAGACGGTTTCGAGAACGCGCTGGAGACGGACATCGTACTGTCGACGCTGCCGCTCCCGGCCCTCGTGAACATGATGTCGCCGGCGCTTCCTGCTGCAGTCGTCGAGCATGCCGCGAAGCTGCGCTACCGCAGCCTCAAGCTCATTTACATCGTGCTCGAGCGCCGGCAGCTGACCGACTTCCACTGGGTGTACCTGCTCGACGAGCATTTCCGCGTCAACCGCGTGTCCGAGCAGAAGAACGTCAGCCCGTACATGATTCGGGACGATCGCACGATTCTCTGCATCGAGCTGTCCTGCTGGAAAGACGACGAGTACTGGAACGCGAGCGACGAGACGCTCTACCGCATCGCGCTCGAGGACATCTCGAAGATGGGCTACGGCGTCACCGAAGCGGAGGTCGAGTCCTACTATGTCACCGGTATTCCGACCGCGTACCCGGTCTACGAGCTCGATTTCGAAGAGCACTTGATCCCGGTGCTCGAAGGCGTCCATGCGGTACCGAACGTGCTCACGCTCGGACGGCACGGGCTGTTTCTCAACAACAGCATGGACGACAACGTGCTGCTCGGGATGAAGGCCGCCGATTATCTCGACACCAGCGCCGACACCGGAAATGGCGCCTGGCTGTCAGAGATGCTGGCGTTCATGAACCTGCGCTTTGCCGGCAAGTGAGCGAGCGAACGCGTGCCCGATGGCCAGGGCTGCCAGCAGCAGCACCACCGGCTTCGCTGGCAATGACTGCCGGGCCTCGGTGAGCAGCGGAAAATGAACCGCCGTGATGTACACGAGCGGCGCCGCGAGCAGCAGCGCCTCGACGCCGCGGCCGCCACGGGCGAGCGCAACGAGCCCGGCGATCGAAGCGGCCACCAGAACCGCCTGCACCGCCCAGAAGAAGCGAATCACGATTGCCGGCGTCAGGTTGATCCGGCTGTAGCGGATTGGAATGTCGCCCGCCCACAGCACGAACACGCCTCGCGCCAGTCGCTTGACGAGATGAGCGATCGAGTCGCTCCGCACGTTGGCAATCGCCACGCGGCCGTATTCCTGGTCAGCCGCGACACGGGCGGCGGCGCGCTGGACCGGATCGGTCGGCTTCGTCCAGATGTCGCGGATGTCTTCCCACTGGTGGACGTATTCGAGCATCGGTCCGGGATCGACATGCTCGCGCGCGGCCACCGCTCGCACCTGTGCGTCGAGCTCGCCGCGATCCTCGATGTCGTCGGCGAGATGGGTGAGCTCGTTCTGGATGCGGCCCGGCCAGGTCGCCTGCCACGAGCCTTCCCACAGGCCGCGTCCGATGCCGCCGGCGGGTGACAGCGTGATGCGACCGAGGTTGACGTAGTTGTACGCGAGCCAGGGCGCCAGCGTGATCGCAAACGCCGCGAGCATCGTGGCCCAGTGGACCAGGCGCGGCGCGCGGCCCCCGGCCAGCGTCTCGATCCCGCCGACCGCGATCAGCGCACAGGGAAACAACACGAACGCCGGCCGGCTGAGCGCCGTGGCGGCAAGCACGAATCCGAGTGCGGCAAACGTCCACGGCGAGCGATCGCGCCACCCGCGCAGCGTCAGCCAGACGCCGACGGTGAACAGGAACGTGGTCCACACTTCCGTCATCACCAGCGCGCCGAAATACGGGATGGGCGGGAACAGCGCGGTGAGCGCCGCCGCGCCGAGCGCGATGCCGTCGCCGGCGATCGTCCGCGTGATCGCGAAGACCAGCAGGCAGATCAGGATGAAGAGCGCCGTTTGTGCGAGCGCGACTGCCGTCTGGCTCGCACCTGCGACCTTGTAGATGGCGGCGACGAAGATCGGATATGCCGGCGTCCTGATGACCTCCGGGACGAACGTCGCCGCATCGGGGAAGCGCGTGAATTTTCCCGTCCGCGCCAGCGATTCGCCGAGCCGCCGGTATCCGTCCTGGTCGCTCCACTCGGTCATCCAGTCGGGCCGCTGGTACACGATGAACGCTGCGCCGTGCAGTGCCGCGATCACGCAGACGACGATGAGCCAGCGCGAAACCCGCATCGCGCGCGATTGTACTGCGTCACTCGCGCAGCTCGTGATACAGCGCTGCGACGTCGTCGAGCAGCCGATCGATGGCGAACCGCGCGCGCATCGCGACGCGGGCGGCGGCACCAGCCGCGCGCTGCCGTTCCGTATTCTCGAGCCACTCGACGACGCGATCGCTCAGTCCGTCGACATCGTCGAGCGGCGCCAGCGCGCCGAAGGCGGCCTCGCTGATCACGTCGCGAACCCCGCCGACGTCGGTCGACACCGCCGGCGTTCCCGACGCGAGGCTCTCGATGATTGCGACCGGCGTCCCCTCGTTGCGCGACGTCAGCAGGAACACGTTGGTGGCGGCGTACACCGCGGTGAGGTCACGCCGCCAGCCGAGAAACCGCACCCGCGATGCGATGCCGAGCTGGTGCGCAAGCTGCTCGAGATCGGCGCGAAGCTCGCCGTCTCCGGCAATGAGAAACACGGCGTCGGCGCGCTGCCGAGCCACGCGCCGGGCGACCTGCAGGAAGAGCCGTTGATCCTTGATCGCGGTCAGCCGGCCGACGGTCGAGACGACGTCTGCGCTCGGGCCGAGGCCCAGACGATCGCGGGCGTCGGCGCGCGCGGCGGCGTCGATGGCAAGAAACGGCTCGAGATCGAACCCGAGCGGAACAACCCGGTACTGCGCGGCGGTGCCGATCCGATGCTGCCGCAGCAGTTCGTCCCGGATCCGCGGCGAGATCGCGACGATGCGATCGGTGGCGCGCGCCAGCGCGCGTTCGATGACGAGAAAGCCGCGCGACTTCAGGCCGCCGAAGTAGCCCTCGAGCACGTGGCCGTGGTACGTGTGCACCAGCCGCGCGCGTTCGGCGCGCGGACGCGTCCGGTTCCACGCAATCGCGGCAAGGCGAGCGAGGGCGCCCGCTTTCGCCATGTGCGTGTGGATGATTGCCGGACGAAACGCGTCGATGATCCGCCGAAGCGCGTTCATCGCGCGCAGGTCGTCGGCGGGCGATACGGGACGCTTCAGCGCCGGCACCTCGACGATCTCGACGCCGGAGGCACGGTCGGCATCGAGCAGATAGCGCATGTCGCCCTCCCCGGAATCAAGCGTTCCGTGCGCGAGCAGCGTGCGGTAGCCTCGGGCGGCGAGCCGCGTGCTGAGCTCGATCGCCTGAATCGACGGGCCGCCGATGTTGAGACGCGTGATCACGCGCAGCACCCGGATGGAATTGGCGGCCGGCATTCGGAAGGCGCCGTTCACTCTATCAGAGCCGATCGGTGAGCCTGCAGCTGACGCGTCGGCGGCGGATCCGGTTCGCGCTCGCGGCGATGGCGATCGCGGCGACGACCTCGATGGCGATGCTGATCGCCGTCGACGTCTACCTGCACGGAAGGTTCCAGCGGTCCGCTGGGTTCAACATCTGGGGCTACCGCGGTCCGGTCGCGCCGCGAAAGCAACCCGGCGAATACCGCGTCGTCATGCTCGGCGGCAGCGCGACGTACGGGTACGGCGCGACGTGGGAACAATCGATCCCGGCCGTGATGGAGCAGAACCTGCGCGGGCACACCGTCGGTCCGTTCCGGCGCTTCAGCGTGATCAATCTCGGCTACAACAACGAAGGGGCATACTCGTTCAAGTACACGCTCGCAGACTATCGGTCGCTGCGGTACGACCTCGCGATCCTCTACGAGGGCTACAACGATCTGATGGCCGATCCGACGCGGCCCAACCTCTCTGTCTTCCGCCACGACTCGCCGGTGTTCAGGCTGACAGGGTATCTGCCGATCTTCCCGATCGTGTTCAAGGAGAAGGCGGCGGCGATGATGACCGGCTCGACGGCCGGTTTCTACCAGTTCGCGCCGA
>DATFXR010000877.1:0-9544 GCA_035315685.1 Vicinamibacterales bacterium | reverse complement strand
GTGGGCAGCCGTTCGATCCGCCGCGACGTGCGCGCGGCATACAGCTATCTGGCGAGCAACGATCCACGCGTTCATGTCGGCCTCGGGCAGGAGGCCGCCGTGCGCGACGTCACCGTCCGCTGGCCCGATGGCACGCGCGAGTCATTCGGCGACGTGCCGGCGGACCGAATCTCGACGATTCGACGCGGCGCGCGCGGCTCGGCTGAAGCCTTCGCGCGAGGTGCCAGCGATAATCGCTAGGCGGACCGTCGTCGCGCGACGTCCCGTTCTGCTAGTAGGCTTGGTACATATCCGAGATGAGCATGCGGTCCGCTCGATGTCTTGCTGTGGCGGTGCTCTGTCTGGCGTCCGCGTCCGCGAGCGCCGGTCAGGACGCCGCTGCGGCGCCACAGGCACCGGCGCAGCAGACCGCCGGCCAGCAGCCTCTCAATCCATCGCAGGAGCTCGCGAAGGAGGAGCCCGAAGGCGGCGCGCTGCAGGTGGGGCCGGCCGAGTTGCGCGTCGGCGGCTATCTCGGGCTGACGGCTGTCCACCGCTCGACCGCCGGCGGAGGCGGTGTCGGCACCGACTTCGAATCAATCCCGTATCCGGACACGCTCGAGGGCAATGTCTCGGAAACACGCTTCAGCGCCCAGCAGTCACGCATCACGCTGCGGGTCGACGCCCCGGTCCCTGAGAAACCCGAGGAACCCAGGGGCCGGTGGCCGCATTTCAAACGGCTGTCCGGATATTTCGAGATGGACTTCAACGGCACCACGCCGGGCACGGTTGCCGTCACCAGCTCCAGCCTGGGCCTTCGGCTGCGACACGCATTCGGCGCCGTCCAGTACGGCGACAGCTTCTTCCTCGCAGTCGGGCAGGCATTCTCGCTGATGACGCCGTCCAAGGATCAGTTGAGCATCTGGCCCGGGGACGTCGAAATGTCGACCGCGGTCGACACGAACTATCTCGTCGGATTGATCTGGACGCGGTCGCCCCAGGTGCGGCTGGCCTGGCGGCCGTCGCGACGGTTCAACTGGGCCGTCTCAGCGGAAAATCCCGAGCAGCAGATCGGCGCGTCGCTGGTCAAGCTGCCCGAGTGCTGCGCAAGCGACATCGAGGCTCAATACAACATCGGTTCGAATGAGCTGAGCGTACCCAATCTGATGCCCGACCTCGCGACGCGCGTGGCTTTCAACCCGACTCGCGCGCTGCACGTGGACGCCGGTGCGGTCGTGCGCGCATTCCGCCACACCATCAAGCCGTACGACAGCTCGTTCACGGAGCTCGGCGGCGGCGTAAGCGTGAATCTCCGTGTCAACGCGACGTCAAGCACGAAACTCATCGGCCAGAGCGCGTTCGGATCGGGGCTCGGACGGTATGTGGGCGGCGTCGTACCAGACGCCGTCTTCCGCCGTGACGGGTCCATCAGTCTGCTCGCGACGACGTCGTGGGTCGGCGGCGTCGAGCAGAAGCTGGGATCGGCCTGGTCGCTCGGCGGCTACTACAGCGGCGTCAGCATCGCCAACGATTATTCGGCCGACGCCAACGGTGAGTACATCGGTTACGGCTTCCCCGGCTCGCCGAACTCGAACAACAAACGGATCGGCGAGATCACCGCGACGCTCGGGCTGCAGGTCGCCAAATCGGAAACGCGCGGATCGGTACAGCTCGCCATCCAGACGTCATGGTTGTCGCGGACGCCGTGGGATCGCAGCAGCGGACCCGCGACGGCCGACATGCTCGCCTTCTTCGCCCAGCTTCGCTACAACCTGCCATGATCCCGGTCATCGATGACTGTCCCTGATTCCGCGCACACACCGGCACAGCCGGGCCACATCGTGCGGCCGGCCGCGCACCCGAGCGGATCCTGGTGGCTACGCTGGGTGCCCGGGTTGAACACGCTGCGTCATTACGATCCGTCCTGGCTTCGGCGCGACCTCCTGGCCGGCATCGTCATGACGACGATGCTGGTGCCGGTCGGCATCGCGTACGCAGAGGCGTCGGGCGTGCCGGGCATCAACGGTCTCTATGCGACCATCGTGCCCCTGATTGCGTACGCGTTGTTTGGTCCCAGCCGGATTCTCGTGTTGGGGCCGGATTCCTCGCTCGCGGCCGTGATCCTCGCGGTCGTCCAGCCGCTCTCGGCGGGCGATCCGCAGCGTGCGGTCGCGCTTGCGGGAGTGATGGCGATCGTGTCCGGCACGGTGTGCGTGGCGGCGGGCCTCGCGCGCCTCGGCTTCATAACCGAGTTGCTGTCGAAGCCGATCCGCTACGGCTACATGAACGGCATCGCCTTGACGGTGTTGCTGAGCCAGATTCCAAAGCTCCTCGGCTTCTCAGTACCCGCGGAAGGACCGCTGCGCCAGGGGTGGGGAATCGTTCAGAAGATTCTCGGGGGGAGCATCAACGGGACAGCGTTCGCGATCGGCGCGACGACGCTGGCGCTGATTCTGGTACTGAAGCGGTGGCCGCGCGTTCCGGGAATCCTGATTGCGGTAGCAGGCGCCACTCTCGTGGTGGCAGTCTTCGATCTGGCTGGCCGCGCCGGTCTGTCCGTACTCGGTCCTTTGCCGCAGCAATTGCCGGCGTTGCGCCTCCCGCTCATTCCGGTCGACGATCTGTTGCCGGTTCTCACGGGCGGCGTCGCGGTCGCGCTCGTGTCATTCGCAGACACCAGCGTGCTGTCGAGAACCTACGCGGCGCGTCTGCGCGCACCGGTCGATCCGAACCAGGAGATGGTGGGGCTGGGCGTCGCCAATCTGGCGGCGGGCGTGTTTCAAGGATTCCCGATCAGCAGCAGCTCATCGCGCACACCGGTGGCCGAGGCCGCCGGCGCCCGCACGCAGCTCACCGGGATCGTCGGCGCGATCTCGATCGCGGTGCTGTTGATGCTCGCGCCGGCGCTGCTTCAGGATCTCCCGAACACCGCGCTGGCCGCTGTCGTGATCGCGGCGGCGATTGGTTTGATCGAGGTGGCGGACCTCCGGCGCATCTACCGCATTCAACGCTGGGAGTTCTGGCTGTCGATGACCTGCTTCGCGGCGGTGGCGGTCTTCGGCGCGATTCCCGGGATTGCTCTCGCGATCGTGCTGGCCGTGATCGAGTTCCTCTGGGACGGCTGGCGCCCCCACTGGGCGGTGCTCGGCCGGGTCGACCACGTCAAGGGCTACCACGACGTCACGCGATATCCGAACGCACGCCTGGTCCCGGGCCTGGTGCTCTTCCGTTGGGATGCGCCGCTTTTCTTCGCGAACGCGGAGTTCTTCCACGAGCGCGTACTCGACGCGGTGGCGAGCTCGCCGACGCCGGTCAGCTGGCTCGTCGTGGCTGCGGAACCGGTCACGAGCGTCGATGTGACGGCGGCCGATTTCGTTTGCGAGCTCGAGAGGACGCTTCGCGCCGCCGGCGTTCAGTTCTGCATCGCCGAGATGAAGGATCCGGTCAAGGACAAGCTCAAACGCTTCGGGCTCTTCGCGCAGTTCGGCGAACAGAGCTTTTTCGCAACAGTCGGCGAAGCGGTGAATGCCTACCTCGCGACGCATCAGGTCGAGTGGGTGGACTGGGAGGATCGCACGCCGTAGCCCGCCGCACGTCCGCGGCATCAATGGCTGCGCGGACATGATTAGCGAGGTCACGGAAACTGCAGAGGGCGCAGAGACCGCAAAGCAAGGTGGACAAGATGTTTCCGCGTGGGAGTGCGCAGACAGTCTTCGTGCAAAGATTTTCTCCGCGTTCTCCGCGGTTCATGCGTTGCAGCGAGCGTGCGCTTGCCTCGATACCTCGGCGTGGCCTCTGTCTGATTATGTCTATCGCTCCACGATCTGCCGTGTGCGATTGATCTCGAGCTGTTGCGTCTCGACCTGCTTCTTCCCCGACGGCCAGTCGACTTCGATGCGGTCGATTTTGTCCGCATCGCCGAGACCGAAGTACAGCGGCAGGACGCTCTGTGACAGGTAGCCGGACTTGCCATCGTTGTATTTCGTGTAGACGCGGCCGCCGGCGTGAACGCGGACAATCGCGCCGAGACCGTTCCGATTCGACATGGTGCCGGTGAGCGCGATGGCGATCCAGTGAATCTGGTGTTGCTGCGCGAGGTTGCTGACCAGCACCTGCGGCGCGGAGTTGAAGTCGTTGGTGACGATGTCGAGGTCGCCGTCGCCGTCGAGATCGAAGACTGCTGAAGACCGGCTGCCGAGCGGTGCCATCACGGTGATCTTTCCCGACTGGCCGCGACAGAGTCCGGCGCCGAGATCCTTCTGCAGGCAATCGAGCTCGAACCACGGCGTGTGCGTCCGGCCGCCGGCCCGCGGCTCGATGCCGAGGAGGAACTCCGCGTCGAGGAACTTCTCACCGTGGTCGTTCAACAGCATCGAGTTGATGCCGTAGCGGTGCGGGTAGTTCATGCTCGACGCGATGAAGATGTCGTCCCAGCCGTCGGCGTTGACGTCGCCGATGCTCGGCCCCCACGGCCAGTAGGTTTCGGCGCCGGCGCGGTCGGAGACGTCCTCGAACCGGCCGTTCCCCAGATTGTGAAACAGCGCATTGCCGAAGATGAACGTGTCGGCTGAACCGCCGAGGATCTGATCGGGTGGATGAACCGGCGCCTTCTGCTTCTCGCGGTCGGGCGGCAGCATCTCGAACATGTCGGAATGCATGTCGGTGATGAACAGATCGGGCCGACCGTCGTTGTCGAAGTCGAAGAACTTGATCCCCATGGCGCCCCACGGCGTTTTCGGAAAGTACTGCGCCGTCTTGTCGACGAAGCTGTGGCCGCCGGCGTTCTCGAAGTAGTGGCCGTGCCCCTGCATGTTCAGCACGAAGAGGTCGGGGCGGCCGTCGCCGTTCAGATCCGCAACCGACGCATCGCCGCCCCATCCTGACGGCCGCAAGCCGACGTCGGCCGTCACGTCCTTGAAGCGGTTGTGCCCGAGATTCTTGTACAGCACGGGGTACTCGAATCGGTCGGGATGGGTGTGACCGAGGAACGCGTCCGCCAGGCCGATGTACGCGCCGTCCGGTCCCTTCTCGTCGCTGGTGTAGCGGCCGACGTTGCAGACGAGGAGATCGACGAGACCGTCGTTGTCGTAGTCGAAGAACACGGCCCCGGAGGAATGCGCGACGAGATCGATCCCGGCCTGCTTCGAGATGTCGGTGAAATGCCCGCGGCCGTCGTTCTCGAGCAGCACGTTGCCGCCGCGGACCGTCGTCACGAACAGGTCCTGATCGCCGTCGTTGTCGATGTCGGCGAACGACGCGGCGACGCTGATGCGGCCGGCCACGCCGACATTCGCCTCCTTCGTGATGTTCGTGAACCGGCCGCCACCGGCGTTCCTCCACAGCTCGTTGCCGCCGACCTGGTTCACGAAGTAGATGTCGGCCAGCCCGTCGCCATCCACATCCGCCACCGCGATGCCGGTGCCGTGGTCGTAATGCACCGCCTTGTAGTGGAGCCCCGCGTCCGCGACGATGTGGTGAGCGAATGTGATGCCGCTGTCTTTCAGCCGATCGGTGAACTGGAAGTCGTGGACGACGGCGTAGCGCGACGCCGCCTCACGCTGTGCGCTGGCGCGCGCGGCGAGCACGTCGACGCCGACGTCCGGGTTGGGCGTACGGACCTCCACCGCGGGCTTCGGCGCGGAAGAATTGCTGCATGCCGGCATCTGCAGTGCGAGAAACACCAGCCACGTTCGACGAACGCCTGTGACGCTCACTTGCTCGCCGTGAACGGCAGATCGATCCAGTACGGCTCGTGCCGGATCGCGAACGCCACGCGCACCGTCGTCGCTGCCGGCGCATTGACTGGCTGGCCGCTGCCCACCCAACTCTCCCCGGCGTCGTCAATCTGCATCGCGATGCGCTCGTCGGGCGCGCCGCCCGGGCGGTGAATCGTCAACACGACATCGGTTGCGACGGACGCCGGCAGGTCCTCCCGGATCGCATCGGTGAAATAGATGCGGTGCGCGCGTCCGGCCGGATCGAGCACGGCCTCGTAGTGCAGGTCGTCGCCTTTCATCATCACGATGCCGCCGTGGTGCGGGTTGTGATCGCCGTGCGGGACCGCGCCGCCAGTCGACGTCGCCGGAGCGGGCGCCGCTTGGACCACGGCCGGTTCCGACGGCGGCGTTCGGCTGCACGACGCGAGCGCGCCAGCCGTGCCGATCGCGAGCACGGTCCGGCTGAAGCCGGACATTCCCGGAACCACGGTCCGGCAGAAGCGCCGCGCCACCGCCACGCGTTCGCGAATCGAACGGCCGTAGTGTCCGGCTCTAGCCGGACCGTGACAGCGATCGAGATCGTGATCGCGGGTCATTCAGTCCTCAGCGCGTCGATCGGATCGAGCCGCGACGCGCGTCGGGCGGGATAGAAACCGAAGAAGATGCCGATCGCCGCCGAGATGCCGAACGCGAGGCCGACGGCGCCAGCCGTCATCCGCGTCGGCCAATCGAGCAGGATCGTCAGCGCAAAGGCGGCGACGAACCCCAGCACGATGCCGATGAATCCCCCGACGGTGCTCAGCGTCATCGCCTCGGTCAGGAACTGCAGCAGGACATCGCGCCGCCGCGCGCCGACTGCCCGCCGGACGCCGATCTCGCGCGTGCGCTCCTTCACGGCGACGAGCATGATGTTCATGATCCCGACGCCGCCGACGACGAGCGAGATCGCGGCGATCCCGGCGAGCAGCGCCGTCATCGTCGTGCTCGCGCGCTGCAGCGTCGCGTTCATCTCCGCGAGGTTCACCTCGTCGAGCTTTGGCATGTTGGCCAGCACGAAGGCCGCCACCGACGTATACAGTCCCTTCGTCAGCGCTTCCGACGACTGCGTCTTCACCGTGAAGTCGTCGGGCGGGCCGTTCGACCCGAATCCGCTCTGCGGCATCTGGTTGCCGGTGATGCCAGCCTGCCGCAACTTCTCGACGGCCGCATTGATGTGCGAGGAATGCCGCGACCGAAGCAGCGCCGTCGTTTCAGCGGCGATCCGCGACGCTTCGCCCGCCTGCACCGCTTCGATCGTGATGGTGTGCAGATACGAGATGCCGAGCGCGTCCTGCAGCGCGGTGTAGGGCACGAACGCCATCTCGATCTGATCCGGATCGGCGGTATCGGTGATGCCGCCGACGGTGAACGATTGACCGTGAATGACGACCGCCTGTCCAACCGTTTTCGCGCCGGAGCCGAAGATCTGGTCGCGCGTGGTCCGGCCGAGGATCACGATGCGGCGACGCGCGGCGACGTCGCCGGCCGTAAACCAGCGGCCCTCGTCGAAGCGCCAGCCGAACATCGATGCGAACGCGACGTCGGTGCCGAGCACCTGACCGTAGTAGCGGCGCGCGCCTGACGCAATCCACCCGCGCAGCCTGACGCCCGGCGCGATGCTCTTGATGCCGGCGACCGTCGTGCCGATCGCCTCCGCGTCGGCTGGCACGAGCGTCGTCGCCGCGCCGAGACCGGTCGCGATCTTCGATTCCTCGCCGCCGCGCGTGTAGTTGCCGGCATTGACGTGAATCAGGTTGGTGCCCGCGGAGCGGACATCCTGCTCCACCGTCGCCTGCGCGCCATTGCCGAGCGCCACCATCGTCATCACCGCGGCGACACCGATGATCATCCCGAGCATCGTCAGGATCGTGCGTAGCGTGTTGCGACCGAGGGCCCTGATCGCGAGGCGAACGCTGGTGCGCAGCATCCGCTATTCGTACCGGAGGGACTGGATCGGATCGAGGCGCGCCGCCTGGCGCGCCGGGTACCAGCCGAAGAAAACGCCGACTCCGGCGGCGACGCCGACCGCCACCACGACCGCGGCGGGCGAGATGGTCGTCGACCAGTGCAGGTAGCGCGACAACCCGGCAGCGGCGACCAGACCGAGGCACACGCCGACGACGCCGCCGGTGACGCTGAGCGTCATCGCCTCGAGGACGAACTGCGATCGAATGTCGCGGGCGCGCGCGCCAACCGCGCGGCGGACGCCGATCTCGCGGGTCCGCTCCGTGACCGAGAGCAGCATGATGTTCATAATGCCGATGCCGCCGACGATCAGCGACACCGCGGCGATGCCGGCGAGCAGCGCGGTCATCGTCCGCGTGGCGCGGTCGAGCGTCTTGCCGAGCTGCTCGAGCGTCACCTTCTCGAGTCCCGATACGTTGCCCACTACGGCGCGTGCGACGTCTGGCCGCATGCCGCCTTTCGCGAGCGCCTGCCGCGCCTGCGTCGTCACGGTGAAATCGTCGGGCTTCTCGTCGCCGATGCCGTGACGTCCACGCAGCAGTTTCGTGACCTCGCCCATGATCCGCGACACCTCGCCGGTGGACGAGGCGGTGATCGTGATGTCGTTGAGCTTCGCGAGATTCAGCAGGCGATGAACCGCGCTGAACGGAATGTAGATCGCGTCGAACTGATCGTCGCCGGGCGCAGGCGCGACCATCCAGCTCGTCGTCGTCACGACGCCGACGACGCGGAACGGCTGCTTCCAGATCAGGACGTCGCGGCCGACCGGATTCTCGCTGCCGAACAGTCGGTCCGCGGCCACGGTGCCGAGGACGACAACCTGCTCCGCCCGCGATTGTTCGCCGGCGCCGAAGAAGCGGCCGTTGTGGAACGTCCACGCGCGGCGGATCAACGGCAGCTGCAGATCGGTGCCGTGGAGGCGCGTAAACCACCGTTTCTCGCCACTGACGATGTGGACGTTCTGATGCAGCCCCTCCGCGACGTACTGCACGCCGCGGATGCCGCGGATGGCATCGGCGTCGGCCGCGGTGAGCGTCGCCGCCGAGCCGAGTCCGGCCTCGCTGTCCCCAAGCCGCTGCCGAGCCGTGGGATGATCGTGCTTCTCCATCGGATCGTCTTCGGGATGGGCGAGCAGCGGCGGCTCGACGAGCGACAGCGCGCGGCGCCAGAACGGATCGGGCACCGCCAGTGAAGCCGACGGCTCGACCGCACCGCCGCCGAAATCGTCGGTCGACTTCACCTTGTAGTTGCCCGCCGTCACGACGATCAGATTCATGCCGGCGGCGCGAATCTGATCGCCAATCGCTGCCTCGGCGCCGGTCCCAATCGCAATCATCGCCAGTACCGCAGCGACGCCGATCGTCATGCCGACGACCGTCAGCGAGGTCTGCAACCGGTTGCGGCGCAGGGCACGGAGGGCAATGGTGAGCGTCGTTCTCAACGTTGACAACCGCGGAGCTCCCTGCAATTAAGAATTAGGAATTGAGAATTAAGAATTCGTAATCCAAGACGACGACTGCGATCGACGGGACTGCGTGGCACGCATTCTTACTTCTTAATTCTTAATTGCGCCGCGCCGCCGACTGCAACTCAGCAGCGGCGGCCCGATGTGCCGCGTTCGCCTCATCGGAGACCACCCGGCCATCGGTAAACCGGATGATCCGCGATCCGTACTCGGCCACCTGCGGCTCGTGGGTGATGAGTACGATTGTAATGCCCCGCTCCACGTTGAGCCGTTGGAAGATCTCCATGATCTCGATGCTCGTCCGGCTGTCGAGATTGCCAGTCGGCTCGTCCGCCAGCAGGATCGCCGGATCGTTCAGCAGCGCGCGCGCAATCGCGAC
>DATFXR010000876.1:0-10964 GCA_035315685.1 Vicinamibacterales bacterium | reverse complement strand
CGATCTGCCGGCGTCGCTCACGATGACGGCCACGTACCTCGGTACGGCGGGCCGTCATCTCGTTCAGGAGTTTCTGCCGAATACGGTTCCTCCCGGTGCGTCGAACCCGTGTCCGAGTTGTCCCGCCGGCTTCGTGTACCTGGGGTCGAACGGCCACTCCAACCGTCAGGCCGGTCAGCTGCAGGTGCGCCGGCGCCTGCGCGGCGGGCTCGCCGCGATGGTGCAGTACACGCTCGCGGAGGCGACCGACGATGCCGGCGCGTTCACCGGGGTGAAGCTCGATGGCTCCGCCATCGCGCAGGACTGGCTGCATCTCGACGCGGAGGAGGGGCCTTCGAACTTCGATCAGCGTCATCTCGTGACGGCGCAGTTTCAGTACACGACCGGCGTCGGCATCCACGGCGGCGGCGTGCTCGACGGCGGCATGCGCGGACGCCTGCTCAACGGATGGACGATCACCGTTCAGCTGATGGCCGGCAGCGGGCTTCCGTTCACGCCGATCTACCTGACACCGGTGTCCGGCACCGGTGTGACCGGAACGGTTCGCGCGAATGTGATTGGTGCAGGCGGTTCGATCCCCGACGGGTTCTACGCGAATCCGTCGGCGTACACCGCTCCGCCACCCGGTCGCTGGGGCGACGCCGGGCGCAATTCGCTCACCGGATCCGCGCAGTTCGGCTTCGACGCGAGCGTCGGTCGGTCGTTTCTCTGGGGCGACCGTCTGACGCTCGACTGGCGGATCAACGCGACCAACCTGCTGAACACCGTCACCTACGCGAACGTGAACGCGGTGGTCGGCAGTCCACAGTTCGGTTTGCCGACGGTCGCGAACCCGATGCGAAAAGTACAGAGCACGCTGCGGGTGAGGTTCTGATGCAGCGCCTGCAGCTGACAAGGGCACAAAGGGCAACAGAGGACACAAAGGGGAAGCTGCGCCTGGTTTCCTCTTTTTCCTTTGTTGTCCTTCTAACCTTGTCAGCGGCCGCGGCGTCAGCGCAGCCGCCGCCGACACCGCCGACTTTCCGATCAGGGACGCGGCTTATGGTCCAGATCGTGAGCGTCAAGGACAAGGACGGCCGCGCGGTCGAGGGGTTGAGCGCGAAGGATTTCGTGCTCACCGAAGACGGCGAGCCGCAGACAGTCTCCTTCGTCGAGTTCGAGCGGCTGCCCGACCGGCGCACCGAGCCGTCGGCGACAGAGGCGGTACCACGGCCGACGGTCGTGCCGCCGTCGTCGCCGGCGACGCAGAGCCAAATCGTCACGCCGCCGCCCGGCGACACTCGCTATCGCGATCGGCGTCTGCTCGTTCTCTATTTCGACCTCACCGCGATGCCGCCGGCCGATCAGGCGCGGGCCTATGCCGCCGCCCTGCGCTTCGTCGGCACGCAGATGCGGCCGTCGGACGTGGTCGCGATCATGACGTTCGGCGGCGGCGCCGTGCGCGTCAAGCAGGACTTCACCGACGATCGCGCGCAGTTGCGCGAAGTGATGCAGACGCTGATCTTCGGCGACGACAAGGACGGGGACGGCATCCCCGACAACACCGACATCGGCACGGCGTTCGGCCAGGACGATGCGGAGTTCAGCATCCTGAATACCGATCGCCAGTTGTCGGCTCTCCAGACCGCGGCGACGCTGCTGCGGGCGCTGCCCGAGCAGAAGCAGCTGATTTATTTCGCCAGCGGCCTGCGTCTGAACGGCGTCGACAATCAGGCGCAGCTGCGCGCGACGATCAATGCGGCGATTCGTGCGAACGTGTCGCTGCATCCGATCGACGCGCGCGGGCTGGTCGCGGACGCGCCGCTCGGTGATGCCACGCGGCCGTCGCCGGGCGGGCTCGGCACCTTCACGGGCCAGCTCGCGCAGAATTCGATCACCAGCTTCCAGCGATCGCAGGACACGTTGTACGCGCTCGCGAAGGACACCGGCGGGACGGCGCTGTTCGACTACAACGATCTCGCGCAGGGGATCGTCCAGGCGGCCGAGTCGGTGGCGAGCTACTACATCCTCGGCTACTACTCCACGCATCCGGCGAACGACGGGCGCTTCCACCGGGTGCGCGTGTCGCTGGCGCCGGGAACGGCCGGCGAGCTCGCTTATCGCCAGGGGTATTTCGCCGACAAGGAGTTCGCCAGGTTCAATGCCGCGGACAAGGAGCGTCAGCTCGAGGAAGCGCTGATGCTCGAGAACCCGGTCACCGAGATTTCGATCGCGATGGAGGTCAACTACTTCCAGTTGAACAGCGCCGAGTACTTCGTTCCCGTCGCCGTGAAGATTCCGGGCAGCGAGCTGGCGCTCGCGCAGCGGCGCGGCGCACAGCGCACGCTGATCGACTTCATCGGCGAAGTGAAGGACGAGTACGGCGTGACCGTACAAAACGTCCGCGACAAGCTCGACATCCGGTTGAGTGATGCGGCGGCGGGGCAGCTCGCGAAGCGGCCGATTCAGTACGAGACCGGGTTCACGCTGCTGCCCGGCAAATACCTGATCAAGATTCTGGCGCGGGACGCGGAGACCGGCCGCATCGGCACCTATCAGACGTCGTTCGCCGTGCCGAATCTGAATCGCGAGACCCAGCGCGTGCCGATCAGCACGGTCGTCCTGAGCAGCCAGCGGGTCGCGCTGAGCGACGCGATCTTCAGCGTGAAGCAGAAGGTGGACGCCGAGGCTGCCAACCCGCTGGTGCACGGCGGCCAGAAGCTGATTCCCAGCGTGACGCGCGTCTTCAGCAAGCAACGCGATCTCTACGTGTTCGTGCAGGCGTATCAGCGCGGGCAGACGACCACGCAGCCGCTGGTCGCGTTCGTGAGCTTTTATCGCGGCGACGCGAAGGCGCTGGAGACGACGCCGCTCGCCGTCACTGACGGGCTCGATCCGAAGACGAAGGCCGTGCCGCTGCGATTCAGTCTTCCGCTGGCGAGCCTCTCGCCGGGACCGTACGACTGCCAGGTCACCGTGCTGGACGCCACCGCCCAGAAGGTGGCCTTCTGGCGCGCGCCGATCGTCGTGGTTCCGTAGCGCGACGAGAAAAGCAACCGCGGAGCCCGCAGAGATCGCGAAGACTTAGAGTGCGTTGCAAGATTAGCTCGAGGCGGGTCCTGTCCGCGAACAGTCCCACCGGGTGCTCGCCAGAAGAGCACTTGTCACGGCCCACGGCTCCGCGCCCGGCGGGGCGGCCCCGTTCGCGGCCACCCGTGAGCGAGCTAATTTTGCAACCTCGCTCTTATTAAGAATGGGTCTCGTTTCTCTGTTGCACGTAGTGTCCGGCTTTGGCCGGACTTCTCAGGGTCCGCCTGAAGGCGGACACACCGTACAAACGGATCGTCTGTAGTGTGAAAGAGCGATTGAGTTCTCTGCGTGCTCAGCGTGCTGCGCGGTTGCCTTCCCCGCGTCCCGCGACATCCAGAAAGCGCCGAAATCGATCCAGCTCGTCGTCGAGCGCGGGGCGGAAAGCTCGGTCGCGGGGCGGCCGCGAGGCGACGTATCCGAAGTTCGCCTGCAGCGTCGCCCCCTTCATCGAGAGGTTGCCCCAGCCGATCACCCGGTCTTGCCACAGCAGCGGAAGCGCGTAGTAACCGAGTTTCCGCTTGGGCACCGGTGTGTACGCCTCGAAGCGGTACGCCCACCCCCACAGCAGCTCGAACCGTCGTCGATCCCAGACGACTGGATCGAACGGTGCCAGCAGACGTACTCCATCGTCAGGGCCATCGCTGGCGACCGCGTCGGCCGGCGCGTACCAGTCGACGCCGTTCACGCGATGATGGGCGAGCCGCTGCTTCGCGCGTTGCAAGGTGTGCGTCAGCTCACCGGTCCATTGCGGCACTGCATAGCGCAGCCGTCTGACCAGCATCGACAGGCTGAGCGCCGGGAGCGGGGCATACATCCCGACGATCACGTCGACCAGCCCGTCGAGGTGCGCGCGACGCGTGGCTGCGTCGTTCGCGACCGGCTCGTGTTGGTAGGCGGTGTAGATCCGGATGCCGGCGTCGCGGCGCACGATGCGCAGCAGTCCGCGGTAGTGCATCGCATCGAGCAGGTGGGTGGTGGCATTGGACGAGCCGCCCCAGTAATTGGTGACGGTGCCGTGCGAGAAATGGCGATCCACGTCGCGCGGGTGCACCGAGCCGCGCGAGCGGACGAAGTCGAGCAGGGCACGGACGCGTCGGCCGTGTCCCGCCTTCCACGGCGCCGGGCCGCCGCGCGGGTGCATCAACGCCTGCACCGCGGCGGTGACGAAGCCGTAGTTCACGAAGACGTCCTCGTGCACATCGAGCTCCGCATAGCGCCGTTCGAGATCGCCGGCGCGGTAGTCGACCACGCGGTGGCGCAGCGTGAGGTCCTGCGCGCGCGCCGGCGCGCGGATCGGATCGGCCTGGACGAAGCCGAGGCGGTCGAGAGCGCGCTGCAGAGTCGTGGGTGCGAAGAGCGTGCGCGCGACCGCCGCGCGGCGCAGGTCGTCGAGAGTCACGGCGATTCATTATGCACGGGTCGCGGACCGCGCCTCGCCGGTCGCGAATCTGCCACAATGGCTGACCGTGCAGGCACATCGCCGCGTGGTCGTCGCGATCGCGCTCGCCGCGATGGCGTGCGCACGGATCGCCGCGGCGCAGGATGGCCTCGAGTACCTAGTCGTTGTCGATCGCTACATGACGCCGGCGACGGGCACCCAGGATCTCCTCACCCTCGAGCGCGCGGCAGCCGCCGTCGAAGATCGCTGGCTGATGCCGTCGCGATTCGACGAGTCCACGCGGGTGAAGCGCGGACTCGGCCTCGCCTACCGTCTCGGCAAGTGGTACGGACTGGATCTCCCGCAGGACCACTTTCTGATGGTGGTCGGTCACGAAGTGTTCGGGCACGGCGCGCGCCTGCGAGAGATCGGAGCGACGTCGGTCGACTACAGCTTCGACGTCCCGATCCCGTATGGCCCTGGTGGTGCGGTGACGTCGTTCAACGGGAACGTCGAGGCCACTCGCGCCGACGCGCTCGCTGTCGACACCGGCGGCATCGAAGCGCAGAACGTCCTGGCCGATCACATCGCCCGCGACGCGATCGCGACCGGCGCGATTGGCTATCGCGCGTCGTGGCTCTACCTCGAGTCGCGGCTCGACGGGCTTCGCTACATCCGCAGCGTATCGCCGCGATCGGCGCCCGGGCACGACGTCCGATCCTTCCTGCTCGATTTCAATGAAGGCTGCGATCCGCCGGTCTGCACGCCCCTCGATGCGGCGACGCTGAAGCGCCGTGCCCTGACACTGCTCGGCGATCCGATGCTGGCGTACGCCGGCTACGCGTGGGCAGTCGCATATATCGTCCGCGGCCAGGCATCGGCCGGCGTGCCGATGATTCCGTTGACACACGACGTGACATACCTGCCGGCCCTGCGCTTCGAGATGACGCCGTACGGAACGGCGATTACGACGGAGCACGGTTTCGTCCGCCACGACCGGCTGGTGCGGCTGTCGGTGGGCGTCGGCGACACCGGCGCCCGGCACGCGTGGGATGTCGGCGTCGCGGCGACGAACGTGGTGCAGCGGGCGCGGTTTCGCGCCGACTGCTCGGTGAGCGTGTGGGATCAGCCGGCGCTCGACTCGCCGCCCAACGCGCAGGTGTTCAACCTCGGCGGGCTCGCGGCGGCAACCGTTCGGATTCCGCTCGGGCAGCGCTCGGGATTCAGCGAGCGCAGCAGCGTGCTCGTGCAGGCTGGCTACAAGTCCGACGGCTTCGTCCGCGGTGAGCGCCTGCACGCCGGGCCGATCCTCCGCGTCGGCGTCACCGTGCGACCGTAACCCGCTGCTACACTGGCGTTCATGTCGGACTCGACCGACTACGTGATGGGGCACGATCACCGGGAACGGCGCCGCCTCCTTCTTCAAGCCTCGATATTGAATCCTCTGACGGAGCAGCTGTTCCGTCGGGCGGGAATTACTTCGGGTATGCGCGTGCTCGACATCGGCTGCGGCGTTGGCGACGTCTCGTTGCTCGCCGCCCGATTGGTCGGGCGCTACGGCAGAGTGACTTCAGTGGACATCGATCCGGCCGCACTGCAGACGGTCGAGGCTCGCGCGTCCGCCGAAGGGATGAAGAACATCGAATGCATCCACGCCAACATTCACGGGTGGAAGCCGAGCCGCAGGTTCGACGCAGTCGTCGGCCGGCACATCCTCATTCATTCGAAGGATCCTCTCGCCGTCCTGCGAGACTGTGCCGCCCTGCTTCACGAGCGAGGGCTGGCCGCCTTTCACGAATACGATTTTTCCGTGGTCCATCGTGGCTGGCCTCCCACGCCGTTGCGAGAGCGGATCATGGAGGTCTTCGATCAGTTCTTCGCCCGCGCCGCGTGCTCCAACATCGGCTCGCGGCTCTGGACGCTGTTGATCGAGGCTGGATTCGACCGTCCCGATTGTCGCACCGAATATCCCATCAGCGGCGGATCAGACAGCGTCTATTACGAGTGGATCACCGAATCCTTTCGTTCCATCGCGCCTCGCGCCATCGCTCTGGGCATCATCGCGGAAGGCGAGTTCGACGTCGACACGCTCGAACAACGTTTGCGCGAGGAGGCGACTGCAGGGAACAGCGGCATCCCGGCCCCCGCGATGATCGCGGCGTTTACGCGTCTGCGCGCGTGATCGCGGCGAGCTGTCCACGCTGAATGGTACCGTCCTCGGTCGCCACGACGGCACGAAGACACGAAGACCAATCGTCTATTTCGTGGTTTCGTGTCTTCGCGGCGGATCCGCCGGTCCGACTTGGCACGCAGGTGCAACGATGCAAGATAGGTGAATGCAACTGCTCGTACTTCGCGGCGAACTGGCGGTGGCGCGGCTGAACCCGACCGATCCGATTCCGGACTGGGTCACGCCGGCACCGATCTCGTCAATCACGCGGACGCGCGACGAACTGTCGATTGTCTGCGAGGCGGCGAGCGTGCCTGCGGCCGTCCGCGCAGAGCGCGGGTGGCGCTGCCTGCGCGTCGCCGGTTCGCTCGACTTCTCGCTGACCGGTGTCCTTGCTTCGATCGCAGCGCCCCTCGCCAACGCCGGAGTCAGCATCTTCGCGATCTCGACCTACGAAACCGACTACGTCCTGGTCCGCGAACCGAGTGTTGCAGCCGCGATCGACTGTCTCGCGGCCGCCGGTCACGAGGTGGCGGCCGGCTGACTCATCGCAGCAGCTCGTTCAGCGCTCCGTCGATGAACGCGTTGTCGACCGGATTGGTGCCGCGACCGGCCGCGTGGCCCCAGATCGAGGGAATCGGCCGCAACTCGGCGTTGGCCATGTGGCGAACTTCGATCTCGTTCTCACGGACGCGGAAGTACAGATCGGTCTCGCTCGGCATCACGATCGCTCGCGCGGTGATCGCCTTCAGCGCCGCGGCCAGGTCGCCGTCGAATCGATCGTTCGCGCTGATGTCGGCGTGCTGCCAGGTCCACAGCATGGCGAGAAGATCGTTCGCGTCCCGCGATCGGTAGCGCTGTTCCGAGAATCGCAGGACGTCGTCGATCGAGGCGAGGCCGAGCCTGGTGTATTCGCGCTGACGGTAGAAGTCCTGCGAGTAGACCCAGCCGGCATACACGCGTGAGAAGGCAATCAGGCCCTTGACCGGCGGCGCGTCGTACCAGCCATCGTTGAAGGCGGCGTCGGCGGTCAGCGCCGCCTTGAGGCCTTCGAGGAACACGAAGTTGTGCGGTGACGTCTTCGCGCCGCCGCAGATTGCCGCGATCGAGCCGACGCGATCGGGGAACAGCGCTGCCCAGTGAAACGCCTGCTGCGCGCCCATGGAGAAGCCGGCGACGAGCCTGATTCGCTCGATGCCGAGGTGCGTCACGAGGCGGTGCTGCGCGGCGACGTTGTCGTGGATCGTGACACGCGGAAACGACGCCCGGTCGATCGGCGGTCGGGCACTGCTCGGCGACGAGGACAACCCGTTGCCGAACATGTTCACGACGACGATGAAGTGTTTCGCGGGATCGATCGCGCGGCCGGGAGCGAACATCAGTTCGCAGTCGGTGTGATGGCCCGCGTAGAAGGTCGGGATGAGAACGACGTTGTCGCGCGCCGCGTTCAAGGCGCCGTAGGTCTTGTAGGCAAGCTGCGCCTGCCACAGCGTCGAGGCGGACTGCAGCGCAAAGTCGCCGAGCGCAAAGATCTCGTAGTCGGCCATTCGACGAAGAATACTCGTGCCCGGTGCGTCTCAGTCAATTCGCAGCCAGGCGGCCGGATCCACGCGCATCGCCCGGACGGCGGGAGCGATGGCGGCGATGGCCGCGACCCCGATCAGCAGGAGTGGCGCAGCGACGAACGTGAGCGGATCGAGCGGGCGCACGCCGTACAGCAGCGCGGCGAGGAAACGCGTCAGCGCCGCCGCCGAGAGCGCTCCGGCAAGAGTACCGGCGATGATGATCTCGAGAGCTGCAGCGGCAACGAGGCGGGCGAGATCCAGTGCCTGCGCGCCGAGTGCACGCCGGATGCCGAATTCACGTAAGCGCTGGTTCACCGCGAATGCGAGAACGCCGAATACGCCGCCGGCCGCCAGCAGCAGCGCGAGCGCCGCGAACAGGCCGGCGAGCTCGGCGCGAAATCGCGGCTGCGATACCGACTCCGCCGCGACCTCGTCCATGGTCCGCAACCGCGTCACCGGCAGGTCTGTGTCCACGCGTGCCACGGCCGCCCGCACCGCCGTGGCAAGCGCCATCGGCTCGCCCGCTGTCTTCACCGCGATCGAGGCGCTGTACCACGGATTCTGGAGGATCGGCACGTAGATCTCGTTCACGTTCTGCTTTTCGCCGGGTCCTTGCACTTTCACTTGCCGCGAGACGCCGACAACCTCGCGCACGACCGTTCGCGGCCCGGCGGGATCCATCGCGCTGACCGCAACGCGTGCGCCGACGGGATCGCGATCCGCGAGGTACCGCCGAGCGAACTCCTCGTTGACGATGCAGACCGGCGCCGATGTCGCGCCGTCGTGCTCGGTGAAGGCGCGGCCGCGCAGAATGCGGATGCCGAGCGTGTCGAAGTAGGTTGCACCGACAATTTGATAGTGGGCCGACGCCCGGCGGGCCGGCTCGTCGGGCTTCGCGCCGACGACCTCAAATCCCTGTCCGATGTCGAAGCCGTCGAGCGGCAGGCTGCCGCCGATTGCGACCGCCCGGACGCCCGGCAGCGCGCCAATCTCCCGCCGCACGCGCTCGTAGAACGTGAGCGCATCCTCGGGCGTCGGGTAGCGGCTGAGCGGCGGGCTCACGTACATCGTGAGCAGTCTGTCGGCGGCGAAGCCGGTGTCGACGTGGTGCAGCGACTTGACGGTGCGAGCGAACAGCGTCGCGCCTGACACCAGCACGACACCGACAGCAACTTCGACGATCGCGAGCGAGGTGCGGAATCGGTGTGACGAGCCGGTGGCGGTGCGGCCGCCCGACGCGAGCGCCTCGCTGGTCGGCACACGCGCGGCGTGCCATGCCGGGGCCGCGCCAAACAGGAGTCCCGTGACGGTCGATATCACGACTGCGAAGATCGCGAGTCGTGTGTCGACGCTGAGGACGATCGCCTGCGGCAGCGTGTCTGGCGGCATCAGCGACGGCGCGATGCGCACCATGGTCCACGCGAGCGTCCATCCTGCGGCTCCGCCGGCGCCGGCGAGGACGAGGCTCTCCGTCAGCAGTTGCCGCACGATGCGAGCCGGACTGCCGCCGAGTGCGGCGCGGACGGCAATCTCACGCGTGCGGGCGGTTCCTCTCGCCAGCAGCAGGTTTGCCACGTTGGCGCACACCGTCGTCAGGACGAAGCCGACGATTGCAAACAGCACGATCGACATGGTGTGCAGGTCGTCGCCGACCAGCGCGTCCCTCAACGGTTCGATCGTGACGCCCCATCCCTCGTTCGTCTGCGGCGAGACGGCTTCGATCTGCCGTGCGACCAAGGCCATGTCCGCCCGCGCGCCGTCCAGCGTTGCGTCCGGCCTCAGGCGTCCGAGCACCTGCATGTAGTGCATGCGTCGCTGCTCGGGCGTCCGCCGCGGCAGATACGGCGTCCACAGTTCGCTGCGATACAGAATCTCGAACGTCGCCGGCACGATGCCGACGACCGTGAACGGCTGACTGTCGAGCAGGATCGGCCGGCCGATGATGTCCGGGGCCGCGCCGAAGCGACGCTTCCACAATCGTTCGCTGATCACGACGACGTCGGGTTCGAGTCGTCCGTCATCGGCAGTGAACGTCCGGCCGGCGATCGGGCGGACACCGAGGACGTCGAAGAAAGCCGTCGTGACGGACTGGCCGGGAATGCGCTCCGGTTCAGCGCCGGCGCCGGTGAGGATGCGTCCGCCGCCGGAGACGGCCGCGAGCGCCGCGAAGGTGTGGTTCTGCTCGCTCCAGTCGACGAAGTTCAGCGGGGTCACGCGATTGCGCGGACGCGCCGGCGAGCGCTCCCAGAGCATCGTGAGGCGATCGGCGTCGGGGAAGGGAAGACGCCGGAAGAGTGCGGCGTCGACGAGGCTGAAGATCGCCGTGTTGGCGCCGATGCCGATCGCGACGATCGTGATGGTCAGCGCGGTGAAGACCGGCGTCTTGCGGAGCGAGCGGACGGCGACACGGAGATCCAGCGCCAGGTCGCGCATAGCGACTCTGACGGACGGAGACTCGCGGTGGTTAGTGACGCTCGCTGCCGCAGTCGGGGGCTGGGGGCTGGGGGCTGGCTGACGCTCGGCTAAAAGCCTGCGCGCTACGAAGGGTGTGCTGGCGTAAGCCAGCTCCCAGCTCCCAGCTCCCAGTCCCCAGCCCCTTCAGCGAAGCCGGTTGTACTTGCGCAGCGCGGCGCGCAGCGCGTCGTGCGAGATGGCTTCGGTCCGATGTCCGTCGACGCCCGTCATCGTTTCCGCGGCGACGAGCGCATTGATGATCGATTCCTCGGTCGCCTGAACCGTCGCCTCGAACACCGCGCCGATGCGCGCGTTGGAGAGCATCGAG
>DATFXR010000875.1:0-3056 GCA_035315685.1 Vicinamibacterales bacterium | reverse complement strand
GTCGAGATCCCCTCGTTCCGGAAGTTGCGGTTGATCTCGAAGACCTTCTCGAGACCGCCGACGGTGAGCCGCTTCAGGTACAGCTCCGGCGCGATCCGGAGGTAGAGCTGCATGTCGAGCGTGTTGTGGTGGGTGACGAACGGCCGCGCCATCGCGCCGCCGGCGAGCGGCTGCATCATCGGCGTCTCGACCTCGAGGTAGCCGCGCGCGGTCATGAACTCGCGCAGCGCCGCCATCACCTGGCTGCGCGTCTCGAACACACGGCGCGAGTCCGGGTTGACGATCAGATCGAGGTAGCGCTGGCGATAGCGAATCTCGACGTCGCTGAGGCCGTGCCACTTCTCCGGCAGCGGAAGAAAGCATTTCGCGAGGAAGTGCAGCCGCGACGCCCAGATCGTGAACTCGTTGGTCCTGGTGCGGAACAGCCGCCCCTGCACGCCGACCCAGTCGCCGAAGTCGAGCAGCTTGTAGATCTTGAAGTCGAGCTCCGGCAGCGAGTCCTGCCGGATGTAGACCTGCACCTTCGCGAGGCCGTCGGACAGGACGAGAAAGTTTGCCTTGCCGAACGCACGAATCGCGAGGATCCGTCCGCTGGTAATCGTCTCGATGCCGTCGGACTCGAGCTCGTCGTGCGTCCGCTGGCCATAGCCGTCGACGAGCTCCGAGATCGTGTGCCGCCGCTCGAAGGTGCGCGGATAGATCTCGATCCCGAGCTTCTCGAGCTCGGCGAGGTTCGCGCGCCTCTGCCCGACCTGTTCCTCTTGAGATGTCATGTCTTACCGCGTCGCATCAACTTTCTTGCGGATCGCATCCAGCATCCCATTGATGAATCTTACTGATTCTTCGGTCGTGAACGTGCGTGCCAGCTCGAGTGCCTCGTTGATGACCACGGCGCGCGGCGTGTCGCGGTCGCGGAGCAGTTCGCAGACGGCCATCCGCAGGATCAGACGGTCGAGGACGGCCATCCGTTCGGGCCGCCACCGCTCGGTGGTGTCGGCAATCAGCGGATCGATCTCGGCGATGCGATCGACCGTGTCGACCGCCAGCCTGGTGGCGAACCCGCGCAGATCGTCGGGCGGCCCGTCGCTGTCCGGCCACTGGCGGGTGAAGAACGTCTCGGCCGACTGTTCCGGCGCCCGGCCGCCGATTTCCCACTGGTAGAGAATCTGGAGCGCCGCCTCGCGCGCGCGATGCCGCGGATCCTTCCGCGTCCGCGCCACGGCCTAGCCCTTCGGCGCCGGCTGGCGCGTCAGCTGCGCGATCACCTCGGCCATTTCGATCGCGGCAACTGCCGCCTCGCGTCCCTTGTTGCCGCTGCCTTCGACCGCTCGCGCGAGTGCCTCCTCGACCGAGTTGGTCGTCAACACACCGAACGCCATCGGAATACGGGTGGCCGCCGCCGCCTCGGTGAGACCGTGAGAGACGGCCGACGAGATGTATTCGAAGTGCGGCGTCTCGCCGCGGATGAGGCAGCCCAGGCAGACGACCGCGTCGAAGCGGCCGCTCTCGGCCGCGCGTTGCGCGGCCAGCGGGATCTCGAACGCGCCCGGCACGCGCACGATCGTCACGGCGTCCGGCGCGACGCCCGCCGACTCGAGTGCCGTCAGCGCGCCGGCCTGGAGGCGATCGGTCACGAAGTCGTTGTACTTCGACACGATCACGGCAAACCGCAGCCCGCCCGCGCGTCCTGTTCCTTGAATCGTGCGCATCCTGATCGCTCGGCTGAAGCCGTCGCGCGACGTCTGCTCAGCGGATTTTGTGTTCTACCGCCCCGTAAACGTGGCTTTTCGCTTCTCCAGAAACGCCTTCGTGCCCTCTCGCATGTCTTCTGTCGACGAGACGAGGCCGAAGAGCGTTGCCTCGTACTGACCTGCGTCCGCGAACGACATCTCGCCGCCTTTGTTGATCGCGTTGATGATGTAGCGCATGGCGATCGGCGCGTTCGACGCCAGCTGCGCGGCCAGTTTCCTCGCCTCCGCCATGAGGTCCGCTGCCGGCACAACGCGGTTCACCAGCCCGATGCGGTGCGCCTCGTCTGCTGAAACGGGGGCACCGGTCAGGATCATCTCCATCGCCGTGCCCTTGCCGACAAGACGGGGCAGCCGCTGTGTCCCGGCGTAGCCCGGAATGATGCCGAGCGCGATCTCGGGCTGGCCCAATCGCGCGCTGTCGGCGGCAATCCGCAGCGTGCATGCCATCGCGAGCTCGCAGCCGCCGCCGAGCGCGTAGCCGTTGATGGCGGCAATCACCGGCTTGCCCATGTTCTCGATGAGATCGAACACGTGCTGCCCCGTGAGGCCATGCTCGCGGCCGCTGGTCGGCGTCTGGACCGCCAGCTCGTTGATGTCCGCGCCGGCGACGAACGACTTGTCGCCGGCGCCGGTGACGATCACCACGCGAATCGCCTCGTCTGCCTCGAGCTCGACGATCGCCCGCCGCAGCTCATCGAGCGTCTGCGCATTCAGCGCGTTGAGCACCCTGGGGCGATTGATGGTGATCGTCGCGACCGCGCCGTCGCGCTCGAGCAGAAGAGTGTCGAAAACCATCACGAACCTGCGGCTAGAGCGGGAACGGATACATCAACCAGCCGAGGACGACCGCGGAAGCCAGGAAGCCGGCGAACATCATCCCGCCAAATCGCAGCTGCTCGCGCGGATCGTCCTTGGCGATCACGGCGAAGACCAGCGACACGAAGAACGCGAACACCGCGAGCAGCAGGAGATGACTGCGCATCACTTGCGGCCCACCGCAACGTCGTAGGCATCGATGACGACGAGCAGATTCAGCAGGCCGGCGACGATGAGATATGCGTTGCCGTATTCATAGGTGATCGCGCGCACGTCGCCGAGGCCGTAGCCGAGCGCCGAGGCGATGAAATACGGCACGCCGATCCCGAGATTGGCCATCGCCGCCAGTGGCACCAGCGGATCGGACAGCTCGAACGGGAACAATCGACCCCGAATCGCGAGGCCGATCGCGAACATGATCGGGAGCGCGGCGAGAAAAATGAGGCCCTTGGCCCGTCGGCCGAGCCAGAGGTGGCCGGCGCCGGGAAT
>DATFXR010000874.1:0-13452 GCA_035315685.1 Vicinamibacterales bacterium | reverse complement strand
ATCGCGTTCCAGAGCTCGTTCGCCATGCAGGCGGTCAACAGCGCCGGCCTCAACTGGTTCGCGCACGCCGCCGGCGATCCGAAGCAGCCGTGGGACGTGAAGAAGATCGACGAGTTCCCGACGTCGCATCACATCGCGTGGGCCGACATCGATGGCGATGGCAAGAAGGAGCTGCTGAACGCGCCGCTCATCGGCGAGAAGAGCCTGGCGCCCACCTACGATCAGGACAAGGCGTCGATCTTCTGGTACAGCCCGAAGGACTGGAAGCGCCACGTCGTCACGACCGAGATCCCGGGCATCATCCATCGCGTGCGGCCGGTCATGTGGGACGGCAACAGGCGCGAGCAGTTCCTCGTCGCGAGCTTCGAAGGGATCGCGCTGTACCGCCCCACCGGCAGCGGCGAGGCGATGAAGTTCGAGAAGCAGCTGCTGTCGGCGGGTCACGCCGAGAAGGCGCCGCGGCTCGGCGCCAGCGACGTCGGCGTCGGCAAACAGGACGGCAAGCGGTTCCTCGCCTCGGTCGAACCGTGGCACGGGAACGAGGTGGTGGTCTACACGGAGAAAGGCGGCAAGTGGGATCGCCGCGTGATCTTCGACAAGGTGACCAGCGGCCATGAGATTGCCGTCGTCGATCTGAACGGCGACGGCCGCGACGACATCGTCGCGAACGACAACGGCAGGGTGACGCAGCAGAACCCGAATGCCACGCCAGGCGTGCACGTGTTCTATGCGCCGGCCGATCCGGCGACCGGTGAGTGGCAGTATCGCCGTTTAGAAGACAAAGCCGCCATGAACAGCTGTGTCAGTGCGGACGTGAACGGCGACCGGCGCCCCGATTTGGTATGCACCGGCGCGGGCGGCGTCATCCGCTGGTATGAAAACAAGGGCCCCGCACGAGCTTCGACAGCCGGCGGCCGCTAAAACAGGGTAAAATCCGTGAACTTAGGAGGAGCGCCAATGACTGTGTCGCGCAGGAGCTTCGTCGGCGGCATCGCCGCAGCATTCGGGACCCTGGGCCTCGACCTCGATGTCTTCGCGCAGAATCGGGCGCAGGCGCCTGGCGCCGCGGCCGCGCGTGCACCGCGCGCGATGGACGACTACGACGCGATGGCGCACCTCTCGAGCAACGAGAACTGCTGGGGCCCGCCTGAGTCGGTGATGAAGGCGATGAACAACGCCTGGAAGTACTCCAACCGGTACGGCTACCCGGACGGCAACCTGGTCGGCGAGATCGCCAAGCACCACGGCGTGAAGATGGAGAACATCCTCCTCGGCGCCGGCTCGGGCGAGATTCTCGACGTCGTCGGGACGACGTTCCTGCTCGGCGGCAAGAAGGTACTCGGCGTCGAGCCGACCTACAGCAGCGTCTATCAGCACGCGACGAGCATCAAGACCGACGCGATCAAGCTGCCGCTCAACAAGGACTACACCCAGAACATCCCGGCGATGATCAAGGCAGCGCACGATCGCCAGAGCGAAATCGGTCTCGTCTACCTGTGCAATCCCAACAACCCGACCGGCATCGTCATCACCAAGGACGAAGTGAAGGAGCTGCTGGACGGAATCCCGAAGGGAATGCCGGTACTGATCGACGAGGCCTACCATCATTTCGTCGACGATCCGCGCTACGCCACGTCGGTGCCGTACGTCCTCGAGGGACGACCGGTGATCATCGCGCGCACCTTCTCGAAGATCGCGGCGCTCGCCGGGATGCGGCTCGGCTACGCCGTCGCGTCCACGGACTTCATCCAGAAGATGCGGCCATACAGCATGCAGAGCATCAATGCGCTGGTGAAGTGGGGCGGCGTCGCGTCGCTGAAGGACACGGCGTCGCAGGCGGAAGTGAAGAAGAAGGTGATCGATCTTCGCAAGAAGACGACGACCGAGCTCGCGGCATACGGCTATCAGTCGCTGCCGTCCGAGACGAACTTCTTCATGGTGGAGATCGGCCGGGAGATCCAGCCGGTGATCCAGGAATTCGCCGCGAAGAAGGTTGCCGTCGGCCGACCGTTCCCGCCGATGACCAAGCACATGCGCGTGTCGATCGGCACCGAAGCCGAGATGGCGCGGTTCATGACCGCGTTCAAGGAGATCTTCCCGCCCAAGGGGAAGGCGAATACGGCCGTCTAGGGGCTCGCGGCTGGGCGCTAGAGGCTAGGGGCCAGCTGACGGGCGGTGGTCTTGCGACCGCCGCCCGTTTTTCTTTGGATCGCGAGTCGCCTCTTCACAGGTCACGGTTCACTAATCGGCGACTTCCGACTTCCGACTCCCGAGCTCCGACTTCCGACACTCCCGACTTCCGACTCCCGAATCCCGAATCCCGAATCCCGAGCATGCGTGCTCCGCCATTCGCCGATCTCACCCTCTCGCGGCGCCTCGAGCGGGCAGAGGGCACCAGCGCGATCCGGAACGTGGAAGCGCGGGCCCGCGTCGACAGCGACTGCGGCGCCATCTGGACCGAGATCGCCGGAGCGTACGCGATGTTCGACGGACCGGAGTCGCCGGTCACGCAAACGTTCGGCCTCGGCTTGTTCCAGCCGCCGGCGGCCGACGATTTTGCGGCGCTCGAGGTATTCTTCGAAGCGCGCGGCGCGCCGGTCTTCCACGAGGTGAGTCCGTTGGCTGACGCGCAGACGTTCGGGCTGCTGAACGCGCGCGGGTATCAGCCGGTCGAGTTCACCAGCGTGATGTATCGGGAGCTGCAGGAGGGGCGGGAAGGGCAGGAAGGGCGGGAAGGGCAGGAAGGGCGGCAGGGAAGGCACCGGCGAGCGGCGGACCTGATCGTGCGGCGTGCGGGTCGGGACGATGCCGAGATTTACGCGAGGACAGCGGCGGAGGGTTGGCGGGGCGATGGCTTCGCCGATTTTATCTACGACATGGCGCGCATCTACAGTGCCGCCGAGGGACTCGATCTGTTTCTCGCGGAGCTCGATGGCCGCGCGATCGCGACCGGTGTGCTGAGCATGCACGGCGGCATCGCGCATCTGGCCGGCGCCAGCACGATCCCCGACGGCCGCCGTCGCGGCGCGCAGAACGCGCTGCTCGACGCGCGGCTGCAGTTCGCCGCTGAACGTGGCTGCGATCTGGCGCTGATGGGCGCCGCTCCCGGCAGCGGCTCGCAACGCAACGCCGAACGCAACGGCTTCCGCATCGCCTATACGCGCACGAAGTGGCAGAAGCGCTGAACGCGCGGCTCGCGCCGCGCTGCAGCAATTAAGCATTTGGAATTTGGAATTCGTGTCACGGTGTGCCCGCGACGAAAACCGCGGAGTCCGCCGAGATCGCAGAGCAGCGGCTGCGGCCTCCCACGAAGCCACGAAGCCACGAAGGCACGAAGAATCTCGCGCGCGATGGGCCCGCTACGCGTCGACACGCCGGCGAGCCGGCCGCCATCGTGCGCATCGCTCTGCGTATTTCTGCGGTTGGGCGGTTTTGTATCCGCCCGCGCAGTGAGCAATCAGGCAATCCGGAATGGGAATTCGAATGCGTCATCCGTTGTCGACGCTCGGGCGCTAGGCCTGGGTACCGACGTCTCGCGTCCTTGACACGCATTCCAAATTTCAAATTCCAAATCCTTAATTGCGCCCGCCCGCGCCGCTCTCTCTTCGCCGGCGTCACTCTTTCCCCGCTGCCAGGCTGAACGGCGCATGCGATAATCCGGCGCGCTGAGGTCTCCCATGAAGAAGCTGTGCATCGCGTGTGCGCTGGCCGTCCTCGCCACACTCGTCGTCGCTCATGCGCAGGCGCCCGGCATCAGCTCGAAGGTCGACCGCATCTTCGCGAAATGGACGTCCGACACGCCGGGCTGCGCGGTTGGCGTGTCGAACAGCGGCAGAGTCGTCCTCGCGAAAGGCTACGGGATGGCGGATCTCGAGCATGACGTCGTGATCACGCCCGACATCATCTTCGAAGCCGGTTCGGTGTCGAAACAGTTCACCGCGGCGGCAATCCTGTGGCTGGCCCGTGAGAAGAAGCTGGCGCTCGACGATCTGGTCCGGACCTATATCCCGGAGCTACCGCCGTACTCGCCCGACATCACGATCCGCCACATGCTCACCCACACCAGCGGATTGCGCGACTGGGGCAACATCGCGGCCATCGCCGGCTGGCCGCGCACGACGCGCGCCCATACGCACGCGCACGTGCTCGAGATCGCCGGCCGCCAGCGCGCGCTCAACTTCACGCCCGGCACCCGCTGGTCGTACACCAACACCGGCTTCAATCTGTCGGCGATCATCGTCGAGCGGGTGAGCGGCCAGTCGTTTCAGGAGTTCTCGCAGGCGCACCTGTTCGGGCCGCTCGGCATGACGCACACGTCCTGGCGGGACGACTACACGCGGATCGTCAAGGGCCGCGCGATCGCCTATCGCGAGCGCGACAAGACGTTCTCGACCGATATGCCGTTCGAAAACGTCTACGGCAACGGCGGGCTGCTGACCACGGTCGGCGATCTGCTGAAGTGGAACGAGCACTTCGATGCGCCGCCCGAGGGCGATCCTCTGTCGACAGCGGCGCAGCAGCAGCCGGGAACGTTCAACGATGGCCGCACGCACGGCTACGCGCTCGGCCTGTTCGTCGGCAAGTACAGGGGCGTTCGCGAGGTCTCTCACAGCGGATCGACTGCCGGCTACAACGCGTTCCTCACGCGTTTCCCGGATCAGCACGTGTCGGTCGCGGTCCTCTGCAACGCGACGTCCGGTCAAGCGACTCAGTACGCCCATGCCGTCGCGGATCTGTATCTTGGCGACAGGGCGACGTCCGCAGCGCCACCGGCGGCTGTGCCGGCCGACGACATCGCCGCCCACGCAGGCATCTACGCCAGCGCCGTGACCGGCGCGCCGATCGCGATCGGCGGGCAGCGCGACGTCCTGCGCGGGAGGACCTGGAAATTCGACGGCCGGACGGCGACTGCGACCGACGAATACGGCACCTCGGAACAGTACGAGCGCGTCGCGAAGGTGACGCCGACCGCGCACGACCTCGAGATCTATGTCGGCTCGTATGTGAGCGACGAAGCGGAAACGGAGCTGCGTGCCGAAATCAGGGACGGCAAGCTGGTGCTGAAACGTCGTCCCGACACGACCATCGCGTTGTCGCCCGAGTACGCCGACGTATTCGAGGCGCCGCAACTCGGAACGGTGATCTTCAGACGCGACGGCGCCGGCCAGATCACCTCACTCAGCGTGTCGCAGGATCGCGTGTGGGATCTGCGGTTCTCGAAGCGGCCCTGACCGCGCTTCACACTTGCGCGCTTTGCGCTGCCTCCCACGAAGCCACGAAGGCACGAAGGCTCTCGCGCGCGATGGGCCCGCTACGCGGGCGCGCGCAACGCGAAGCACGGCGCACATGCAAACGTGGATGCGGGTTGTTTGCATCGGCACCGTGCTTTGCGTTGCGTCGACCGGCCGGCGCAGCCGGCCGCCATCGCACGCGTCGCCTCTGCGCGTCTTTGCGGACTGTGCGGTCTTTGCGTTCCCGGCGGTGTCGCCAAATCGGCATCAACGATCGCACGATGACAGAACCGTAAGCACGCATCAGGAGTTTCAAAGCCGATGCGCATGTGACGTGCGGCCGGCTCCGATGCATGACCGAAGCGTGATCGAAATGCGAGTAACAAAGGATCGACCGGCGCATCAAAAGATCGGCATGACGAGAAAAATCGGAACGCGCGCGCAGCAATCTCATATAGAATCCCCCGGCTCCCCGACAAGAATCCGACGCCGCGCCCGATGGGTAATACGAATACGCCGACCCGCATTGCGATCCTGAGCGACGATCGTCTGTATATCGACGGCTTGCTCCACATCCTTCGCGACGATCCCGATCTCATTCCGATCAGCGTCTCCGGCGGGCCGCCACTGGCGATCTCGCTGCGCGCGAGCGATGCATCGCTGGCGGTCGTCGACGGGCGTGCGCCGGCGTCGCTCGATCTCTGTTCGATGTTGATCGCGGACGTGCGTCTGCCGGTGATCCTCGTGAGCGTCGCGGACGACGAATCGGCGATCAGCGCGCTGATGATGGGCGCGCGCGGCATCGTGTATCGAACCGAGGCGCCGGACCGCATCCCGCGGGCCATTCGGCTCGTGAGCAGGGGCGGGGTGTGGGCGCCGCGCAAGGTGCTCGTGGCGGTTCTCGAACAGCTCAAAGTCGACACGCGCGCGCGCACGTCGGCGGAGTCGCCGCTCGCGGACCGTCTCAGCAGCCGCGAGCGCGAAGTCTTTCGTCACGCAGCCGCAGGATTGGGCAACAAGGAAGTCGCCGATCGCCTGTCGATCAGCGAGGCGACCGTGAAAGTGCACCTCACACACATCTTCCAGAAGCTCGGACTGCGCGGGCGCGGAGAGCTCGCGGCCGCCTACCACGGCATCATCCGATAGTCGTACGACTCCTCGCTAATTGATCGCGGCTGCTGCGGCCACGATCATCTCCATTCGCCCGCTGAGCTTCGAGGGCGCTCTCCGCACAATCGAAGGAGTCGGTAAATGACGAATCGTCGCCACCGCTTTGTGTTCGCAAGTCTGCTCATGTCGGCCGTTTTCGCCGCTGTCGCGATCACTCTCGCCGATCCCAACAGTCCGATGACCATTTCGGACGTCGACAATCCGGACCCGATCGCGTCGGGCGGTCAACTGACCTACACCGTGACCATGGTCAACACCGGCGGCTCGAAAGTGACCAACGCCGTGATGACCGACCAGTTGAACGGCGTCGGCGGCATCGGCGTGCCGCCGCAACTGCAGATCACCAGCACGCGCGGCAGCTGCACACAGAACACCAACCTCGTCACCTGCAATGGCGGTTCGATTGATGGCAACGGCTCGTGGACGGTCACGATTCGTGGCGTCGTCACCGCCGCCAACGGGACGGCGATCAACAACACCGCGTCGATCACCGGCACGCGATCAGCGCAGAACTTCACGAGCACGACGACCACCAGCACGCTGGTGAGCAACGGCACCGGGACGACGCTGCCAGACCTCACGATCGCGAAGACCGGCCCGACCAGCGTCGTCGTCTCGTCGCCGATGACCTACACGCTGACCGTCAACAATCAGGGGACGGCAAACGCCACCGGCGTCAAGGTCGTGGACACGGTTCCGGCGGGCCTCACCGGCATCACCGCGTCCGGCACCAGCCTGTTCACCTGCGGCGTGGTGGCGCAGACCGTCACCTGCACCGGTGGAGCGGTCAACCAGGGCTCGAACGCGACGATCACGATCAACGCGACGGCGCCGACGACGACCGGCGCGATCACGAACACCGCGGCGGTCGATCCCGACAACACGATTCCGGAGAGCGACGAACTGAACAACACCTCCGCGCTCGTCGACACGCAGGTGGTCTCGGCGCCGACGACCGGCCCGCTCACGATCAACCTGACCGACAACACCGCGGAAATCGCCGGCGCGGGTCCCGATCCGGTGACGCCGGCCGGGACAGAGACCTACAAGATCCTCGTCACCAATGCCGGGTCGACGCGTGCGGACGACGTGACCATCGTCGACGGCACGCAGGGGCTGGTGGCGTCGAGCGTCCAGGCAAGCTTCGTCGTCACCAATGGAACCGTCGGCACTGGTGGCGGCTGTTCGGTGGCCGCACCGCAGACAAAGTGTCTCGCGCGCACGCTCAATCCGGGCGGTACGATCCTGATGACGATCAGCGGCCAGGTGATCGCCTCGGCCGGCTCGACGATCATCGACACCGCGACGGTCACCGGCAACGTCAAGAACACCGGGGTCAGCGCGACCGACACCGAGTTGACGACCGTGAAGCCGGGCGTCGACCTGACGATTACCAAAGCCGACGCCCCCGATCCCGTCTGCGCGCGGTCGTGGCCGGGCAACACGCCCGCGCCGCTCGTCTGCCGCGGCGGCCTCACCTACACATTCGTCGTCGGCAACAGCGGCATCAACCCGGTGTCGGGCATCGTCGTGCGCGATCCGCTGATGCCGGGGCTGATCTTCGACAGCTTCTCGGCGCCGGCGTTTTCCGGAGGTTGCGCTGTCGACGCACAGAACGTCGTCACCTGCACGGGCGGCGCGCTCGGTCCGGAGTCGACCACGACGCTGACGATGACCCTCGTCGCGCCGAGCGCCGTCGGGACAATCACCAACATCGTCACGGTCGACCCCAACAACGCCATCTTCGAGGCCGACGAGACGAACAATTCGGCGACGGCGACCACGCAGGTGGTGACCGGCATCGACCTGACGGTGAGCAAGACGGACGCGATCGATCCGATCGCGACCAGCGGCACCGAGACCTACACGATCAAGGTCAACAACCTCGGCACGCAGGACGCCGCCAACATCCGCGTGCGCGACACGCTGCCGTCGGGGACGATTTTCCGCGACGTCGTCAGCGATCACGGCTTCACCTGCTCGTTCGCCTCCGGCGTGGTGGAGTGCGTCGGCGGGTCGATCAAGGGAACGGCGAGCAACAACTACGCGCCGCTCGGCGGGAACCTGGCGAATCCGCCGGACACGGCGATCATCACGCTCCGCATCTTCGCGCAGTCGTTCGCGGGCACGATGCACAACGAAGTGCGCGTCGATCCGCTGAACGAGATCGCCGAGGCGGACGAGACCAACAACATCGCGACGCAGGACACGGTCGTGGGCAGCTTCCCGACCGGCAACGGTGCGTTCAACCAGCTGACCATCGGCAAGACCCAGGTGAGCCCGGCCAACCCGGTGGCGCGGAACGCGAAGGTCACCTACGCAATCACGGTCGGCAACACCGGGACCGATCCGGCGGTCGGCGTCACGGTCCGCGACTTCCTCCCCGCCGGCGCGCGCTACATCGAGGCGACCGGGACGAACCAGTTCCTGTGCAGCCAGGTGGGTGGCTTCATCAACTGCGTCGGCGGCCAGATTCCGTCGGCCGGCACGGCCACCATCACGGTGAGCGAATTCGCGCCGGATACGCCGGCGACCTACGTCAATCAGGCGATCGTCGATCCCGACAACACGATTCCGGAAGGCGACGAGCTCGACAACCAGGCGTCCGCGACGACGATCGTGCAGAACGGCGGGAACGGTCCGTTCAACGATCTCAGCATCACCAAGACCGGCACGGCGACGACGACGCCTGGCGGCCCAATCAACTACACGCTCGTCGTGTCGAACAGCGGCTCGGATGCGGCGTCGAACGTCTCCGTGCGCGACGTGTTGCCGGTAGGCGAGACCTTCGTCTCGGCGTCGGACGCTGGCCTTGGGACCGGCGCCGCGTTCACGTGCAGCCAGGCTGGCGGCGTCGTCAACTGCACGGGCGCGACGATTGTCGCGGGTGGCACGCGGACAATCGCGATCACCGCTACGGCGCCGAATTTCCTGGTGCCGGCGCCGGGCCTCCACAACACGGCGGTCGTCGATCCCGACAACACGATTCCGGAAGGGGACGAGTTCAACAACACCGCCTCTGCCGACACGGTCGTGTCGTCGGTGATCAACCTGACGATCACGAAGGAAGGGCCGACCAAGGCGAGCCAGAGCGACGTGACCGACTACACGATCGTCGTCACCAACGAGCCGGTCAACAGCCCTGACGGCCAGGTCGCATTCGGCGTGCGCATGCACGATCCGCTGCCGGTGGGCCTGATTCCCCTCGCCGTGGACGCCGGGACGGGCAACAACTGGGCGTGCCAGATCCTCCAGAACCCGATCAACGTCGTCGATTGCCTGGGCGATCTGCCGCCGAAGGCCGAGAACAAGGTGACGATCAAGGTCACCGTGTTCGTCACCGCGGAGAACGGTCGCGTGCTCGACAACGTGGCGTGCGTCGATCCGGCGAACACGATCGCGGAGTCGAACGAAAACGACAACTGCTCGGACTTTGGCGCGTTCGTGGCGCCGGCGGCGAAGCAATCGCCGGATCTGATCGTCAGCAAGAACGTGGACAAGGCGACGACGACGCCTGGCGACGACCTGACTTACACGATCTCGATCTCGAACAGCGGGAACGCGAAAGCCAAGGGCTGGGACGGCACGAAGGGCCTGACGCTCTCGGACACGCTCCCGAACGAGGTGACGTTCACCAACGCGACGCCGAACAACGGGTGGACCTGCCTGGAAGCCACCGGCACCGTGACGTGCCACGACAACGGCACGGGCATGGACCCGGGCGGATCGGCGCAGGTCACGATCCTGGCTCACGTCAAGGACAGCGCGGCCATCCCGATCGCGAACACCGCGTCGGCAGCGCCCGCGCTCGTCGACACGACCGCGTGCAGCGATCCAACGCAGTGCGAGGACGAGACCGTCGCGCATCTGATCAACAACGATTCGACCGTGGTCTCCGCCATCGGCTCGACCGGCTTCGACCTCGCGATCGCGACGATCACCGACAACCCGGATCCGGTCGCGCCCGGCCAGGGCTTGAAGTACACCGTCGTCGCGGTGAATGGCGGCACGGCCAAGGCGACCGCCGTCCACATCGAGCTCGACCTGCCGTCGGCGGGCGTCACCTTCAGCGGCGCCGCCGGCTCGAACGGCTTCACCTGCGGCGCGCCGGCCTCGAACAAGGTCGATTGCGTCGGCGACCTGCCGGGCGGCGGCAACACGCAGCTCACGGTGAGTTTCATCACGCTGCTGTCCGGGCTGCCGCCATCGGTGACGCTGACGGCGATCATCGATCCGGCGAACGCCTTCGCCGAGACCAACGAAGGCAACAATCAAAAGTCGCAGACGACGACGATCACGACGACCGGCACGTGCACACTGTGCGTCGATCTCGTGGCCTCGCAGTTGCTCACCTCGCCGGAGCCGGTCGCGAACAACGGCACCGTGACGGTGCAGTTCCAGGTCGTGAACATCGGTGATACGCCGACGACGTTGAACGCGCAGACCGACCCGCTGCTCAGCCTGTTCGCGCTCACCGACCTCTCTCTCACTGCAGCGACGCCGACGTCGTCGAACCCGGCGATCACCTGCGCGATCGATTCGTCCGGCGCGAATTTCGAGGTGGTCAACTGCAAGGGCAACCTGCAGCCGGGTGAAGGCGTGACGGTGACGCTCACCATCCCGAACGTGAAGGGCACGGAGTTCCTGGTGACGGGCACCGCGGATCCGAATCTGCTGGTCCTGGAGTTCAACGAGAACAACAACTCGCTCACGCAGACGATCGTGATCTTCTGAGGACAAGACCATGAGGATGCATCGTTTCGTGGCGGGGGTTCTGACGGCCGGCGCGGCGGCGGTGGCCGCCGTCGCGCTGGTCGGGCCGCAGCCGGTCCTGCACGCGCAGGGCTGCGGCCTTCATTACGTGGCGGCTGCCGACGACATTCCGGCCGGCCACGACGTCTCCGAGTCGCAACGCTACCCGAATCATCTGATCGACGACCATCTGAAGAAGTGGGGCGCGTGGTGCGAGTACGACATCGCGCAGAACGGCACGACGTCGAACACCTACATCACCGGCGGTCAGCTCGCCTCGACGTGGAACGACCGTCCCGATCTCATCACGCTGACCGTCGGCGAGCAGAACACGACCATCGTCAACCTGATCACGTCGTGCTTCGACGACGTCAAGTCGCACGACTTCGCCGGCGCGTCGAGCTGCGCCGGCGCGATCCTCGGCAACACGAGCCTCTTTTCGAACCTGACGTCGAACCTGACGACGATCTTCCAGCAGTACCGCGTGATCATGGCCGGCCGTCCGAAGCTGGTCGTCGCCGTCACCGGCTATCCGAATCCGTTCCCCAAGTCGCTCGACGCGACGGCGAAGATCGCAGAGCTCTGTCCGCCGCTGATCGACACGATCCCGACCTGCACCGCCCGCTGGGTGCAGCTGCCGCCGGCGCTCGAGCTGATCGATCAGGTGTTTCAGAAGCTGAACACGACGATCGCCAACGCGGTCGCGCCGTTTGCGAATTCGTCGGCCGGCCGCTTCGTGTTCGTCAATACCTACGACAAGCTGCGCGATCACTGCATGAAGATGGAGGTGTCGTTCAAGACGCAGGTCGAGCACCCGGAGGAAGACGGCGCGGTCCACGAGCACGATTCGCCGTCGGCGGTGAACTTCGGCTGCTCGGATCCGTGGTTCGTGGCGGGCGGCGACGGCACCGACGTCCCGTTCTACCTGGAGCCGGCGGCGATCGGCATCCTGATTCAGGAGAGCCAGACGACGTCAGGCATGGGCGTTTACCCGAACGACAGCGGCCAGAAGTGCATCTCGGATTTGATCTGGGAAGCCGACACGATCGATCCGGGCACGACGCCTCTGAAGTGGAAGCTCGGCGTTCCGGAGCCCGCGAACAGCAATATCTGTTCGTGAGGTCCGGAGGGTCCGGCTGAAGCCGGACCCTCCGCCTGGGGACTGGGGACTGGGGGCACGGTCGCTCGGCTGAAGCCTGTCGCTACGTCGGTTCGATCCGATCCCCAGCTTCCAGTCCCCAGCTTCCAGCCCCCAGCCCCCGCGTCATTTCAAGGCAGGACCGCCGTGATGTTCCGCTTCGGGACCTGTCCCACCGGAATCTGCATCAACTCCTTGTAGGTGGCAACGTCCACGACGGACACTGAATTCGATCCGGCGTTTGCAACATAGACGCGCTTGCCGTCCGGCGTGAACGTCAGCCAGTCCGGATGGTGGCCGACCTTGGATTCGCCCAGGAGCTTCAGGTCCGGCAGCGAGTAAAAGTAGATCTTCGTGTTCATCTTGCTCAACACGCCGAGCGTCTTCCCGTCGGGCGTGACGGCGAGACCGTGCGCCGGCGCCCCCTGCAGTCCTTCGGTCACGCGCTCCGCCGCGGGTACTTCCGGCACCTTGATCTCCGCGCCGAGCGCATGGGTTGCGAAGTCGATCGTCGTGAAGCCGTTGAACCCGGAGAGCTGTAAAAAGATCCGCTTCGTCGATCCGTCGGCGTTCGTCTCGAATGCCATCGGCCGCACGCCGTCACGGGTCGGGACTGTCCACAGGATTTCTTCCGTCTTCTGATCGATTACCGTGACTTTCTTGCCGGGGATCGATCCGGCAACGACGAATTTGCCGTCGGGCGTGACGTAGACGTTGTGGATCCCGCCCTCGGTCCGGATGCTCTTGACCCGCGTCAGACTGGTCGTGTCGATCACGTCCACTGCGCCGGCGCCGGCGACGATGGCGGCGTAGACTCGCTTGCCGTCCTTGCTCACCGCCACGTTGTTCGGATGATTGGTCAGCGGGATGCTCTTGATCACCTTGAGCGTCTTGAGGTCGGCGACGTCCAGCGTGGACTCGGCTTCATTGGTCACGTACAACTTCGTGCCGTCGGGCGCAGCCGCGGCGCCGTGATTCACTTCGATGCCGCCGATCTCGCCGACCACCTTGTTCGTCGCCGGATCGATCAGCATCACGCTGTCGCCGGCGGCATTGGTCTGCACGATGCGAACCGTCGCGGCGTGGACGGCGGCGGAGGCAACCAGGAGGGCCAGAACCAGAGAAAGTTTGGTCTTCATAGCGACACACTTTAAACTACCC
>DATFXR010000873.1:0-2423 GCA_035315685.1 Vicinamibacterales bacterium | reverse complement strand
GGCCGGTTCCGCTGGACGATCTGCGGCCTGCTGTTCCTCGCCGCGACGATCAACTACATCGATCGCCAGGTGATCGGCATCCTGAAGTCGACCCTGCAGGCGCAATTCGGCTGGACCGAGATCGACTACGCCGACATCGTGCTCGCGTTCCAGCTGGCGTACGCGATCGGCTTCATCTTCGCAGGCCGCCTGATGGATCGCGTCGGCACCAGGATTGGCTTCTCGCTCGCACTGACGATCTGGTCGCTCGCGGCGGTCGGCCACGCCGGTGCGACGCTGTTCGGCCCGGCGGTCGCGATCCTGCTCGGCTTCGTCGGCCTGAGTTTTTCGCCGTCGGTGGCGGGTTTCATCGCCGCGCGCTTCGCGCTCGGTATCGGCGAGTCGGGCAATTTTCCGGCGGCAATCAAGACGGTCGCCGAGTGGTTCCCACGATCGGAGCGCGCCTTCGCGACCGGGCTGTTCAACGCCGGCACGAACATCGGCGCGATCATCACGCCGATGGTCGTGCCGTTCATCACGGTGCGATTCGGCTGGCAGTGGGCGTTCATCTCGACCGGGCTGGTCGGCTTCGGATGGCTGGCGCTCTGGTGGCTCTTCTACGATCGTCCCGAGCGGCATCCGCGTCTCGGCGCCGCCGAACGGGCATACATCTCGGCCGATCCGCCCGATCCGGTCGTGCGCGTCGCGTGGCGAACGCTGTTGCCACACCGCCAGGCGTGGGCGGTTGCCGCCGCGAAGTTCTTCACCGATCCGATCTGGTGGGTCTACCTGTTCTGGATTCCTGATTTCTTCGGCCGCAAGTTCGGGCTGTCGCTCCTCGATCTCGGTCCGCCGATCATCGTGATCTACCTGGTGTCGGACGCCGGCAGCGTGTTCGGCGGCTGGCTGTCGTCGACGCTGCTCGGGCGCGGCTGGAGCGTGAACGCCGCGCGCAAGACGGCGATGCTCGTGTGCGCCGGCGCGGTCGTGCCGATCGTCTTTGCGTCACGGGTCGAGAGCATGTGGGCGGCGGTCGCGCTGATCAGCATCGCCGCGGCCGCACATCAGGGCTGGTCGGCAAATGTCTACACGCTCGCGTCCGACATGTTCCCGCGGCAGGCAGTTGGTTCGGTGATTGGCTTCGCGGGAATGTCAGGCGCCGTCGGTGGAATGTTGATCGCAAAAATCACCGGCTACCTCCTCGAGACGACGGGCAGTTACGTGCCGGTGTTCATCATCGCCGGCACAACCTATCTCGTGACGCTGGCAATCGTCCATGCGCTCGCGCCTCGACTGCAGCCCGCACCGATCGCCGAGGCGGTGCGAGCGTGACGCGCACGCCGCGCGCCGCGGTGACGCTGATCATTGCCGCAGTTTTGTCGACGATCGCCACCGCGCACGCGCCGGCTGCGGCCGTCAAGGTTGGCTACTGTACGTCGTGGAAGAATCTTGCGGCGGCAAAGGCTGCGGGCTTCGACTACGTCGAGCTCGCGACGACCGAGATCGCAGCGCTGAGCGACGAAGAGTTCGAGCACGCCCGGAGTGTTGTCACCGAGATCGGGCTCCCGACCCCGGCGAGCAACCTGTTTCTGCCGGCGACGCTGAAGGTGACCGGCCCTGAGATCGACGTCGATCGCCAGGTCGCATACGTCACGAAGGCGTTCGATCGCGTCGCCCGGCTTGGTGTCGACACCGTCGTGTTCGGCAGCGGCGGGGCTCGTCGCGTCCCGGACGGCTTTGCCCGCGATGCGGCATTCCGCCAGCTCGTCGAGTTCGGGCGCCGCGTTGCTCCACTGGCCCGCGCCCGGGGGGTGACGGTCGCGGTCGAGCCGCTGCGCCGCGAAGAAACCAATATCATCAATTCGGCGGCTGAAGGGCTGGAGCTGGTCGAGGCCGTGGCTGACGCGAATTTTCAGCTGATGGTCGACTTCTATCATCTCGCCAGCGAACACGAAGATCCGCGTATCATCGTTCGTGCGCGGGCCCACCTCCGCCATCTGCACATGGCGAACCCGGCGGGCCGGGTGTTTCCGCGCACGGCGGAGGAGTTCGACTACGCGCCGTTCTTCGCGAACCTGAGGGCGATCGAATACGACCGGCGGATCAGCATCGAGGCGTCGACGACGGACTTACAGGCAGACGCGCCGCGCGCGATTGCGTTGCTGCGGGCGGCTCTGGATACCAACCGCTGATTCAGACAGGTCCGACCTTTCAGGCCGGACGGGCTGCCACGCTGAACGCGTGGCCCTACACGCGAACGTCTTTTGGAGGAGGACACTGTGGCCAACGAGAAGCGCGAACAGGACGGGGTCTCGCGGCGCGAGTTCGCGACGCGCGTCGGCGCAGCCGCCGCGGGGGTGGCGATTGGCGGCAGTCGCGTGTTCGGCTCCGACGCGAACGTGGCGCCGGCGGTCGGACGCCGGGTGCTGGGCGCGAACGATCGC
>DATFXR010000872.1:0-3826 GCA_035315685.1 Vicinamibacterales bacterium | reverse complement strand
GCCGAAGCGTCCGTCCGCCGGCCGCCGCGACGGCTGCACGTAGGCGACGTTCCAGTGCGCAGGTCCGAGCACGCGCAGGAACGTTTCCGGGTGCATGGTGCCGGCGCCGACCTCGACGTCGAGCGGCTGCTGCAGCGCACACCCGCGCGACGCCCAGAACTCCTGCAGCTTGAGGATGAGACCTTGGAACGTCATCGTCATGGCTAATGGCTCATCGCTGATGGCTAATGGCCGATGGCTGATGGCGACGCTCTGCCATTCACCGTCAGCCTTCAGCCATCAGCCATCCGCCATCTCGCTTATCTCCGCATCTCCCGCAACACGCGGACCGATTTCAATTCGCGCTCCAGGTGAGTGACGATCAACGCGCGATGCGATGCCTCGAGCTCACGCAGTGCGCGGCGCGAAATGGCGACATCGGCAAGCGCGAACGGACTCAGCCCGCGCGCGGTCTCGAGAAACGCCCGGGCTTCGGCGGACAGCCGCGGATCGATCGCGAACACGCCCTGCAGCCGCAGCAGCCAGAACTCGAAATATCGCGCCAGTGGCTCGATCGGCACTCCCGCGGCCATCGCGTCCACCGTCGATGCGCCGAGACGGAACAGCGGCTCGTTCGGGTCGGCCTCCTGCGCCCATTCGTCGATGAGCTCGGCGAAGTAGCTCGCGTAGCCCAGCGCCTCGCCGTCGGCCGCCGAGAGCGGCGATCGCCGGGGCTCGACGTACTCGAGCCGCACCAGATCGCGACGCTCGCGCTCCACATAGCTGACGCGGCCGCAGGTCAGCGGTTCGAGCGCTCCACCGAACCGCCGGCGGCTCTGCCGGGCGTTCTTCGCCACGCCGCGCTTCTTGCCCCGGTCGCGCGTCAGGAACACGACGATCCGATCCGATTCACCGAGCTTATACGTCCTCAGAATCAAGGCGTCGGTAATGAACTGCGGCATCCGGAGAAGGGTGTCAATTATACGTTGGCGGTGCAGGCCTTCTGCAACGTGCCGCGGCGACTACATCCCGATGTCGTCGAGCACCGCGTCGTCCTCCCGCCATTCGGATTTCACGCGGACATGCAGGTCGAGGAAGACACGAGCGTCGAAAAAGCGCTGCAAATCCTCGCGCGCGGCGGTGCCAATCCGTTTGATCATCTCGCCGCCCCGGCCCACCACGATTGGCTTCTGCGACTCCCGATCGACGACGATCGTGCAGTACAGCTTGAGCACCCCCCTGGGGCCCTCCGGCTCTTCGAATCGATCGACCACCACGGCGCTCGAAAACGGAATCTCCGCGTGTGTGAACTGCAGCAGCTTCTCACGCACGATCTCCGCTGCGAAGAAGCGCTCCGGCTGATCGGTCAGGTAGTCGTCAGGGTAGCGCGCCTCGCCCTCCGGCAGCCGCTCGATGATCGCCTTCTCGAGGCGGTCGACGTTGTCGCCGGTCGCCGCCGACAGCGGAATGATCTCGGCAAACGTGCCGGTGTCCGCGTACTGCTGGATGATCGGCAACAGCCGCGACTTCCTGATCAGATCGATCTTGTTGAGGATCAGGAACGCCGGCGCCGTGGCGTTCTTGACGAGATCGACCACGAACCGGTCGCCCTTGCCGCGCGGTTCGGCGACGTCCACCACGAGGCCGAGCACGTCCACTTCGCGAATCGTGTCGACCGCGGCGTCGACCATCCGGACGTTCATGCGGTGCAGCGGCCGATGAATGCCCGGCGTGTCGAGGAAGACGACTTGCGCGTCAGGATAGTTCTTGACCCCGAGAATCCGGTTGCGCGTGGTCTGCGGCTTGTCCGACACGATCGCGAGCTTGGTGCCGACGAGGCGGTTGAGCAGCGTCGACTTGCCGGCGTTGGGACGGCCGATGAGGGACACGAAACCGGTCTTCATCACGCCAGACGCGATTTCTCCTCAGCGTCCTCGGCGGCCGCGGCGGCGGTCGCGCTCTTCTGCATCCGCACCTTGTTCACGCGCCGGCGCTCGGCATCGAGCACGTCCACGGTGAGGCCGTCCATCTCGAAGTGCTCACCGACCATCGGCACGCGGCCGACGCGGGCGAGCAGGTATCCGCCGACGGTCTCGAACCCTTCGCGCTCGATGTCGACGCCGAGCCGCTGGCGCACGTCGTCGATGTCCACCTTGCCGCTGAACACGAAGCGGCCGCTGCCTTCGTCGACGATCGGCTCCGACTCGACATCGTACTCGTCGCGGATCTCGCCGACGATCTCCTCGAGCAGATCCTCGATCGTCACCAGACCCGCGGTGCCGCCGTACTCGTCGACCACGATCGCGCACTGCGTCTGCTGACGCTGGAACTGCTTCAGCAGTTCCGGCACGCGCTTGGTCTCCGGGACGACCACTGCCGGGCGCAGCAGTCCGGTGATCGGCCGCGCATCATCGGATGAATCGAGCGCGAGCAGATCCTTGACGAAGATGAACCCGGCAATGTTGTCGAGCGATTCCTTGTAGACGGGGAACCGCGAGTACTCCTGCTCGCGGAACAGCGCCCGCACGTCGGCGACGGTCGATCCGTCGCGAATCGCGACGATGTCGGGCCGAGGCGTCATCACCTCGCGCACCAGCGTGTCGCCGAAATCGACGATGCTCTGCAGCAGGCGACGCTCTTCGCCTTCGATCAGGCCCTCCTGCTCCGCCGTGTCGATGTACGCCTTGGCCGCTTGGTTTGCCTCTTCGGCGGCCTCGTCGGGGGTCGGCGGCGGTCCCGGCCGCCGCGCCGTCGCCACCCGTGAGGCGATCCGCCGCGTCACCGGGCCGAGCGCTCGCGCGAACGGCGCGAAGGTCGGCAGCAGCACCTCGAGCACGCGCTCGGGATCGCGGCCGACGATCAACAGCGGCACAAGGATCTCGGCGATGACGACGAACGCCAGGATCGCGAAGACGATTGCCAGGACGGTGTGCGCACCGTCGACGCCAATCGCGCGTGCGAGCAGCGCAGTCGCGGCGCCGGTGACGAAGCCGAGCAGCAGCCGGACTGGAATGAACAGCAGCAGCGGATCGTCGAGATATGCGTCCAGCGTCTCGGGACGGTTGGTCCGCTCGGCGACCAGCCGCAGCGACAATCGCATCAGCGCAGCGAATGCCGCCTCGATCGTCCCGAGGTACACGCCGACACACCCGAGCAGGAAGATGCCGAGCGGAATCAGCGCTGCCATCAACGTTGCCCCGAGCCGGTCGAAGGGCGCGCGCGCTCGATCAGGCCTTCACGCAGCCCGCCTTGACGCCGCAACCGCTTCTCCACGCGGCGCATCTGGCCGCCGTCGCGTTGATGATCGTAGCCGAGCAGGTGCAGCAGGCCATGCAGTGCGAGAACTTTGAGCTCAATCCGCTCCGAATGTCCCGCCTCGCGCGCCTGACGTCGAGCAACGCCGCGGGCGATGACGATGTCGCCGAGGAAGGGGCCGGGCGTTTGCGGCTCGGGCCTGGCTGACCTGTCGTGCTGTGGCTCCTTCGGGTCCACCGCAAACGACAGCACGTCGGTTGCGTAGTCCTTGCGCCGATACCTGCGGTTGAGCGCACGGATCCGGCGATCGCTGACCAGCGCGATCGTCACTGAGCCGCGCGCGCGACGGGGTGCGACGCGGCGCAGCCACGCGGCCAGGCCCGGCGCGCTCACCCGCCGGCCGGACCCGTCCGACACGACGACGCGAAGCCCGCCGTCGCGCTGCAGGCGTTTCGGCGGCACCGCCGCGGCTCGCTCGTCGCGCGCGCGAGCGACGGCGGGGTCTTCCTCAGGCATTCCTGGCGTTGCCGTTCGAGTACGACTCGTATGCCTTCACGATCTGCTGCACCAGTTTGTGGCGGACGACGTCGCG
>DATFXR010000871.1:0-6398 GCA_035315685.1 Vicinamibacterales bacterium | reverse complement strand
GCGGCGGCCGTGGTGCACCCGGCGCCGGCATCAACGGCGACAGTTTCAACCGGCCATCGGACGTCACGTGGGATCGCGCGGGCAACATCTACGTCGCCGATGGGTTCGGCCCGAACAACCGGGTCGCAAAGTTCACGAAAGACGGCAACTTCGTGAAAACGTGGGGGCAGACCGGGTCGGCGCAGGGCCAGTTCAAGCAGATCCGCGGGATTGCGTCCGATGCCGCAGGGAACATCTACGTCGCGGACGCCGGCAACAAACGGATTCAGGTGTTCGACGCGGAGGGCACGTTCAAGTCGCAGATCGGCAACGTCGGCACGCCGCAGGCGATCTGCTTGTCCGGCGGCTCGACGCAGTATCTCTTCAGCTCCAACTCGAACGAGCCGGAGAGCATGGAGCGCGGAGAGATCTACAAGGTGAAGCTCACGGGTGACGTCGTCGGCAAGTTCGGCCGCGCCGGAAAGCTGCCGAAGGAGTTCGGCATGGTGAACTCACTCGACTGCCGCACCGACACGACGGTCTGGGTCGGCGAGGTCTGGAACTGGCGCGCGCAGAAAGTGACGCTGCACTAACGGCGCGGCCGGGCCGACCGCAGGCCCGGTTCCTTCATCGTCCGTTCGACCGCGTCGATCTCGAAGGGCACGGACGCCGACAGGTTCTCGTAGCCGGCGTCCGTGATCAGGATCATGTCCTCGAGCCTGAGCCCGATGTGCTCGTCCGGCAGCTGCAGCGGCGGCTCGATCGTGAAGATCATGCCGGGTTCGAGCGTTGCCGGCGGTCCGCCCACATCGTGCACTTCCATCCCGACCGAGTGCCCGAGGCTCGTGACGGTGCGTCGCGTCCGATAGCCGTCCACGAACTGCGCGGCAGCCGCGCGAATCTCCGCGTCGGTGAATTGATACGCGGCCATCGCCGCGTCCATCTTCGCCACCGCCGCCGTGACGATGTCGCGCGGCGAGGCGTGCACGGCGATCGACGTCATCAGCGCGCGATACAGCTGCAGGTAGATCGAGTAGAGCTCGCGCTGCCGCGGCGAGAAGCGGCCGTTCGCAGGGAACACGCGTGTGACATCCGACGCGTAGTAGTTGTAGTCGGGCGCGTAGTCGAACTGCACGAGGTCGCCGTCCTGCAGCGCCGCGGTGTTCTTGTGGTAGTGCGAATACAGTGTGTTGGGTCCGGTCGCGATCAGCGCGAAGTACGCCGGGCCGTAGGCACCGCCGTCCTTGAACACGAACTCGGCGTCGGCCTGCAGCTGGTACTCGAACAGGCCCGGCCTCGCGTCACGCATCGCCTCGACGATGCCGAGGCCGGCAAGCCGCGTCGCTTCGCGAATGACCGCGATCTCGCGCGGGCTCTTGATCGCGCGCAGCGCGTCGATCGCGGGATCGAGATCGCGAACCGTGCAGTGCGGCGCCGCCGCCTTCAGCTTCGCGACGAACGTGTCTTCCCGCGACGCGCGGCCGTCCCACGGGTCGGCGGCGGTCGCGCGGGCGAGCGCGGCCGGCTCGCCCGCCGAAGCGCTGCCGAGCACCTCGGGCCGGAACGTGGTGTAGATCGTCGTGCGCTGCCGGCCCGCGTCGGCGACCGCCGCCGCGAACTCGGCGCGCGGCAGCGCCGCGTCGAGCCCGGTCGTTCGCGCCGCCTCGGCGCCGGGCACGAGACCGACACCGTACATGCGCTCGATCTGCCGTTGCCGGCGCTCATCGTTCGGCTGCAGGTAGATGGTCGCGCGCCTGGTGCGGCCGTCGAGCCACAACAATGCGCGCGGCTCGACGACGCCGGTGAGATAGAAAAACTGATTGTTCTGCCGAAGCGGCTGCTCGCCTGGACGCTCCGCCGTCCCCTGCAGCGCCGCCACGGCGTCGCCGATTGCGTCGAAGATCTTCGCGCGGCGCGCCGCGAACTCTTCCGGCGGAAAGATCTCGGCGCCGGTGAACACAGGCTGCGCGCGGCCGCCCGAGCCGGCGACGACAAGCAGCATGATGGCCGCGATCGAGACCCGTCTCATGTTTCGACGCTACACTCTACACCCATGCGCGCACCGTTGATTGCCGCGGTCCGGCGGTCGGCCGCGCTCGTGCAGTGACCTTCACCGCCGCGACTCTCGCCACGGTTCTCACCTACACCTGGCTGCTCGCGCCGGTCACGCCACGGTGGGTCGCGGTGGCGGCCGGCGCGATCGTCGTGGCGCTCGCAGTCGCGCGGGCGTGGCGCACGCGAGAATCGGGCGTCGGACTGTCGCACCTCGTCCCGTCTCTCGCGCCGACGGTGATCTTCACTCTCGCGTCGGCTGCGGTCCTCGTCGCTGCAGGATGGCAGCGCCACACCTGGCACTCGCGACCGCTCGCGGCATCCGACGCCGTCATCCTGCTGTTGTGGGCGCTCGGGCAGCAGTTCGCACTTCAGATCGTGCTGCTGCGCGAGGCGCAGCGCGTGACCTCACGGACCGCCGGCGTCGTCGTCGCCGCCGCGATGTTCGCGGCGCTGCATCTGCCGAATCCGTTTCTCACCGGAGTGACTTTCGTTGCCGCGCTTGCCTGGTGCCGGATCTACGATCGCCATCCCAGTCTTCTTCCCCTCGCAGCCTCCCATGCACTGCTCACAATCGTCGTCCTCTCCGCCCTCGACGACGCGGCGACTGGACGACTGCGGGTCGGGATCGCGTATCTCCGCTGAACCCGTCGGGGCTACACTAGCGCGATGATTCGAATCATGTCGGTTGTGCTGGCCGCGCTGGCGGTGAGCGTCGTCAGCGCTGGAGAACGTGGCGCGAAGGCTTCAGGCGAGCGATCCTCTGCACAGCAACCCGTCAGCCCAGCCGATCTCGTGCTGCGCAACGGAAAGATCGTGACCGTCGACGAGGGCAGGCCCCAGGCGCAGGCACTCGCGGCCAAAGGCGACACGATCGTCGCCGTCGGATCGAATCAGGAGATCCAGCCGTACGTCGGCTCGTCGACCACGGTGATCGATCTGAAGGGCGCGCTGGCCACGCCGGGGTTCATCGACGCGCATGTGCATTTCACCGGCGTCGGCGACGCGGCGAAAAACCTCAAGCTCGCCACGGCAAAGAACTGGGACGAGATCGTCCGCATGGTCGGCGAGGCGGCGCAGAAGGCGAAGCCCGGCGAATGGATCCTCGGCCGCGGCTGGCACCAGGAGAAATGGTCGGAGACGCCGTCGCCGAACGTCGAGGGCTTTCCGCTGCACGACGCGCTCAGCAAGGCGGCGCCGAACAATCCGGTGTGGCTCACCCACGCCAGCGGACACGCGGGCTTCGCGAACGCGCTGGCGATGAAGATGGCGGAGGTCACGAAGACGACGCCCGATCCCGACGGCGGAAAGATTCTCCGCGACAAGGACGGCAACGCCACGGGACTGTTCAACGAGCGGGCGCAATCGATCGTTGCCGGCGCGCTCGCGCGCGACCTGGCGACCCGGACGGCGGCGAAGGTCGAAGCGGACCTGCGCGAGGTGATCGAGCTCGCCTCACGCGAGGCCCTCGCCAAGGGCCTGACGAGCGTCCAGGACGCCGGCTCGCCGCCGCTGACGATCGAGGTGATGAAGAAGGTCGTCGACGAGGGCAAGCTGCCGCTCCGAGTCTGGATGATGCTGCGCGAGGACGCAAAGAACCTGGCCGCCGACATGCCGAAATATCGCGTCGTCAACTACGGTGACAAGCGCTTCACGGTGCGGGCGACCAAGCGGGCGATCGACGGGGCGCTCGGATCGCGCGGCGCCTGGATGCTCGAGCCGTACGCGGATCTCGCGACGAGCGGCCTCACCACCGACAGCCTGGACGACGTCCGGATGATCGCAGAGCTGGCGATCAAGAACGAGTATCAGATGGCGATCCATGCGATCGGCGACCGGGGCAATCGCGAAGTGCTGAACATCTACGAGGACACGTTCCGGAAGCATCCCGAAAAGAACAGCCGGGATCTGCGGTGGCGGATCGAGCACGCGCAGCACCTGAACGCCGCCGACATCCCGCGGTTCGGACGGCTCGGCGTGATCGCGTCGATGCAGGGCATCCACGCAACCTCCGACGCCGTGTTCGTGCTCGCGCGACTCGGGGCGAAGCGCGCGGAAGAAGGCGCCTACGTCTGGCAGAAGCTGATGAAGAGCGGCGCCACGATTGCGAACGGCACCGACGCGCCGGTCGAGGACATCGATCCGATTCCGAACTTCCATGCGACCGTATCGCGCAAAGTGAAGGATGGCTCAGTCTTCTACGGCGACCAGCGCATGAGCCGGATGGAAGCGCTGCGCTCCTACACCATCGACGCGGCGTTCGCTGGTTTCGAGGAGAGCATCAAGGGCTCGCTCCGCGCCGGCAAGCTCGCCGACATCACCGTGTTCTCGAACGATCTGATGACAGTCCCCGAGGACCAGATTCCGTCGACGAAGATCCTTTACACGATCGTCGGCGGCAAGGTGCAGTATCAGGGCCCATCGGCGCCCGCGACCTCAGCCGGACGGCCATAAGGCGTAGTCGGCCGTCTCAACGCACATATGAGGCGGCTCACCGCAGCGATCGCCAACCCGTTGCAAACGCGCGCTGGCGTGTCCGGATCGGATGGCCGGTTCGAATTTCGCGAGCTCCTCCCCGGCGTCTTCCACGTCTCCGAATCCGAAACGCGCACCGTGCGTCTCACCGCGCCGCCGTGACGCAGGTCGCGAGAACGATTGTCGGCAGGACGTCGCGAGAAGGGTTCAGCCGAGCGATCTGGTTGACGTGACACTTCGAGCGAGACGCGGCCGGAACATACGTCCGGCCGCGACGATCGGTGCGTTTGATGAAAGTCCGCTTACGCGGTCTTCTGATCAGACTTGCGCCGCCGACGAACGGTCACCCACCCAAACGCGATCGCAGTGAACACGGCGACAAAAACCCAATACATTGGCACCTCCCCTTGGGTATCGATCTCGTCGCAATCACGGTGCCCCGTGCGAGCGAATGCCGGACCGTGCAGCGGCAGGACAAGAACGGCGCCGGCCACCCGGCGCGTACCCCGCGACTGCAATCCGAGTTGCAGATCTGTTGCAACGGCGCGGTCGCGTTTCCACTTTCCTACCGCGTCGTGAACCACAGAGACACAGAGGCACAGAGAAAACAGGCCGGGAACCCGAGAAGACGAGCAAGCTGAAAACACGCCACCCCCCGCGTCGCGCGTCGGCCGGCGTGGCCGGCCGATCCACACGGCGGAATAGCGCCCGGTGGTTAACCGCTCTAGCGGTTCAACGATGGCGGCCGCCGGTGATGGGTCACCTGCTCGTAGGCATAGGCGAGCGCGAGCAGGCGCGCGTCGGTCCACAGGCGTCCAAGGAACGAAATGCCGAACGGATAGCGGCCGTTGCCGATGAAGCCGCCCGGAACGGTCACCTGGGGCAGTCCGGTCAGCGCACTCTCCTGGCAGGTGCTCGGTTCGCCGCCGAAGCGCTCGAGACCGCCTTCGTGCGTGTGTGGCCTGGCCAGGTTCGCGGGATACAGCAGCGCGTCGAGCCGCTGATCGTCCATCAGCCGAACGAAGAAATCGCGGAATGCCTCGCGGCTCGCGACGAACTCCTCGCGCGCTTTGCGCAATTCGTCGCCGGCGGGAACCGGCGCCATCGCGACCTCGAAGCGGCGCGCGCTGTCGGGAGCAAGCTTGCCCGACGCGAGCAACTCCTCGATCGTGATCACGTTCTCGCCGGTGCGGGAGCCGCGCGACAGGTAGGCCTGCCAGGCCGCCTTCAGCGCGCCCGGCTCGGCGTTCCGCGCGGCCCGGTAGCGCGCCTCGATGTCCGCCGCGGTCGCGTCCACCACCGTCGCGCCGGCGGCCTGCAGCTCCCTCGCGACGGCGTCCATCATCGCCGCGATCTCGCGCTCGCCCGTGAAGCCGACGAAGCGCTGACGCAAGAGACCGATGCGCGCACCCTTCAGCGACGCCCCGTCGAGCCCCGCGGCGAACGGACTGGTGAGGTGGCTCGCAGCCGTCGCCGTGGCCGCGTCCTCTTCGTCCGGGCCGGCAACCTGATCGAGCACCAGCGCGACCTCGCGGACCGATTTCGCGAGCGGCCCGACGGCATCGTTGTACGGATTCAGCGGCATCACGCCGGCGCGGCTCGTCAGCCCGCGCGTCGTCCGGATCGTCGCCAGCGCGGCGAACGCCGCCGGGTTCGACAGCGAATTGCAGGTGTCCGTTCCGAACGCGAGCGTGACGAGGCTGGTCGACGTGGCCACCGCGCTGCCGCCGCTCGACCCGGACGTGCTCAATGTCGGATCGAACGCGTTGCCGATCGTTCCGGCGACAGAGCTGATGCCGAAGTCGCCGAACGGAAACTCGTCCAGGTTCGCCTTGCCGAGCATCACCGCCCCGCCGCGGCGCATGCCGGCCGCCATCCGCGAGTCGAGCCGC
>DATFXR010000870.1:0-5049 GCA_035315685.1 Vicinamibacterales bacterium | reverse complement strand
GCAGGCACCGTTCGGCGAGCGGCCGCGTTTCTGGACCATCGAACGCGCCAGGCGGTCCCGAGTTGCCGCTCTCGCTCGCGTCAGGCGCCGCAGCCCCGGCGAGGAACGCCTGATTGCGCTTCGTCGCCTCGGGTTTCATCGCCGGCACTTGACCGTCCGGCGGATCGATGATCAGCGAACTGCGCGGCTGGCCGTCGACCCTGATCACGTGGTCGCCGCCGGAGAGCCAGAAGTTGTTGTAGCCGCCGACCACGCCGCCGCCGGCCTGCTCGAGGAACTCGAGGTACGATTTTGGCGCCGTCGTCTCGCCGCCGACCGGCGGAGCGCCGCGGTCGCCTTTCAGCGGCGCGTCGTTCTTCACCTGCCGCTGGGCTTCGTATTTCTCCATTGCCACGGCTTCCTGTTCGGTGAGGACGAGGTTCTTCACCCCGCGCGGTCGATCGACCGGCGTCAGCGTGGCGATGTCGTAGGTGCCCTGCAGATCCGGATGTCCATCGGCGAGCCGGCGAATCGCCGCCTTGGCAGCGGTCGCCGGCTTCGCCGCGGGCTTTACCGTCTGCGTGGCGGGCGCCTGCGCGAGGACAATGTCGGTCGTCGACGAAACGGCCGCGCTCGCCAGGACAAGGGCGGCGGCGACGCCGATGAGATAGTGGCGCATATCGATAGCTCTCCGTTGAGGGTCTCTTATTGTAAACCGGAGAGAAACCGCCCGATCTTTTCGTTCAGGAACGCACGGTCGGCCGGATTGCCGCCGGCGCCTGCGGGATGGCCCCACAACGACGGAATCGGCACGAGCGACACCTGCGCGATGAACTGCGATTCGTACTTCGCGTCGCCCACCGGAAAGTACAGATCGGTTTCCGATGGCATGTAGAGCACTGGAATCGTGATCGATCGCAGCGCCCTGGCGGTGTCGCCCGCGAAGCCCTTGGTCGTGCCGACGTCGTGGCGCTGCCACGTCCGTGCCTGCAGAATCAGATCGTTCGCGTCGTTGTTCGCGAAGAAGGTGCGCCGGCGACTGTCGATCTCCTGCTCGAGCGTGCGATCCGGCGCAGTCGTCTTCCACATCTCGCGGCGCCACCACTCCTGCGAGTAGAGCCACCCGAGCCAGACCATGCCGTACGCTTCGATTCCCTTGCGTGGCGGCGACGTGTAGTCGCCGCCCTGGAATTCGGGATCGGCGGTGAGCGCTGCGATCTGCCCTTCCAGCCGGACGACGCCGTGCGGCCACGCCTTCGCGGTTCCCGCCGTCGCCACGATGCGATCGGCGAACGACGGATGGCTGACCGCCCATTGAAACGCCTGCTCGGCGCCCATCGAGAATCCAATCACGGCCCGCACATGCGTGATGCGCAGCTCGTCGACGAGCAGTCGATGCACTGCCTCGACGTTGTCGCGGATCGTCATCACCGGAAAGCGCGGGCCGTGAAACGGCTCGGGTGTGTTGCTCGGCGACGAGGATTGGCCGTTGCCGAACAGCTCCGTGGCCACGAGGAACAGCTTCGACGGATCGAGCGCACGCGCTTCGTTGGCCGGTGCGGCGGCGCCCTGCCCCGCGATCAGCCAGTCGTAGCCGTGATGATTCGCCATGTAGTGCGACGGCAGGAGCACCGCGTTGTCGCGGGCCGGGTCGAGCGTGCCGTAGGTGCCGTAGACAATCCGCGCCTTCGGCAAGACCGCGCCGCTCTCGGTGTGGAAGTCGTCGATGACGAACTCGTGGTGCGCAGCCGCGTGAGGCGGTGGCTGCTGCGGCCGCTGTGCAAGCGCGATCGTGGACGACGACACCACGAGGACGAGGAATGGAATGCGCATCATCGCACCGTGACGGCACTCTCGCGTGACGGCAAGCTGACTCCACACGGGTTTTTCGCGCGCACGCGCACGAAATACGTGTTGGCGCCGACGCCCGGCACCGACAGGGAAGTCGCGACGCTCCCGGTATCGAAGGTTGCGACGTCGGCGAGTCCGGATTGCGATCCGGCTTCAATCACGTACGAAGTCGGTGATCCAGCACTGGCCCCCCACTGCAGCGTGACCGTCGAACCCGTGGCGAACGCGACGAACGATGACGGCTGCCCCGGGGGGGCGGAACACGGCTGCACGCTAGCGATCGTGATCACGACCTCGTTCGAAGGGGGACCCACGCCGGCTGCATTCGACGCGAGGACGCGCACGAAGTAGGTTCCCGCCCCGACGCCGGTCGCTGTGTAGCTGGTTGCGGCACTACCTGTCGCGAAGTTCGCGAGGTTCGCCAGAGTGGGCGACGAACCGGCTTGAATGATGTACTCGGTCGGCGCGCTGCCGCCGCCGGGCGGTAGCCACGTCAGCGTCACCGCTGAATTCGACACCGACGCGGTCAGATTCGAAGGAGCCGACGGGCGATCGGACGGATTAGTCGCGACGGTGACGACAATCTCGTTCGACGGTTCACCCGCAGTGGTGCCGTTCGACGCACGCACGCGGACGAAGAACACGCCGGCACCGGCCACGAGAGTACTGAAAGTGGTCGCGAGGCTGTTGGTCGAGATGCTCGCCAGATCCGCGAGGTTCGGACCCGATCCGGCTTCGATGACGTAGCCGGTCCAGGCGCCGGCCGCCGGCGCAAGCCAGCTCAGTGTCACGCGTGATCCCGCGACGCCCGCACTCGACACCGCTGCCGACAGATTCCGGGGCGCCGGCGGCGGCGCGGAGGCAATCGTCGCGAAGAAGACGTCCGATGACCCGTTGGTATCGCCTGCAACGAGATTTGACGCGTTCGATGCGAAGGCGGCGCGTCCCGTGTCGTCGGCAACCGGCCCAAAGGCGTCGGCATTCCCCGAGCTACCGTCGGCGTTGACGTCGACCTGGCGCGTCTCCGCGATGATGAGATCGTGCACGTACGCATGCGTCGGGGTACCGTCGACGTACGACAGGAAGCGGCCGTTTGCGCTGAGGGCGAGCTGGCTGGCCGGCGCCAGGCTCATCGGCGTCTGCGTGCCGGTTGTGAGATCGACGAAGACCTGGGTTGGATTATTGCAAAAGCAGAATACGCCGATGAGCAAGGAGTGTTCGTCACGGGTGAAAGCGACCGGATACGCGAACCGACCCGCGCCGCCAGGGGGCTGCGTGTTTACTTGTGTCACGATGCCGGTCGAGCGATCCCAGACGTAGGCTTCTGTTGTCCGGCCGAGAAAGAACGGTGGGACCCTCTGATGGGAAAACGCCACGTAGCGACCGGTCGGGCTCAGCGTCGGCGAACCGACATCCTGCCAGTCGACGGAGTCTGGGATGAGAATCTGCGTGTCCGTTCCGGTCTGGCGGTCCCGCACGTACGCCGGGATGTAGTTGTACGGCGGCACCGGCACCGTGCCGTAGAAGGTGGCAAACCGGAGGTCGTCGCTGACTGTCACCGCATTGAGGCCCAGCGAGCGTGTCGTGCCGGTCGCCATGTCGTACGCGACCGACATGGCGGACGGATCGTGATACAAGAGGAACCGGCCATCGCGCGTGAACGCTGGGTGTCCGGTCACGGTTCCAAGCGCTCTCGTCTCTCGCGTCTGGTTGTCGTGGAGTGCAAGAGAGTTCGTGTTGAAGAGGAATGCGACGTAGCGGCCGTCGGGTGTGATCGTCGGCAGCGTGCTCTCGCCGCCCAACTGATCGCCGACGCTGGTGACGCTGATCCGCGTCGTCTGAATCGCGGTATCCGAGGCTGTATCGCGCGTCGACGCGGTGCGTGCCCGGACGCGAATCGCCGGGGTTGTGGTTGTCTGCACGGCGTCGGCTGACGAGCCGTCGAGAACGAGCACGGCCGCGACGAGCACGCGGGACGCGGCGGAAAGACGCATAATCATGGTGGTCGGATTCTACCGCCGCGTTCTGCCGGAACCTTCCCGGAACCTCGAGAGTCCAATACGCAGTCTGATGCCGGTGCTTCGACTACTCCGCTGTGCCGCGATTTCACTGTCCGCCGTGCTGACGACGGCTGCATGCCGATCGGACTCGGCGGCACAGGCACCGCCTGCCCTGCCGCCGACGCCGGTCGCGCTGGCGGTTGCCGCGCCAGCGCCGATCGAGGACACCACGGAGTACGTCGCGACGCTGAAGTCGCTCAAGTCAACCGCCGTGCAGCCGCAGGTGGACGGCCAGATCACGCAGATCGATGTCGTGTCGGGCCAGCGCGTCGTGCGCGGGGCGCCGCTGATGCAGATCGATCCGCGGCGGCAGCAGGCGGCCGTGTCGAGCCAGGAAGCGGAGCTGGCCGCGCGCCAGGCGGCGGTCACCTTCGCGCGGCAGCAGGCGCAGCGCGCGAGCGAACTGTACGCCGCCGGCGCGATCAGCAAGCAGGAACAGGAACAGGCGACCACCGCGCTCGAGACCGCTGAGGCGTCGCTCAAGTCGCTGCAGGCGCAGGTGCGGCAGCAGGAGGTGCAGCTGCGCTACTTCACGGTGGTTGCGCCGACCGCCGGGATCGTCGGCGACGTGCCGGTGCGGGTCGGCAACGTCGTCACGCCGCAGACCATTCTGACGACGATCGATCAGAACGAGACGCTGGAGCTGCACGTGGACGTGCCGGTGGAACGCGCGCCGAGTCTGAAGATCGGCCTGCCGGTTCGGATTCTGAGCAGCGACGGATCGCAGGAGCTGGCGCGGACCACGGCGAACTTCATCTCGCCGCACGTGGACGATCAGACGCAGTCGATTCTCGTCAAGGCGCCAGTGCGGAATCCGACCGGCTCGCTGCGGCCGTCGCAGTACGTTCGTGCCCGCATCGTCTGGAAGACCGCCGACGCGCTCGTCGTGCCGGTCACGGCGGTCCTGCGCATCAACGGACAGTTCTTCGCGTTCGTCGCGGAAGACGCCGGCGGCAAGCTGGTCGCGAAGCAGCGCCCGATCACCGTCGGCCCGATCGCCGGACAGAACTACCCCATCCTTTCCGGCATCAAGTCCGGCGAACGCGTCGTCACCTCGGGCGCGCAAAAGCTCGCCGACGGCGTCCCGATTCAACCGGCACAGAACGAGAACTCGAACGCGAACCAGAACCCTGAACGCTGAACCCTGAACCCTGAACCC
>DATFXR010000869.1:0-5241 GCA_035315685.1 Vicinamibacterales bacterium | reverse complement strand
GCAGCACCCACGAATTGCCGGGAACACGCCCGATGCTGCCGCCGGTGACGTCAAACGTCTGCCGCGCGGCGCTGCCCAGCGCCGACGCGTGGGGTGAGATGACTTCGAGAACCAGGACCACGGGTGACTCGTTCGCAGTCTAGCGCAGTCCCGACGGTTTTCGGATCGACCGGTCCTCACGTAACACGGCAATCAGCGAACGTGCCTGCCGAGGCGAGCGCGCGCGTCGGCGACCAGCGGGTCAATCGGCTCGGCGTCGGTGCGTGACGTACCTGACGCCGCTCCGACACAAGCCTGCCCCCGCCGGGCCGGTTCGGGCGTAGACTTGTGTCGCTCGAGCGACCTTTGCGTTCCAGACCTCGAAAGGAGCGGCACCATGCGTTCCCTCGCGTTCGGCATCCTCCTGCTGCTGGCCGTCCCACTTGCTGCGCAGTCGAAGAAGGGGCCCGTGGCGCGCACGGCAGACGGACATCCAGATCTCCAGGCGACGTGGGATTTCGCTCAGCTCACGCCGTTCGAACGGCCGAGCGAGTTCGCCGACAAGCAGACGGTCAGCGACGAAGAGGCAGAGGAGTTCGCACAGCGTCGCATCGAGACGTCCAACAAGGATAAGCGCGACGGCGGCGCGGCGGCCGACGTCGAGCGCGCCTACAACGACTTCTGGTGGGACTTCGGCAAGCGTATCGCGCGGCAGCCGTCGCTCGTCGTCGATCCTGCGGATGGCCGCGTGCCCGCGCTCACGGCTGCCGCACAGAAGCGACTAGCCGATCGCCGCGGTCACTTCGACAATCCCGAAGAGCGGCCGCTGGCCGAGCGCTGCATCCTCGGCTTCAACTCCGGCCCGCCGATGGTGCCGAGCGCCTACAACAACAACATGCAGCTCGTGCAGACCCGCGATCGCGTGCTGATCCTGAACGAGATGATCCACAGCGCGCGGATCGTCGATCTGACGCGGCGCGAGCATGCGCCCCAGCAGATTCGCTTCGTCACCGGCGACTCGATCGGGCGGTGGGACGGCGACACGCTCGTCGTCGACACGACGAACTTCTCGCTCGACGGCGGATTCCGAGGGGCGACCCCGAAGCTGCATCTCGTCGAGCGCTTCACGCGCGAGAGCGCTGAAGCGCTGCGTTACGAATTCACCGTCGAGGATCCCGACACGTGGACGCGGCCGTGGCGTGCATCGATCCCGATGGTCCGCACGGACGAGCGCATCTTCGAGTACGCGTGCCACGAGGGCAACTACGCGCTCACCGGCGTGCTGCAGGGGGCGCGCTATCAGGAGAAGCAGGCAGCCAAACCCACGGACAAACAGAAATGACGCGGAACGTGCGACGCGCCGCCTTCACAGCCATCGTGCTCGCCGCGTGCGTCTGCGCCGAGCCGCTGGTCCCGGCGCGCATCGTCGCCCAGTCGAGCTCGGCGGCAGCGATCTACCTCACTGAAGGCGAGCTGATGACGACGTTGAAGGAGGCCGCGAAGAACGCGCCGGCGATGCACACCGCTCCGGTGAAGAACGCGGATCGCTATCGCGTCAACGTTGTCCAGCGCACGACACCGCAGGGTGCGATCGCACATCCCGACGGAACCGAGGTGCATCACATCGTCGACGGCGGCGGCACCCTGGTGACGGGCGGCACGATCATCAGACCGACTGCGGCCAGCGGAAGCGGATCGAGCGGCGCGACGATCGACGGCGGCGTCAGCCGGCATGTCGCGAAGGGCGATGTCATCCTGATCCCGGCAGGCACGCCGCACTGGTACAAGGATCTCGACGGCACGATTACCTACCTCGAAGTGCGCTTCGATCTCCCCCGCTAGTCGAGCGGCCATGGCAGCATCGTTGCGTGAGGCGCGTCGCGAAGGAGGCATCTATGGGACTGCGCGAAAAGTACGACCTTGCCATTCAGACGGCGAAAGGCTTCCGAATGCAGGGCTCAGCTGAAGAGCGCGACGGCAAGCTCTATTTCAAGGGCACTACCCAGACCCAGGAAGAAGCGAACAAGATCTGGGACGCGATCAAGACCGTTCCCGACTGGCGCGACGACATCATCGCCGATATTCAGGCGACCGGCGGCGGGGCGGCGGCAAGCGCCGCGCAAACGACCTACACCGTGCAACCGGGTGATACGCTCAGCAAGATCGCCAAGCACCTGCTCGGCGACGCGACCGCGTACATGGAGATTTTCAACGCCAATCGCGATCAGTTGTCAGATCCCGACAAGATCAAGCCGGGCCAGCAGTTGAAGATTCCACAGGCCGCGAAACATTAGTAGCACGTACTTGGCACACCGGGACCCGGGGATCCGCCACGAAGACACGAAATCACGAAGAAGAACATTGATCTTCGTGCCTTCGTGCTTTCGTGGCGACCTGGTTCGGCTGACTTATCCGCCGTAGCCTCGGCGGAGGCGGAGGCCGTCGTGCTACGTTTTTCATCCTCAGCGCGTGACCAGGTGGTACGTCGCTGTCAGAAAAGCAGTCACGAGCGGCGGTGTCACGATTGCTTTGCCGACACGCCGGCTTTTCACCCCTGCTGCGATCCGCCCGACTGCCTGACCCGCCCGACCGCTACAGCACACCCTAGCGAACGATATCCGCCAGCGCGGCATCGAGATCCGTAAACGCGAACGTGAACCCATGCGCGTTGAGGACCGCGGGCACGGCGCGCTGACTCGCGAGCAGCGTGGTCGACGCCTCGCCGAAGATCACCCGCAGCGCGAAGGCGGGCGTCGGCAGAACCGCGGGGCGATGGAGCGCGCGTCCGAGCGCCGCCGCAAACATCCGACTCGATGTCTCGTGCGGCGCGACGAGATTCACCGGGCCGTGATAGCGCTCGTCGGCGATCATCGTCGCGACGGCGGCAACATGATCGTGAAGGTGAATCCAGGGGAAATACTGGCGTCCGTTGCCGATTGGACCGCCGAGGCCGAGACGAAACGGCGGCATCATCTGCGCGAGAGCGCCGCCGTTCCGACCGAGGACGATGCTCGTGCGCAGCAGCACGACGCGCACGGCTGATTGTTCCGCTGCGGTCGCCGCAGCCTCCCAGTCCCGGCACAGCCGCGCGAGAAAGTCGTCGCCCGGCGACGACGCCTCCGTGAGGCGCTCATCGGCGCGATCGCCGTACCAGCCGACCGCGCTGCCGGAGGCGAGCACGCGCGGCCGGGGCGTGGCTGCCGCGATCGCGCGAACCAGCTCCCGCGTCACGCCGACGCGGCTCTCCTCGAGAACGCGACGTCGCGACGGCGTCCACCGCTTGCCGACGATCGCTTCACCGGCGAGATTGACGACCGCATCGCTCGTCGCGAGCGCTGCGACGAGCGCATCGGCTCCACGTGCCGCGGCGAGCAGCTCGACGTCGCCGCCGAGCATGCTTCGCGCGCGCGATTCCGAACGCACCGATGCGACGATCGTATGACCATCGCGACGAAGCCGCGCTACGAGTGCGCGGCCGATGAATCCCGTGGCGCCGATGATCAGGACTCGCATCGTCGGCTCATGACCTCCAGCGAGGAAAACTAACGCTTCTTTCCTTTGCCGAATTGATCGCCGGCAACCGACGGCTTGCCGCCCGCGAAGTCGATCTCGAGCATCTTCTCGCTCTCCGCGTTCGCGCCGTTCTCGTCCTGCAACGTCGCCACGATCTGCTTCGTGCGCACGTCGACCACGTCGCCGGTCGACGGATACGCGAGCCTGCCGTCGATGCCGAACGTGATCCACCCCGGTTCGTCGCGCACCTTGACGCTCGTCTTCAGCGTCGGCGGCATCACGGTGGCGTCGAAGATGCGCAGGTAGTTGTTGGCGTTATCGGCAATCCAGATCTCGGTCTCGTCCTGGGTCATCGCGATGCCGTGGCTCGGAATGCCGTGGGTCGGCGACCGGCCGGCCGTGACGCCGGGTACTTCGACGTGTCCGACAATGGCGCCGGTCGTGAGGTCGGCGATCTCGAAGCCGAGGAAGTCGTTGATGTTGGCGAAGAGCAGCGTCTGCTTGCCGTTGAAGGTGAACGGCCGGACCATGTTGCCGAACGGACCGATCTCTTTCACGATCGTCCGCGTCTTCGCGTCGACCACGGACATCGTCCGCGTGTCGCCTTCCGCCTCGAAGTACACGCGCGTGCCATCGTCCGAGAACTGCGTGTTGTGCGGGCGTCCCGGCTTGTCGACCGCGCCGACGCGCGCGCCAGTCGCCGCGTCCGCGATGATCCATTTCGGCGCGCCCAGCGACGGCGCGTAGAGCGTCTTGCCGTCGGGCGACAGCGCGATCCGATCGGTGCCGCGGTCGTCATAGGCCTGCTCCCACGCGAGCTTGTCGGTCGTGAGGTCGTACGCCGCGACGCGACGGCTGGTGGACACGTACAGCCTCGCTGTCCGCGCGTGCGCGGCAATCCCTTTGATGGCTTCCTGCCGTCCGCCGTCCGGCATCGTGCCCTGGAGCGGTATCCGCCGCACGAACTTGTGGCCGTGATCGATGTCGAAGACGAGGACGCCGGCGCCGCCATACTTCAGATTGTTTCCGCCGCCTACGCCCGGCAGCGCCGCGTAGAGAAAGCGTTGCGTCTGATTCTGCTGCGCCCGCGCCGCGGGCAACAGCACCCCGATCGCGATCAGCAACACGGCGCACTGTGAGAGCCGCCGAGCGGTCATATCCATCTCCTCCCGGTAAGATACGTTGGAAAGCAGCGTCGGCGGCTTCGGTAAATGCTCGCCCCGGAGCCGACTGCCCATGCTATGATTCCCAAACCCTCACATAAGTGCACCAATGGTCTGCCCTGGTTGCGGTACCACGATTCCCGCTACGTCCGGGCGCTGCCCGCGCTGCGCAGGACTGACCAACGCAGCTCTCGCCGGTGTTCTGACTCCCCCGCCAACGGGTCCGCCGGCCGATGCGCCGACTTCGATCTCGTTCGACACTGAAGCCCCGACTACCTTTCAGGTGCCCTCGCCCGCCGATCTGACGACGTTCGAGAGCGGTCTTCGGAAGCCATCGCTGGATTCGCTCGCATCCGATCGGCCCCTGTCGGACGGAGACGCGCTGACCAACGTGCGGTCCGCTGCCTCGTCTGATTCGACTCCGGGCGGCAAGGGCGAAGGGCCGCTCGCGATCGGCCAGTCGTTCAGCGGGCGCTATCACATCATCCGCGCCCTCGGCGTCGGTGGCATGGGCGCCGTGTATCAAGCCTGGGACAACGAGCTGGGTGTCGCGGTCGCCATCAAGGTGATCCGGCCCGACGTGATG
>DATFXR010000868.1:0-6146 GCA_035315685.1 Vicinamibacterales bacterium | reverse complement strand
TCGATCTCGCTGGGGATCCTGCTCGGGACCTTCATGGGCGGGATGTGCCTGGGCAGCCTGCTGCAGCCGCGTCTGATTTCGGCGCGCCGCCATCCGCTGGTCGTCTACGGCCTGCTCGAGCTCGCCATCGGCGTGCTGGCGCTGTGGATTCTGGTCGGCATGCCGCTCATCGGCGGCGTCTACACCGCATGGGCCGGCGAGGGGACCGCCGGGATCATCTTCAGAGCGGTGATCGCCGGCATCTGTCTCCTGCCGCCGACCATGCTGATGGGCGCGACACTGCCGGCGATCTCGCGGTGGGTGAAAGCGACGCCGGACGGCGTCGCGTGGCTCGGCTTTTTCTACGGCGGCAACATCGCCGGTGGCGTCATCGGCAGCCTGGCCGCCGGCTTCTATCTCCTGCGCGTCTTCGACGTCGTCACCGCGACGCTGGTCGCGGTGGCCATCAACATCGCTGTCTGCCTGATCGCGATCGTCCTGGCGCGACGGACCACCTACGAACCTGACGAGCCCGCCGAAGGGGTCGTGCCCACACCGGGCGGCGGGTGGTCGGTCTACACGGCGATCGCGCTGTCGGGGATGACCGCGCTGTCCGCCGAGGTGATCTGGACGCGGCTGTTGTCGCTGCACTTCGGCGCGACGGTTTATACGTTCGCGCTGATCCTCGCGGTGTTCCTGGTCGGCCTTGGCATCGGCAGCACGGTGGGCGCCAGCGCCGGCCGCAGCTCGGCGTCGCCGCGGCGGGCGCTCGGCTGGTGTCAGCTGTTGGTCTGCGCGGCGATGGGATGGGCGGCGTACCAGCTCACGGAGTCGCTGCCGTACTGGCCGATCAATCCGTCGCTCGCGACCTCGCCGTGGTACACGATGCAGCTCGATTTCGTCCGCTGCATGTGGGTGGTGCTGCCCGGAGCGCTGCTGTGGGGCGCGAGCTTTCCGCTCGCGCTCGCCGCAGTCGCGACGACCGAGTACGATGCGGCGCGGCTGGCCGGCGGCGTGTACGCGGCCAACACGGTTGGCGCGATCGCCGGCTCGCTCGGCACCAGCTTCATCCTGATTCCGTGGATCGGCACGTCCCACGCCGAGCAGGTGGTGATCATCATCTCCGCTCTGTCGGCGCTGCTCATGCTCGAGCCGTCGTTCGCCGCACGGAAAGCAACCGCAGAGACCGCAGAGAACGCAGAGAAAAAAATTTACTCAGCGGACTCTGCGAGCTCTGCGGTTGCTTTCTCCGCGGCCTCTGCGGTTACTTTCCGGGCGCCCGCTGCCGTCTCGGCGGTCTCCGGGACGATCGTCCTCGCGCTAGCGATGGTGGCGGCGGGCCTGCTCGCACGCAGCGTCCGGCCGCTGCCGGGGCTGCTCGTCGCTTACGGCCGCTACGCAGCGACGCGCGTCGGACAGGCGGACATCATCTATGTCGGCGAGGGGCTGAATGCCTCGGTCGCCGTCTCCGAACTGTCGAACGGCGTGCGGAACTATCACAACGCCGGCAAGGTACAGGCATCCAGCGAGCCGCAGGACATGCGGCTGCAGCGGATGCTCGGCCACCTGACGACGTTGATTCCGGCAAATCCCAGGAAGGTGCTGGTCATCGGCTGCGGCGCAGGTGTCACGGCCGGCGCCGTGTCCGTCGATCCCGCAGTCGAGCACGAGACCATCGCGGAGATCGAGCCGCTTGTCCCGCGCGTTGTCTCCACGTATTTCGCCGAGCACAACTTCGACGTCGTCCGCAACCCGAAGGTTCACGTCCGGATCGACGATGCGCGGCACTTCGTCGAAACGACGCGCGAGAAGTTCGACGCCGTGACGTCGGACCCGCTCGACCCATGGGTGAAGGGCGCCGCGATGCTGTACACCGCGGAGTTTTTCGAGCTGGTCAAGCAGCATCTCAACCCCGGCGGCGTGGTGACGCTGTTCGTGCAGTTGTACGAGAGCAACACCGAGGCGGTGAAGAGCGAGATCGGCACGTTCCTCGAAGCGTTCCCCAACGGCATCGTGTTCGGGAACACGAACGAGGGGAAGGGCTACGACCTCGTGCTGCTCGGCCAGGTCGAGCCGACGAGGATCGACGTCGACGCGATCCAGGCGAAGCTGCAGCGTCCGGAGTACGCGCCGATGGCGCGCTCGCTGCGCGAGATCGGCATGAACTCCGCAGTCGACCTTTTTGCGACCTATGCCGGCCGCAAACTAGACCTCGAGCCGTGGCTGCGGACCGCGCAGATCAACCACGACCGCAATCTGCGGCTGCAGTATCTCGCCGGCCTCGGCTTGAATCTGTATCAGGCAGACCTGATCTATTCGGAGATGCTGCGCTACGTCACGAAGACGCCGGACGATCTGTTCGTCGCGTCGGACCAGACGCGGCAGCGGTTGTTCGCAGCAATCCAGACGGCGCAGGGCAGGCCACAGTAGGGGCTGGGGGAAAGCAACCGCAGAGATCGCGGAGAACGCAGAAAAACTTGTTTTGCGCGCTCTGCGTTCTCAGCGGTTGCTTTCCGCCAGCCCCAGCCCCAGTCCCCAGCCCCGGCGGGACCGGTGTATCCTTCCGGCCACCGTTCCGCAAGCGAACGGTGTCCAGGAGGCACCGATGTCCGCGACGCGTCCCATCACCGCACTCCTTCTCGCAATCTTCGTCGGCGGCGCTGCCGCCGCCAGCGCGCAGACCTTTCGCGGGGGCATCTCCGGACGCGTCACCGACGCGACCGGTGCGGTGCTGCCCGGCGTCACGGTCACGGTGACCAACGACGCGACCGCCGTGTCGCGCACGACGATCACCTCGACCACCGGCGATTTCTCGGTGCCGGACCTGCCGCTCGGCGCTTACACGATCGAGGCAGCGCTGCAGGGGTTCCAGACCGTGCGGACGAAGGTGGAAGTGAGCGTGTCGCAGATCGCGGCGGTGGAGCTCAAGATGGGCCTCTCGACCGTCGCCGAGACCATCAACGTCACCGCCTCCGCGCTCATCCTCGACACCGTCTCCACCGCGCTCAGCAACGTCGTCAGGCCGAAGCAGGTGCAGGATCTGCCGCTCAACGGCCGCGACTTCACCCGCATGCTGCAGCTCGCGCCCGGCGTCGCCGGCAACTCCGTGAACGGCGTTCGCACGCGCGGCAACAACTTCCAGATCGACGGCGCCGACAACAACGACGCCTTTCAGAACGTCGCCGCCGTGAATCAGGGCGGTGTCTCGGGGATTGCCGGCACGCTGCTGCCAATCGAGGCGATCGACCAGTTCTCGGTGCAGTCGGGCGGCCAGGCCGAGATGGGGCGCAATGCCGGATCGACGGTGAACCTCGTGATCAAGTCGGGGACCAACGATTTCCACGGCAGCACGTTCTACTTCAACCGGAACGAGCACCTGTCGGCGAACTCACCGGTCGCGCTGCCCGGATCGGCGAAGCGCGAGATCCGCAACAACCAGTACGGCTTCTCGCTCGGCGGACCGATCGTTCACAACAAGACGTTCTTCTTCTCGACCCTGGAAGTGCAGAAGCTCACCGCCGGCAATACCATCCCGACGACAGCGCCGTCGGACGCGTGGGTGCAGCAGGGCAACGCACTGCTCGCTCAGTTCAACGTGCCGGTGAATCCGGTGTCGGTGAACATGCTGTCGTTGTGGCCGCAGAACAGCCGCACCGGCACCGCCACCGCACAGAATTTCGTCGGTACCGACCCGAACTCCTACGACAGTGCCAACGGGATTGCGAAGGTCGACCACAACTTCAACTCGATCCACAGCCTGTCGGCGCGGTACTTCGGCGGCGGCGGCGATCAGGTGGCGACGACGAACTCACCGTACCTCGCGTATTTCCAGGCAGTGCCGAGCCGGATGCACAACGTATCGCTGGTCGGGACGAGCGTGTTCACGTCGCACCTCGTGAACCAGCTGGTGGTCGGCTACAACTACTTCAAGCAGACGTTCAACTCCGCCGACACGTCTGCGGATCCGATCGCGCTCGGCTTCAACACGGGCGTGACCGATCCGGCGCTCGCCGGGCCGCCGAACATGACGATCAGCGGCTTCGCGGCGGTGGGCGGCACCCAGCCGCTCGGCCGCGTGGACAAGACCATCCACTTCACCGACAGCCTCTCGTACGCGACCGGCGCCCATCAGATGAAGTTCGGCGGGGAAGCGCGCTTCGCCGATCTGCTGATCTTCTACGACAGCAACAAGCGCGGCACTTTCACCTACGACGGCACGGTCGGCCCCTGGTCGTCGCTGCCGACTTCGCAGGCGAGCGCGTCGCTGAAAGCGCTGGCCGACTTCATGGCCGGCAGCTACGCCACCGGTATCATCGTGCGTGGCAACACGCATCACGATTACTTCCAGAATTCGTTCGACCTGTTCTTCCAGGACGCCTGGGCTGCAACGCCGAAGCTGACGTTCAATTTCGGCGCCCGCTACACGTATCCCGGCGTGCTCGGCGCGAGCGACGGCACGCTCACCAACTTCCTGCCCGATCAGGGAATGGTGTCGACCGACTCGCTCTATCCCGCTCAGAAGAACGCGGTCTCGCCACGTGTCGGCGTCACGTGGGTGCCGACCGACAGCCGCCGGACCGTCGTCCGCGGCGGCTACGGCCTGTTCTACGACATGTTCGCCATCGCCTTCTTCACCGCGAACACCGGGTTCGCGAACGGCGGCGCGCTCGGCGTCGGCAACAACCCGGGCGGCGATCAGCCGGTCTTCTCGATCACGCAGCGGCGGCAGACCGTCGTCAAGGACGTGCCGATCTTCGGGACCAGCCCGCAGCCCCCCTACGGTGCGTTCGCGGTGAGTCAGGATCTCGAGCTGCCCTACGTCGAGAATTTCAACGTGAACGTCGAACAGTCGTTCGGTCCGACGACGATCGCGCAGATCGGCTACGTCGGCACGCGCGGCCACCGGCTGGCCCTGATGCGCGACATCAACGCGCCGCTGCCGAGCGCAGCCGGCCTGGCGCAGGCGCGGCGGCCGTTCGCGGCGCGCTATCCGGATCTCGCGTCGATCAACGAGCTCGAGTCGATCGGCCGCTCCGAATACAACTCGCTGCAGCTGTCGCTGATTCAGAACGCGTGGCATGGCGTCTCCGGCCGCCTGAACTACACGCTGTCGCACGCGATGGACAACGGGTCGGAAGCGCGCAACACGCTGCCGATGAACCAGCTCGACATCGACGCCGACTGGGGCAACGCGTCGTTCGACATCCGGCACGTGTTCACTGCCGGCCTCACCTACACCCTGCCGGCGTTCGGCAGCGGCCGGCTCGGCGACGGCTGGCAGCTGAACACGATCGCCACGTTCCAGAGCGGCACGCCGTTCACGATTACGAGCGGCACCGATGTGAGCGGCACTGGCGTCCGCTCCGATCGGCCGAATCTCGTCGGCGATCCCTACGCAGGCATCGTCCAGCCGACGACGACGCCGCTGTCCCTGCAGTGGTTCAACCCGGCGGCCTTCGCCAACCCGGCGGCTGGCACCTACGGCACGCTCGCGCGCAACGCGCTCTACGGTCCGGGGTTCAAGAGCGTCGACGTGTCGGTGTTCAAAACGACCAGGTTGAGTGGCGGCACGTCGCTGCAACTGCGGCTCGAGGTGTTCAACCTGTTCAACACGATCAACTGGGCGAATCCGGGCAACACCCTGTCGAACTCGACCAGCTTCGGCGTGATCACCAACACCCGCAACGCGAACAACGCGCCTGGCATCGGCGCCGGTGAGCCGCTGAACGTGCAGCTGGCGGTGAAGCTTCTGTTTTGACGCTGCGCCGCGACGGGCAAGCAACCGCAGAGCACGCAGAGGGCGCAGAAAGCGCAGCCGTCATTTTCTCCGGAGGGTGACAGGTGGAGTGCGCCGCCTGCCGGCTGAACTGGTCGAGGATCTGCTCGCCTTGTTCCCGTTCCATGGTCATGGCGCTACAATTCCCGTAGCCCTGCCTGGACGACGCATACGAGAATTCTGATGGAGCTTTCGATACCGTCTGCCCGCGCAGCGGCTCTCGCGACGGCCGTGTCCGTGTCGGTCGCCGGCCTCGTCGCGCAGACCGTGGTCAAGCTGCCGAAGAACAAATACACGCCGACACAGGACGTCGAGCTCGGTCGCGAAGCAGCGGCGGAGGTTCGCAAGAAGTACCCGATCATCCACGATCAGCGGATTGCCCGCTATCTCA
>DATFXR010000867.1:0-5373 GCA_035315685.1 Vicinamibacterales bacterium | reverse complement strand
GAGTACGCAATCCGGAGACCGTCAGGTGACATGACCGTACCGGGCATGGCGCCGGCCTCCTCAGCGATCGGGAGTTGAAACTGCATCAGCGGAGCGGTGGGTTCGACCCGCCGCATCACGAGTACGGCGAACGCCGCTGCCACCAGAGCGAGGGCAGCCGCGAGCGTCCACGGCAGCCACGACGTCGGTCGCGCGGGCGCCGGCGCTCGCTCGTCCTCCGTGACAAGCGCCCATGCGTCGCCGATGTCGCGGAGGCGCCGCCGCGGATCCTTCTGCAGGCACTGCTGGAGCAACCGGATCAACGGAGCTGGTACGCGCGTCCAGTCCGGCTCGCTGGTGACGACGGCAGCGATGGTGTCGGTGATGTCTTCGCCTTCAAAGGGACGGCGACCGGTGACCATCTCGTAAAGCACGCAGCCGAATGCCCAGATATCGGCGCGCTTGTCGACCGGCCTGCCCTTCGCCTGCTCCGGCGCCATGTAGGCGGCTGTGCCCAGGATCACGCCGCCCAGCGTCAACGCGGCTGGACTGGTAATCGTCGGCGAGGTCAACGCAGCCGCCGCCGGTGTCGAACCGATCGAGCCGGCCTTGGCCAGGCCGAAGTCGAGCACTTTGACGCTCCCGTTGGCGCGCAGCTTGATGTTCGCGGGTTTCAGATCGCGATGCACGATCCCCGCGTCGTGCGCCGATTCCAGCGCGTCGGCGATCAGCCGGGCAATCGCGAGCGCCTCGTCGAGCGGCAATGGTCCGCGCTCGATCCGCGCGCTGAGGTCCTCACCGTCGACGAGTTCCATCACGATGGCGCGGCAGCGGCCCGGGCCGATGTCGTCCGCTTCCTCGACGCCGTAGATCTGTGCGATGGATGCATGATTGAGCGACGCGAGTGTTCGCGCCTCGCGCTCGAAGCGCGCGAGCCGATCGGGATCACTGGCGAACGTCGCCGGCAGGATCTTCAGCGCGACGTCACGTCCGAGCTTGGTGTCGCGTGCGCGATACACCTCGCCCATTCCGCCCGCCCCGAGCGGCGCGACGACTTCATACGCGCCTATGCGCGTGCCTGGAGGGACGCTCATGGATGCGTCGAGGTTTGCGCCCTCAACCCCTCGGGCCAGTTGAGGACGACGGTGATCGCAGCGGGCGCGCCGGCGGCGTCGACGTTGCCGGTTCGTGGTCGGGTGATGAGGAATCGCTGGCCGTCCGGCGACACGTCCATGGTCCGGAAGGGAATATCGCCGTTTCCTCTCCCGCCGCCGGATGTCATGACCGTTCTGAACAATTCCGTCGGCACACCGGCCTCGAAACTCGTACCGGCGCCATTCACCTCGACGGACATGATGCGGTTCAGTTCCCTTCCCGAAATGGGATCGCGGGCGCCCACATCGAGGTAGAAGAGCTCTTTCCCGTCGCGCCTCCAGCGCGGCGTCACGGCACTGCCGGTCGAGATCGTTCGCTTCACGGCGCCTGACGGAAACGACCGAACATAGAGTTGCCGCGTCCCGGTTTCGTCCGACGCGTAGGCGATCCATCGGCCGTCCGGCGACACCGGCCCGGCAGCCTGGAGGAACCTCTCTCGCGCAAAAGGCACGGGTTTCCTGTCGCCGGCAACCGGCAGCAGCCAGATATCGGCACGGTTTCGCGGAACGCTCTGCGTAAAGACGAGAAACTGGCCGTCGGGCGACCAGCCCGCCGGCGCGACGATATCTTTGGTCTCGAACAGGAGATCGTCACCCGTGTTCGCGCTGTCGGCGGCTTTCTGATACAAGCCCCACGACCCGTTGCGATAGGAAGCGAAGGCGATCCGGTCGCCGGCGGGGGACCAGACCGGCGTATGACTGTCCTGACCTGGCTCGAAGGTCAGACGTGTCCTCGTCCCGCGTTTCGTGTCGAGCAGCCAGATATCACCGCCGGTGCTGTCGTGGCGGTGGAAGGCAATGCGTGCGGCGTCCGGCGAGAGCGCGATGCCTCGATAGTCATCAGCACTTCCCGGCGATTCGATCACGTTGCCTTGCCGATCGAGCCAGTCGAGTTGCGCCTCCTCTGCGTCGCCGACGACGTTGTAGACGCCGCCGCTGCGATAGGTGAGGACGCCGTTCTGCGACACGGAGAACGCGGCCTGGCCGGTGCCGACATCGACGGCGATCCGCTCGGCAATGCGTACGGGCTCGCCGGTCACGCGCAGGCGGTCGGCGTCGAAACGCTGTGCCAGGAGCGTCCCTTGCCGCACGAACAACACGTAACCCGGCGACGCATACAACGCTTGCGAATCGGCTTGCAGTAGCGGCGCGGCGTCGGCCGAGTCCAGCGAACCGATGGCGACCTCGGCCTTCGAGCCGCTCTCGACCCGATACAGGAAGCGGCGGCCGTCGGGCAGAAAGACCGGCCGGCGATGCGCCGTCTGACCCTGTTGCAACGCGGTCGCCGGAGAGGGCGCGCCGCCGTTGACGGATACGCGCGACAGCGGGCCGACATTCGCGGCGAAGACGATCACGCCTTCAGAGCTCCACGCGGCGCCCCGCGCCGTCGGATCGGCGTCGCAGAGGACGAGCGGCGATCCGCCCGAAACGTCGATCGTCTTCAGCTTGCGGTCGGCGAAGAAGCCAAGCGCACGGCTATCGGGCGACCAGAACGGGTTCAACGCGCCCTCTGTCCCGGCGAGCGGCTTCGCGACGAGGGTATCGAGCGGACGCACCCACAACTGCTGCCTGCCAGTGGCGTCCACAAGCGTGACGGCAAGCGTTCGGCCGTCCGGCGAAATGGTACCCCCGTTGAAACCAAACGACGCCGGCGAGCCCGTGCCGGGCAGATGGAACACCGTGTTGGCCGGAGGCGTGACGGTGAACAGGGTGACCGCAGCCGCGGCGGGCCGCAGCAGTCGAAGCACGACTGCGCCCAGCACGATCGTCGTCACCAGCAACACGCTCGCGACTAGCCATGCGGCAATGCCGCCCGATCGCCTTGACGGCGCGCCGCGATTGGAGGCGCCAGCCGAGGCAACCGACGTATCGCCGACCGCGGTTATCGCGTCGTCGATCTCGAGCCGCGCGTCGGCGATGTCCGCCAGGCGGCGCTTGCGATCCTTTTCGAGGCAGCGGCGAATAAGTGTGCGAACCGGGGCGGGTGTGCTCGCCGGCAACGCCTTCCAATCAGGCTCCTTCGTGATGACGAACGCAATCGTGTCGGTAATCTCGTCTCCAGAAAACGCTCGAGTGCCGCTGAGCATTTCGTAGAGAACAGCGCCGAACGCCCAGATGTCCGCGCGCCGGTCAGCCGGCTTGCCGCGTGCCTGCTCGGGCGACATGTAGGCGGCGGTGCCGACGAGCATACCGACGCCCGTCATGGCCGCCGGGCTCGTAATGGTCGGCGACACCGAGACGCTGGGCGATGCGGCCGCTCCGGCCGGCTCCAGCGCCTTCGCGAGACCGAAGTCCAGTACTTTGACCGTGCCGTCAGGACGCAACTTGATGTTCGCCGGCTTGAGATCGCGGTGGATGATGTACTGCTCGTGCGCGGCCTCGAGTGCGTCCGCAATCTGCCGTGCGATCGGCAGCGCGCGACCGATCGACATCGGGCCCTGCGCGAGGGTGTCGGCCAATGTCGGCCCTTCGACCAGTTCCATCACGAGCGCGTTCGTGTGAGTCGATCGTTCCAGCCCGTAGATCGCCGCGATATTGGGGTGATTGAGCGCGGCGAGCGTCTTCGCCTCACGATCGAAGCGTACGAGCCGTTCGGCGTCCGCGGCGACGGCATCGGGCAACACCTTGACCGCCACCTGGCGCGACAGACTCGTATCGGTGGCGCGATACACCTCGCCCATGCCGCCGGCGCCGAGGAGCGACTGGATCTCGAACGGACCGAGACGGGTGCCGGGGGGAAGGGCCATTTCCGCGAGCATTCTACCGTTCGGCTGACGACGGACAGTTCGCTAGCCGTTTGACGACACGTTTCGGACTGATTGATTTCTCCGTTCAGCCCGATTTGATTGTCCGCCTGCGCGCCAGGGACCCGAAGGAGCGTCGGCGTGACTCGCCTGAGCCGCAACAACCACGAGAACGGAAATCCCCGATGATCGACCCGCAGCGATCACCGGCGAAGGATGTCGCGCGCTTGAAGCGGCGAAACGCGCGCGAGGCTGCCGAAGTCGCGATCGCGATGTACCACGGTCAAGCCATGGCGCACGGCGCACGCCGCGATGAGACAGTCGACGCTGGAACGCACCGTGGCTCCGGCCTGCCGACTCCTGCGATACAGATCGATTGCCTCGTCGAACACCACTCGTCTCAACGGTGACTCCACAATCGGCAGCGCATGCAACGACTCCCGCGCGACCTGAAACGCACGCTCATCACGAAACCCCTGGAGGACTTCCTGAATCACCGGTAAACAGGTGACGACTTCTTCCAGATCTGCGATCGATTCCAGCTGAAAGGTAGTGCCCCGTCGGAACACTTCGATCCAGACCGACGTGTCAACGAGCAGCACGTCGAGTCACCCGCTGCGATCTGCGGACTGGGTTATCGTGCCGCATGGCCGCCAGGTCGCCTTCCCACAGGCCAGAGCCGGCCAGCTCGAGAATCCGGCGTGCCTTGATCCGACGGACAAAATCCTCGAGCGCCCGTTCGACGGCGCGGGAATAGGTCCGCTCGCCGCTGAGCTTGACCGCTTCCTCCAGCAAGTCTTCGCGAATCACAAGATTTGTGCGTTTCATGTGTATTGAGTGTACGACGGCCCGTCGCCATGTCAACCCGGTCAGCTCCGGCGACGCAGTCAGTTCTTCTTCGCGGTGTTCATCGTCGCGCCTTTGGCAGGACCGCGACTGCGCGATTCTCACGTGACGATCGCGGAGTCCGATCGGTTGGCGTTCATGGGCAGCCACACCGCCGTTCGTCTTGAATCGGTCTGGTGCAGAGAGTAGGGTAGTCGCGCCGTAGCGACGTTGCTCGTGGTTCCGAACTGCTCGTCCGCAGTCGACGTCGTCAATCTACGTATCGACAAGGAGGCGGTGATGCGCCTGTTGAGCGTGCTGACGTCGTTGCTCGTTGCAGCGGGCTGTTCCTCGCCTGCCGCAAACCAGAGCCGGGCCGCGGCGGCTGGCGCGACGGTGTTCGAAGGCGCTCGTCTCATCATTGGCGACGGCAGCGCACCGATCGAGCCGTCTGCCTTCATCATCGAGAACGGCACTTTCGCGGCCGTTGGCAAGCAGGGCGAGCTGCACGTCCAGGCGGGCGCAGCTCGTGTCGATCTGACGGGAAAGACCGTCATGCCGGCGATGGTCGACATCCACAGCCACCTCGGCTTCCTCAAGCAGAGCGACGGCTCGATGGCGAAGGCGAACTTCAACCGCGAGAACATCCTCGATCACCTGAATCGCTACGC